>PWRF01000299.1 GCA_003556325.1 Bacteroidales bacterium | reverse complement strand
TCCAGCCATACTTCCTTGATCTTCTCCTCTCTCTCCTGGTAAGCAGCGAAATCCTGGGTTTCACGCAGTTCTTCCTCTGCCTCCTCCAGCATTTGAAGGCCGCGGTTGAAGAAAAGAGCTCCCAGGTTATACTTGGCATCAAAATACTCGGGCTCCAGCTCAAGGGCTCTTTCGTAAGACTCAATGGCGGCGTGGTAAGCAAACTCCCTTTCTTCCCTGTCGTATCGTAACGTATCCTGTGCCATGGCATCGTAATTGGCAGCGAAGGCAAAATGCAGGGCTGGATTATCGGGATCTCTGTCTATGGCGAGATTGAGGACTCTTTCAGCTTCCTCGGTATCTCCTGTAAAGATATGAATATTGGCTTCTGCAAAGATAAGATCCAGGTTGTCGGGATATATATCTCTTCCTTCCTGTACAAATTCCCTGGCAGCGACCGTATCTCCCTGCAGCATAGCGATATTAGTCAGAGACGTGTAAAGATAGGGCTCGTCGTATTCCATATCATGCAATCTTGTGTACAGAGTCCTGGCCTTATCAAAGTCCTGTGCAAGTTCGGCAGATATGGCAGCATTGTATAATATGGTTGTATCCTGGGATTCGAACTGCTCGGTTATTTCATAAGCTCTCAGGAAATAGCCGCTGGCGCTGCCCCAGTCTTCATCTTCGTAGGCCAGTACCCCCTCATTAAATACAAGTTCCGACATAAGAAGCATTGCCTGCTGGATCTCCAGCATGTACTCGTTTCTGTCCTTATCAAGCTCGATAGCTCTTTGCATGGCAGCATCTGCCCTGTCGACAGGGTTGTCAACAAGATCTTTGTATTCTTCTTCTTCTGTCAGTGCGATTTCCATGAAGAGCTGTGACTTGATTACCCAGATCTCTGCATCTTCCAGTACCTCTTCATATTCCATGGCTGCCTGTGCATGTTCCAGGGCACGGTCGAGGTTACCTCTGTTGAGGTGGCGGTTTGCACGTCTGATATCCCTTCCCTGTGCATGCAGCACGGAAGCAGAAATCATTAAAAATATTAAAAGAAAAACAATGCGTTTCATGAGTTGATTTTTTGGTTAAAAAAGTATTTTGTTTAAGAACGAAATATCGACAAAATTAGGAAAAATTTGTGAGAAAGTTTTACTTTCCGGGCTATAAAACATGTTAATCGGCTTGATCTTTTGTTTCTGTCCCTGTTTCTTCGGTCGTCTCTGTGTCATTATCGCCGTTTTTCCCGTTCAGATCTCTTTCCTGCACTTTGGTAACAGCAGCAATTTTGTCATTGTCTTTCAGGGAGATAAGTTTGACTCCCTGGGTTGCCCGGCCCATTTCCCTGAGCTCTGATACGCTCAGCCGTATGGTGATGCCTGATTTGTTGATGATCATCAGCTGATCGGTATTCAACACGTTCACCATTGCGATGAGTGAGCCAGTTTTCCCGGTAACATTCATGGTCTTAACACCTTTTCCTCCCCTGTTGGTTATTCGGTATTCGTCCAGTATGGAGCGTTTTCCATAACCTTTTTCGCTAACCACAAGGATGCTGCTCATAGGATCCTCTACACATACCATGCCAATAACTTCATCGCCTGGTCCTGAAAGCGTTACTCCTTTCACTCCGGATGCAGTGCGGCCAATGGCCCTTACTGCATCTTCCCTGAAGCGGATGGCTTTACCGGACCTCAGGCCGAGCAGAATTTCGTTCTCGCCATTGGTAAGTGCTGCATCCAGCAGCTCGTCCCCTTCCCTGATGGAGATTGCGATAATTCCGTTTGCCCGGGGCCGGCTGTAGGCCGACAAACTGGTTTTCTTGATGATGCCCTGTTTGGTACACATGACAATGTATTGACTCCCGGTGTATTCCACGTCGGTGAGATCCCTGACATTCACAAAGGCTTTGATCTTATCGTCGGAAGGAATGTTGATGAGATTTTGTATGGCTCTTCCTTTTGATGTTTTTGCTCCTTCCGGTATTTCAAACACACGCATCCAGAAGCATTTGCCCTGTTCGGTAAAGAACAGCAGGTAATTGTGGTTGGTGGCCACAAAAAGGTGTTCCACAAAATCGTCATCCCTGGTAACGGATCCCCGGCTGCCACGCCCTCCCCTGCTCTGTGTTTTGTATTCAGAAAGAAGTGTGCGTTTGATATATCCCATATGGGATATGGTGATCACAACTTCTTCATCGGGGATGGTATCTTCTATCCGGAAGTCGTTGGCGGTATATTCAATTTCTGAACGGGTTTTGTCGCCATATTTGTCTTTCACTTCAAGCAGCTCATCCTTAATGATGTTCATCCGAAGTGTGATGTCGGCAAGTACCGATTTATAATAATCAATTTTCTGAAGAAGATCGTCGTATTCTTTCTGGATCTTTTCTCTTTCAAGCCCGGTTAGTCTTTGCAGGCGCATATCCAGGATTGCTTTAGCCTGCACTTCTGTCAGGGAAAATCTTTCAATAAGCCCTTCCCTGGCAATGTCCGGAGTATCTGAGGCGCGTATCAGGGCAATGATCTCGTCGATATGGTCGAGGGCGATCAAAAGCCCTTCCAGGATATGAGCCCTTTTCTCTGCTTCTCTCAGTTCGTATTCCGTCCTCCTGGTGACAACGTCGTGGCGATGATCCACATAGTGTTTTATGAGGTCTTTAAGGTTCAGCAGCATAGGCCTGCCATTTACCAGGGCGATATTATTTACGTTGAACGCGGTTTGCAGGGCTGTATGCTGGTATAACAGGTTCAGGACCACATTTGGCACCGCGTCTTTTCTCAGTTCGTATACAATGCGCAAGCCTTTTCTGTCAGATTCATCACGAATATCCGATATGCCTTCGATTTTCTTCTCATTTACCAGGTCTGCAGTACGTTTTATCATTTCTGCCTTGTTAACCTGGTAAGGTATGGAGGTTACGATAAGGGCTTCTTTGCCGCTAGCGAGCGTATCCACGGTGGCTTCACCGCGCATGACCACGCGCCCCCGGCCGGTCTCATAGGCTTCCTTTACCCCCTCGTACCCATATATCAGGCCTCCTGTGGGGAAGTCGGGAGCTTTGATATGTTTCATCAGCTCTTCAATACTGATGTCGTTGTTGTCGATGTAGGCCACCGTGCCATCTACCACTTCGTTCAGGTTGTGCGGTGGCATATTGGTTGCCATGCCCACGGCAATACCGGAAGATCCGTTAACAAGCAAATTTGGGATCCTGGAAGGCAATACAGTGGGCTCCTTTAGGGTATCATCGAAGTTTAGCTGGAAATCCACTGTCTCTTTGTCGATGTCGGCAAGCATCTCTTCGGATAGCTTTTGCATACGTGCTTCGGTGTAACGCATGGCTGCCGGACTGTCGCCGTCAATACTGCCAAAATTACCTTGTCCGTCAACCATGGGGTATCGTAACGACCATTGCTGAGCCATCCGCACCATAGCGTCATACACGGAACTGTCGCCATGCGGATGGTATTTACCCAACACCTCTCCGACAATTCTGGCAGACTTTTTGTATGGTCTGTTATTGTAAATGCCAAGTTCGTGCATACCAAAAAGTACCCGGCGATGAACCGGCTTCAAACCGTCACGCACATCCGGGAGTGCCCGGGAAACAATGACCGACATTGCATAATCAATGTAAGCCGATTTCATCTGGTCTTCAATGTCAACTTTGGTAATCTTTTGTTGTAACATTATGAATATGAGTGTTTTGAGATTATTCGGGTGATTTATAATTTAACACACGAAAATACGTTTTTTTTGCTTATGTTCGTTGATAATTATAAAGGTTTGCCAAAGAAATTATGATCTAACAAATGACACAAATAATTGTTAACATTGCAGGGTGATTAGGGTACTTTTGATTAATATTGCAGAAAGGCTAGTAAACTAAAAAATTATATGGAAGCAAAATTTTCACCGGTCGTAAAAGATGTTATTACCTTCAGTCGGGAAGAGGCGTTGCGTAATGGAAACGATCATATTGGTATTGAGCATTTCCTTCTGGGGCTGATTCGTGAAGGTGAGAACATAGCCGTCCAGGTGCTCACCCAGCTTGGACTGGATCTTTACGAAATGAAAAAGACTATTGAAAACACAATAAAAGAGCGTTCGCCCCGCAACATCAGCCTGGAAAACATTCCTCTGGTAAAGCAGGCTGAACGCGTATTAAAGATCACGTACCTGGAAGCCAAACTGTTCAACAGTGAGCTGATCGGGGCTGAACATCTTCTTTTGTCCATTTTGAAAGACGAAGACAACCTGGCAACGCGGCTGATCAACCAGCACGGTGTGGATTATCAGACGGTAAAAGATGAGATCCTCAGAATCCAGAACGATTTCCGGGATGATGCCGGGGAGCATGATATCCGTGACGAACTGTCTCCGAGTGAGGAAGAAGAGTCCGGCGAAGCAGGCGGCTTTGGCGGAGGCCCTTCCAAAAAAGGAAGCGAAAAGTCCACCACACCTGTGTTGGATAACTTTGGCAGGGATCTGACGCTTGCTGCCGAGGAAGACAGGCTGGATCCCGTAGTAGGCAGGGATAATGAGCTGGAGCGTATTGCACAGATCCTGTCGAGGCGGAAAAAGAACAACCCGATACTTATCGGGGAGCCAGGTGTTGGTAAGTCGGCCATAGCAGAGGGGCTTGCCCTTCGCATTGTACAACGTAAAGTGAGCAGGGCTCTTTTCAACAAACGGATCGTAACTCTTGACCTTGCTTCGCTGGTGGCGGGCACCAAATACCGCGGCCAGTTCGAAGAACGTATGAAGGCCTTGCTTAATGAGCTGGAAAAGAATCCTGATGTGATCCTGTTTATCGACGAGCTTCATACCATTGTAGGGGCCGGAGGCGCATCGGGTTCGCTGGATGCATCCAACATGTTTAAGCCTGCTTTGGCCAGGGGCGAGATACAATGCATCGGGGCCACCACCATGGACGAGTACCGCCAGCATATCGAAAAGGATGGCGCCCTCGAGAGACGGTTCCAGAAAATCATTATCGACCCCACCACTGCAGATGAGACCGTTGAGATACTCAACAATATTAAGGCCAAATACGAAGACCACCACCTGGTGACTTATTCGGAAGAAGCCATAGAGGCTTGTGTGCACCTTACCGACCGCTATGTCAGCGACAGGTATCTGCCGGATAAGGCCATTGACGCATTGGATGAGGCGGGGTCGCGGGTACACATAACCAACATTCGTGTCCCGGAAGCCATCATCAAGATAGAAGAAGAGATTGATCACGTTCGCGAGGAAAAGACCAAAGCGATTAAAAGCCAGAAGTATGAGCATGCAGCGCAGTTCCGCGACCAGGAAAGGGAGCTGATGAACCGTCTTGAAAGCGAAAAACGGAAATGGGAAAAAGAATCCCAGCTGCACCGCGAGGTGGTCACCGACCAGAACGTATCCGAGGTGGTTTCGATGATGACAGGTGTGCCTGTTCAGCGTATCGCACTTAACGAGAGCGAAAGGCTAATAAACATGGAAAAAGACCTGGCAAAGAGCGTGATTGGCCAGGACGAAGCCATCAGAAAGATAGTGAAAAGCATCCGCAGGAACCGCGCCGGCCTGAAAGATCCCGCCAAGCCCATCGGCTCGTTTATCTTCCTGGGACCCACAGGTGTCGGTAAAACACACCTCGCCAAGGTGCTGTCTCACCATCTTTTTGATACGGACGACGCTATCATCCGTATCGATATGAGCGAATACATGGAGAAATTTGCTGTTAGCCGGCTGGTGGGTGCTCCTCCCGGATATGTGGGCTACGAAGAGGGCGGCCAGCTGACGGAAAAGGTTCGCCGCAAACCCTATTCCGTATTGCTTCTCGACGAGATCGAAAAAGCCCACCCGGATGTTTTCCACCTGCTGCTGCAGATGCTCGACGACGGCCAGCTGACGGATAGCCTCGGAAGAAGAGTGGACTTTAAGAATACGATAATTATCATGACGTCGAATATTGGATCCCGCCAGCTCAAAGACTTTGGGATGGGTGTTGGATTTAATACCCCTGCGCGCCAGGCTGCCTCAAAAGAGTACACCCAGAGCGTTATCGAAAACGCACTGAAGAAAACCTTTGCTCCCGAATTCCTGAACCGCGTTGACGACGTGGTAATATTCGACAACCTGCAGAAAGAGCACATCTTCAGTATCATAGACATAGAGCTCAAGAGGCTGTTCAAGCGTATCGATGACATGGGATACGAGATCAAACTAACGGATGCCGCCAAAGACTTTATTGCAGAAAAAGGATGGGATCCCTCGTTTGGAGCACGTCCGCTGAAGCGCGCCATCCAGAAACACCTGGAAGACCCGCTTGCAGAAGAGATCATTCGTTCTCAAATCAAAGCGGGGGATACCATACGTGTCGACTATAAGAAAGATGCAGAAGAGGTGACCATAAAAGTGGTCCCTGCAAAAGAAGGGAAAGCAAAACCAAAGAGTGCAGCGGCCAAGGATAAAAAGAACACCAAACCCGTAGATGATACCGGCGATAAGGGATAATGCATCGTATTGACACAAAAAAACCGGAATTGCCCGGGCAGAATGCCTGAATCAATTCCGGTTTTTTTATCAGCCGCTATCAGCTTTCGGAAGGCCCCGGCCCTGGACCGCGGAGCCCGCTGCGCGTATAATCATTCTCCTGCCTGTCAATTGCCCTGCATGAGCGTTTCGTATGGTGAACTCATGCCGGCAGTGAGACTATTAAAATTTGTATTGGTTGTCTTCAATGATCCTGGCAGCAATACGCCGGCGCGCTTCTTTCACATTTACACCCTTCGCCTTTGTCAGGACCTCCACCGCTTTTACAAGCTTTTCTGTGTCGTCTGCTTCAGGAAGAGAATACACCGCATCCATTGCCATCTTACGCACTTTACTGCTGGAGTCGTACAGGTAGACATCCAGGATATCCCTGTAAACTGAGGCTGCCTCTCCCCTGCTCTCCTCCGTTTTTTCCGTTCGCAGAGCGAGAGATTCAGATATATAGATCTCTGTAATTATATCTGCTATGTTGTTGAGGATCTCCTGTTCGCGTACCAGCTTGCGCCCAAGGGAATTGCTTGCCTTGTGAATGGTAAGCATGGCTACTTTCTTCAGGTTTTTTACGGTACGCATCTTCTCTTCGAAGTAGCTTTCACCTTCCTGCGCGCCATCCGATATGGTGTCCACGCGGGTATAGAGCTCTTCTGCCATGCCAAAGAGGTCATAATCCCCTTTTTGTGCTCTCTTAATGGCGGTATCGGTGATCAGGAGACGGTTGATCTCGTTGGTCCCTTCAAAGATCCTGTTTATCCGGGAGTCGCGATATCCTCTTTCCACATTCATTTCTGCCGAGTAGCCCATTCCGCCATGGATCTGTACGGCCTCATCCACGACATAATCGAGGATCTCGGAGCCGTAGACTTTCAGAATGGCATCTTCCACTGCGTAATGGCTGATGGCCTCTATGGCTGCCCTTCCCTCATCGCATTCTGATTTGGCTTTGAGTTTCTCCATGAGGTTATCGATGTCTTTACTCACCCTGTAGATAGCTGCTTCATGGGCAAAGGTGCGGATCACCATTTCGGCGAGCTTATGCTGGATAGCCCCGAAGTCAGATATGAGGGTGTTGAACTGTTTTCTCTCGTTTGCATATTTCACAGAGTCGGTGATGGCCATTTTGGCTGCGCCTATAACGTTGGCTCCCAGCTTCATACGTCCCATGTGAAGGATGCTCAGGGCGATCCTGAACCCTTCTCCTCTCTCTCCTATCATGTTTTCGACGGGAACTTTCACGTCGTTATAATAGATCTGGGCGGTGGATGACCCTTTAATACCCATTTTGTGCTCGTCGGGACCAATAACCACGCCCTCCATGTCGCTGTCCACGATAAAGGCGCTAAGGATACGATCTTTATCTACTTTCGCAAATACTACCTGTGTGTCACAAAACCCCGCATTGGTGATCCACATCTTCTGGCCATTCAGGATGTAGTATTTACCATCGTCCGACAGGGTTGCTGTCGACTTGCCTGAATTGGCATCACTTCCGGCCCCTGGTTCTGTGAGGCAGTATGCCCCCAGCAGTTCTCCCGCAGCCAGTTTCGTAACGTATTTTTCGCGTTGCTGATCGTTTCCGTAATACATGATGGGCAAAGTCCCGATCCCGCAGTGAGCCATGAAAGCCACAGAGAAAGAGAAACCCGCTCCAATGGTTTCAGCTGCAAGCATTTGTGTTACGAAGGATTGTCCAAAGCCACCGTATTCCTCGGGAATGGAAATCCCCATTAAACCCAGCTCGCCCGATTTTTTGAGGATCTCTTTCATCAGTTCCCGGTCGCCCTTATCGAGCTGATCCAGGTGGGGATATACCTCAGCCTCCAGAAAATCTTTGCAGGTCTGGGCAATCATCTGTTGTTCCTCATAGAACTCCTCGGGCACGAAGACTTCATTTGCCTGTACCTCTCTTACCAGGAATTCACCGCTTTTCAAATACTCTTTTTTATCCATACTGGAGTGTTTTTTTATTAGTTTTTGCCCAATGCCAGGGCGATGAGTTCTGCAATATCGTAATTTTTAATCTCTTCTTCCCGGTTTTTGTATTTTAAGCCGTCGGTCAGCATCACCATACAGAACGGGCATGCGGAGGCAATGACTGCAGGATCTGTTTTCAGTGCTTCTTCCGTGCGTTCCAGGAAAACCTCCTTGTCGCCTTTTTCGGCTTCTTTGAACATCTGTCCTCCGCCGGCACCGCAACACAGTGCATAGTATTTATTGCGTTCCATCTCCACTACTTCTCCGCCCAGCAGGTTGAGAATATTGCGGGGAGGTTCGATAATGTCGTTTGCACGGGCAAGATAGCACGGATCGTGGTAGGTTATCCGAACTCCTTTGAAATGTTCCATATTGGGCTTCAGCGAGCCGTTTTCGAGAGCGTTTTCAAGAAAGTCCACGTAGCTGATGACCTCATAGTTTCCACCAAGTTCCGGATATTCATTTTTGAAAACGTTAAAGCAATGCGGGCATATAGTGATGATCTTTTTGACCTCATAGGCATCAAACAGCTCAATCAGCTGCAGGGCCTGCATTTGAAAAAGCATCTCATTGCCGGCGCGCCTGGCAGGATCGCCTGTGCAGGTCTCTTCCGTCCCCAGAACGGCATAGTCTGTCTTCAAATGATTCAGAACAGATGCAAAAGCACGGGTCACCTTTTTGTAACGGTCATCAAATGCACCGGCACATCCCACCCAGAAGAGGAATTCGGGTTTTTTGCCCGCGGCGGCCAGGTCTGCCATTACCGGAACTTGCATTTTCTCTTTTTCAGCCATTGTGGAGAGTCTTTGGAGCTTGTTTTGTGTTGTTGATTTATATGCCTGGATGGTGTATGAATATCATTTTGTTGCCCAATCCACACGGTCTTCATGTGAAAACTGCCAGGGAGCGCCGTTGTTTTCAATATTTGAGAACGTGGCATTGATCTCACCCGGTGCAGATGCCTGTTCCATCACCAGGTAACGCCTGAGTTCAAGAATGACAGCTAAAGGATCAATGTTAACCGGGCATTCGTAGGTACATGCGTTACATGTCGTGCACGCCCACAGTTCTTCCTCAGTGATCCGGTCGAAAAGGCTTTTGTCATCTACCGCATCTTTTCCCTGCTTTCGCATGAGCACACCTGCTTCTTCGATCCGGTCGCGCACATCCATAACAATCTTCCTGGGAGACAACTTTTTGCCGGTTATATTTGCAGGACAACTTGAAGTGCATCGCCCGCATTCCGTACAGGTATATGCATCCATAAGGTGCTTCCAGGTCAGATCGGTGACCTCTTTAGCCCCGAAAGATCCGATGTCTTCCTCATCTCCTGAGGGCGTCTCCTGGGCTGATGCCGGGTCAAGCATCATTTTCACTTCATTGGTGATGGCAGGCATGTTGTCCATTTTTCCCAGCGGGTCCAGCTTGGAATACCATACGTTGGGAAAAGAAAGAAAGATATGAAAGTGTTTTGAATAAGGAATATAATTCAGAAAAATGAAGACTCCGATAATATGGAACCACCAGCTGGCCCGTTCAAGGTTTACAAGTGCGCCTTCTGACATGCCGGCAAACCAGGGTTGCATCATATCGCTGATGAGGAAAGGTCCTACGGCAGCATAATGGGAATGCCCGCTCTGCTGAAGAAGTCCGTCGGCAGCATTCATGATCAGGATTGAACTCATCAGAAGGATCTCGGTAACGAGAATGATATTGGCATCGCTTCGCGGCCATGTTGTCATCTCTTTGTTCCAGAAACGGGGTATTTTAAGGATGTTCCTTCTGATAAGAAAGATCACGCAACCCAGGATTACCAGGAAAGCGAGGATTTCAAATACGGATATCAGCACCGGGTAAATGCTTCCGAGAAAAGCCAGGATCCGATGCGTACCGAAAACCCCGTCGATGAGGATTTCCAGCATCTCAATATTGATCACTATGAAGCCTACATAGACAAAAATATGCAGGATGGCTGATACGGGGCGGCTCCCCATTTTGGATTGGCCGATGGCGACACGTGCCATGGTTTTCCAGCGTTGTGGCTTCCGGTCATTGATCTGCGCCTTTTTTCCCATGAGGATATCCTGGGATATCCGGCGCACATTTTTTGTGAAGAGAAGAACTGCCAGTATCAGTAAAAGGCTGAAAATTAAATTTTCAATCATAGGATGTGTTTTGGTCGGTGTGGTTGGCTGGTGACAGGTTATGCAGATTTTGCTTTCTTAAGCGCATCCACAAGCCTGGGCAGAATCCTGGATGCATCCCCGACGATGCCGTATTGGGCAGCATCGAAAATGGGTGCTTCCTTGTCGTTGTTGATAGCGATAATGTATTTGGATCCGCTCACGCCGGCAAGGTGTTGTGTGGCTCCTGAGATACCGATGGCAAAATACACATTGGGTGCGATGATTTTTCCGGTTTGCCCTGTGTGTTCTTCATGAGGCCTCCACCCTTCATCGGATACCGGCCGCGAGCATGCTGTTGCTCCGTTTAACAGCGAGGCAAGCTCTTCTATAGGACCCCAGTTTTCGGGTGTTTTCATGCCCCGTCCGGCAGAAACAACGATCTCGGCATCGGTAAGCAAAAGCTTATCGGTTTGCTTTTCAACCTCTTTAACCGCAGCTTTGGGCCGGAGGCCTGAAGTGTCTATGCCGGCATCTTCAACGGTTACCTCTGCCGGATTTTTTTTCAGGTCGAACGAATTCTGGGCAATGGTAAGAATTTTTACATCTGTAGGCAGTTCAGTGACCGCAAAAGCGTTGCCCGAAAATGTTTTTGTCTTGATCACAAAAGGCGACAGCGTGTCGGGCATATGGCTTACGCCGGAAGCCACGGCAGCCTTCATGCGCACTGAGAGCCGGGGCGCCAATGCTTTACCGGTGTTATTGTCGGCCATCACAATAAGAGAAGCCTGCTCCTTGTCAGCCACCTGAGTGATGGCTTTTGCATAGGTCTGGGGATCAAATTGAGAAAGCTCCCCGTTTTGGGCGGTAAGAATACGCTTTACGCCATATTGCCCAAGCTTTTCCAGCTCTTCCGCTTCCACATTTCCGATGGAAAGAGCTGCCACATCGGTTTGCATCTCTTCGGCCAGCTTAACGGCGAATGAAATAAGTTCACAGGAAAGCTTCTTGAAAGAGCCGTCCCAGTTTTCTGTATAGACTAATACTGACATATGATTTGGAATTTTATTCGGTTAATGGGATCAGATCACTTTTGCTTCGTTCTGAAGCAGTTCGACAAGTTGTTCCGGGTTTTCGGGATCAACAAATTTGCAGGCCGGCCTGGGCTGTGGCGGTTCAAACTCTTTAACCCGGGTCAGCGGTCCGGCCTCCGTAGCATCAACCAGGTGGACAGGCTTTTTGCGGGCCATCATAATACCGCGCATAGCAGCTATCCGCGGTTCTTTGGCGATACCTTTCTGTACGATGCCAACAAAAGGTGACGGAACCACAAGCTTTTCCCTGCCCCCGTCAAGCTCTCTTGTCACCAATATCTCTCCGCCTTCAATATCAAGATGGGAGATACCCGATACCGACACATAATCAAGAAACTCGGCCAGCATACCACCCACATTTGAACCGTTGTAATCACTCGATTCAATGCCACATAAAATCATATCAAACGACCCGGCCTTTACAATTTCGGCGAGTTGGGCGGCCACCTGGTACGAATCAAGTGCCTCCACATCAACCCGGTACGCATCATCGGCACCTATGGCTAAAGCCTTGCGGATAGTAGGTTCGGCTGATGATGGCCCTACATGGGCTACAGACACTTTTTGCACACCGCTGCCGCTCTTCTCCTTTAACTCAAGGGCACGGGTGAGCGAGAGTTCATCCCACGGATTGATGACCCATTGGATGCCCGTCGTATCCAGCCGGGTATTGTTCTCTGCAAACTTTATTTTCGTAGTCGTGTCAGGAACGTGACTGATACAAACTAATATGTTCATGGATAAAATGTTAGAAGGTTTAACTAAAAAGAATCATGATCATAACAGGACAGCCATGCGGCAAAGTTGCGGAAAATACAGTCAGACCGCCTTTCTGCCGGTGATGCCTGTTAAAGAATTTACAAATATAATAATTATTGAAAACTCAAAATCCGCATCTTCAATTCCCGAATTCAGCGAAGATATTTACTCCTTTTTCTTCTTCCCCATGACGAGTTCTTTCTCAGCAATGTCATCGAAGCACTCGCCCTGGCAGGTAAAACAGCTCTGAATCAGGGTTTCACTGATTCCCATTGTAGAATATCCCCCGTCGTGGTAAAGGTTCTGCATGGTGACCTTGCGTGTGAGATCCGAAAACATCATAATGCAGTAGTCCGCGCAGTCAGCCGAGGAAGCGTTGCCCAGGGGCGACATACAGTTGGCATAGGCGTAAAAACTCTTGAACCCCCCTACCCCTGTTCCGGCGGTGGTAACAGTGGGCGACTGGGAGATGGTATTGACCCTTACATTTTTTTTCTTCCCGTAATGGTATCCAAAACTGCGCGTGATCGACTCAAGCATGGCTTTGGCCTGCGCCATGTCGCTATATGTCGAATAGGTCCTTTGTGCAGCGATGTAGCTGAGCGCCACTACAGAACCCCATTCGTTGATCACATCCATTTTGTAGGCCGTTTGCAACAGCTTGTGCAGCGATATTGCCGATACGTCAAGAGTCTTCATCATGTAATTGTAATCCAGGTTGGTATATCGAAGGCCCTTCCTGACATTGGGTGACATTCCCACCGAGTGCAGTAAAAAGTCGATATTGCCGCCCAGGATTTTCACAGAATCTTCAAACAAGTGCTCTATTTCATCTACCTGGGTGAGGTCAGCGGAAATCACCTCACTGCCCGTAGCCTTCCCCAGCTCAAAAATATCGCCCTTGCGAAGCGCTATGGGTGCATTTGAGAGCACAAAGGTGGCCCCCTGCTCATGCGCTTTCTCAGCAACCTTCCATGCAATGGAATTGGAATCCAGGGCACCAAGGATAATCCCCCGTTTTCCTTTCAACAGATCTTTTACCATATTAAAAAAGTTAAATATTTAGTTTTCTTTGTTAAAGATAAGTTCTTTTGCGGTTTCCACCATATGTTTTGAGGGTTTTTCCCCGCCCAGCATTTTTGAAATCTCAATAACCCTTTGATCATCATCTAGTTGTGTCAGGTGCGTGTGTGTCCGGCCGTCTTCTGTATTTTTGTACACCAGGAGGTGCGTTTGCCCCTTGGCCGCGATCTGGGGCAGATGTGTGATGGCGATAACCTGCATTTGTTTTGCCATCTTGCCGAGTATAGCGGCAACACGTGTGGTCGTTTTTCCTGAGATGCCGGTGTCTATCTCGTCGAAAATAATGGTGGGGAGGATCTTTCTTTCGGAGATGATGCTTTTGATGGCCAGCATAACACGCGAAAGTTCGCCGCCTGAGGCAACGCGCGAAATATCCTGCAATTCGCCGCCCACGTTGGCATTGAAAAGAAAACCGAGCTCATCTGTACCGTTGGATGTCAGCTCAGGGGCTTTTGTATGCCTGATAGCAAACCGCCCCCCGGGCATACCCAAATTTTTAAGTAAGCTGGTGATTTCAGACTCTATCTCCGGGATTGCGCTTTTGCGCGCCTCCGACAGTTCCTCTGCCTGCGCTGCAAGCTTTCCCAGGAGTTCTTCCCTGCTGGCCTCGAGCTTTTGTATCTGATCGCCCAGGGAGGCCGTCTGCTCAATTTTCTGCCGGTAGTCTTCTTTTAAAGCAACCAGCTCTTCTATGTTTGCAGCACTGTGTTTCATCAGCAGCGAGTTGATGCCGTCGAGCCTGGCTTCAAGGCGGGCGGCCTGCTGTGGGTCATGTTCTACGGTATCCTTAAGCGAGGCTGTTTCACGCGCAATATCCTGTGCCTCAATGTGAAGGGAGTCAATTCTTTCTGCTATTTCCGCATAGGAGCTTCCATAGCGGCTGACAGCCTGGAGAAGTTGCCGGATTTCGTTCAGCAGGTCAGATACGTTGTGTTCAGCATCCTGAAGCATATACAGTGCCTTTTCCATAGTATACTGTATCTCTTCAGCATGCCGGACCACACGGACATCCTCTTCCATTTGCCTGTAGGCTTCCGGGTCAAGTTGTGCCTTTTCCAGCTCGTCGTACTGGTATTGAAAGTAATCGAGGTCAGCTTTTGCACGTCGTTCTCTTTCGTGAAGTTCAGAAAGCTCCCCGGTTATTTGGCGATATTCCCTGAAAAGATTGCGGTATTGACTGGCATCATCGAGTTTGCCGGCATAGCTGTCGACAAGGTCAAATTGAAACGAGGAGCTGCCCAGGATCAGGTTTTCGTGTTGCGAGTGTATATCGATCAGTTTTTCAGCGATGCTTTTCATGGCCGCCAGGTTGACAGGCGTATCGTTGATAAAGGCCCTGCTTTTACCTTTGGGGGTAATTTCCCTGCGAAAATAGCTGACCTCTTCAAAATCAAGGTCGTAATGAGCGAACAGTCTCCTGAGTCCCTTGTTCTCAAGGCTGAAGCTCCCTTCGATAATGCATTTCCTGGTCTTGTCGTTGAGAACCCTGGTGTCGGCCCGTTCACCAAGGATAAGTGAGAGGGCACCCAGCAGGATAGATTTCCCGGCACCCGTTTCGCCGGTTATTACGGTAAGTCCTTTGTTAAACTCTGCATCCAGCTTTTGAATGAGTGCATAGTTTTCTATCTGCAGGTGTTTAAGCATATCAGAAAAAGGATTGGATCAGCATGCAAAGATAGAAAACTTTTGTCTTGGTCAATTGCTATCTGCTATCCGGCGGTATTTTGAGCTGTTTGAAGGGTCAATTTCTGATAAGATCTCTATGGCATTTGTCTGTTCCATTCCCGGGGCTTCTGAGAAAAGGTTAACCAGTTCGTCGCTTTTTGCATTCATTACTGTCTGCATCAGCAGTGTGCCTGGTCTTTCGCGATGTGCGCGCTGCAGCATCTCGAGGGCTTCCAGCACCTCTGCACGTGCCAGGTCCATGTTGTCCGTCATATTGTCAAAGCCCTGGCGATGGTAACGGTACATCGCTTCGCGGATCCTTCTGTAGCGATTGTTCATAATATTTTCGATGAGCCAGTACCTGTTGCGTTGGTTTTCAAACGACTTCCATCCGGGTTGAGTGGCATTCTGTGCCTGGTTGACAATATTCTGTGCCTGTTTAAAATAGGGGGTGCCGCCCAGGGGGGCAAATGTGTCGAAATCAAAGCCGATAATGATATATACGTAATAGGCCACTACAGAGGTGAGGTTATTCAAAAAGCTGTTCGGATCGTATTCGAGCGGATCGCCCTGCCGGTAACGGAACTCAAAATCCCTGTCGCGATGGTTAAACACCGGCGAGTCATAGGATGTGTTGTACACAGGCCTTCTGGACGAAACCTGGATACTGGCGCGGTACTCATCCCCTCCCATTCTGTCCTCTATGGTGATCTGTATTGAAGCTTCAATGCGCTCCCGGGTTTCGAACTCAAAGGGGGTCCAGTTGGTTTCGTTAACAAATTCACGCAAATCTGAACGCAGCGTTTGCATGATCTGCCTCTCCGTATCGGACATTCCGGGTGTTGATATAGATACCTGGGCGTTCATTTCCTGGGCACTTGAAGATAGTGCAAATCCCAGAAATACAAGTAGGGTTCCTATGTACTTACTCATTTTTTTATGGCTTTTTCCAGTAAACTGGCAATATCAAAAGCGACTTCGGTCTTTTGCTTTAAAGGATAACGGGAAATATGCAGATTATTGTCTATTATACTGACCTTATTTGTGTTGTATGAGAAACCGGCACCCTGATCTTCTAATGAGTTCAGAACGATAAAATCCAGGTTTTTCTTTTTTAATTTCTGGATGGCGTTGTTTTCGGCATTATCGGTTTCGAGGGCGAATCCAACGAGAGTTCTGTTTTCCTTGATTTTTCCCAGTTCGGCAAGAATATCCGGAGTGGGTTTCAGTTTGAGGGTAATGGCTTTGCGCTTTTTCTCTTTTTTGATTTTATTGGCAGATGGCTCTTCAGGCTCATAATCTGCGACTGCGGCTGCCATAATGGCGGCATCGCATTCGGGAAAAACCTCAAGGCAGGCTTCCAGCATCTCCCGGGCTGTGGTTACCCTTGTCAGTTCCGCTCCTTCAGGTGGGTTAAGTGTTGAAGGCCCCGAAACCAGATGCACATGAGCACCTCTTGCAAGAAGTTCTTTTGCCAGGCTGTAGCCCATCAAGCCGGATGAATGGTTTCCGATATACCGGACAGGGTCAATGATTTCATGCGTCGGTCCGGCGGTGATCAATATACGTTTCCCGGCAAATGAGGAGTCTCCGCGTGAGAAATGGTCTTTTACCCTTGCAAAAATGGCTTCTGGCTCTTCCATCCTTCCCCAGCCTTCGTAACCGCATGCCAGGAAACCCTGGGCCGGTTCTATGATCTCAACTTGCTGTTCCTTAAGTTTTTTCAGATTTTCCTGGACGGCAAAATGAGCATACATCTTGCAATTCATGGCAGGAGCGATAAAAACCTGTTTGTCAAATGCCAGCAAGGATGTGGAAAGCGCATCGTCGGCAATGCCGCTGGCAAGCTTGCCGATAATATTAGCCGTGGCAGGGGCAACAACAAATACATCCCCCCAGTCGGTCAGGGCCACATGTTCGGTAGTATAGTCGTTTTGCTCACCGAAAACCTGGTCGTATACCTTGTTTTCGGATAAAGACTCAAGGGTTACCCTTGTGATGAACTGAAATGCATTGGAGGTACCGACGACTTTTACTTCTGCGCCGGCTTTCTTGAAAAGACGTATCAGAAAAGCTGCTTTATAGGCTGCTATCCCACCTGTGATCCCCAGTATGATTCTCTTTCCATTCATTGTTGAAGAAAGGCTTGCGGGTTAAGAGCATCATGATGGTCCGGCGACGCTTCCTGGTTTACTTGTCTTCTGTGTCTGTGGCCGGCACGCGATAATATACTTCGTCTGAGAGGAACTGACTGATTGCAATCAGGCTTGGTTTGGGAAGCTGCTCATAATGCTTTGCGATCTCGATCTGCTCCCTGTTCTCAAAAACCTCTTCCAGGTTATCCGTTGAGCTGGCAAATTCCTCCAGTTTAGAATTCAACTCTTCTTTTACCTCCTGTCCGATCTGATTAGCCCTCTTTGAGATGATAACCACTGATTTGTAAATGTTACCAGTGTCTTTGTCGAACTCTCTCAGGTCGCGGGTAACCGTTGTCATTTCCAGATTATTCTTTTTCTCTTCCATGATATATGCTGAATTAGCTGTCAATTATTTCCTGTAAGCTCCCTGTTTCGCTGAAACCTGGCGATTGCTTCTGTTGCCCTTTCGTACATCCGGGTGGCATCATCTATGTTGTCGCTTTCCGGAAACCGCCTGGCAAAGGCATTATAGGCGCCAAGCACTTTTTCGTACCGCTCTTCCTGGCGTTGGGGTATGCTGCGGGCGGCAAATTCATAATACGCCTTTACGGTAAGAAACATCGCCTCTTCCCTGTAATCGCTGTCGGGATAGTCGTTGATATATGTTTCGAAAGTGGTAGCCGCTGCCTGGTAGTCAGAAATGTTGTAATACATCTTCCCGATCTTGAAATGCTTTCTTTCCAGTTTGTACCGTAACTGGTCTATCAGGTCGTTGGCGTCGGCGACCCGTTCGCTGTTGGGGTACCGGTTGATAAAGTTCTGGAGCTCCCTGATGGCCTGGCGGGTATTGGTCTGGTCAAGAGAATAGCGGGGCGATTCAAGATACTGGCAATAGCCGCTTAAAAAAAGAAACTCCTCGGCATTTTCGCTATGGGGAAAGGCATCCACGTAGGATTTGAAATAGTGGCTCGCCAGGGTGTACTCCCCGTTTCTGTAATGAGCTTTGGCAAAGTAATAGCTGAGGCGCTGTGCCTTTGCAGTCCCCCGGTATACAGGCATAACATCCGACAACAGTGTTATGGCTCTGCCATACTCCCCTTCCTCATAGTATTCTATGGCTGTATTGAATTTCAGCTCGTGATCATCGCTCTGCAACAACCGCTGATACTGGCTGCACGAACTGACTGTCAGCAGAAACAGGATCAGCCCGGAGATTTGTATTGTCCTTTTTGTCCTTAACATATAAAAGAATCAATCCTTACTTGTATGCGAACCTTTTGCATAAACAGATGCAAAGGTAATGCTTTTTAGCGTTTTTTTGTCCCAAAAATCCTTAAATACAAAAGCTAGGCTTTCTTGACCTCAACCCCTCCAAATAGGGCAATACCTTTAATTACCAATACTTTTTCCGGTGGCTTTTCAATGTTTTCCGACTGGCTGAGTCTTTTATCAGATGCGTCGCCAAACAGGTTTGTGGTATCCAGCTTTACGGTCCAGTCTTCAGGAACGTAAATATCGCATCCTCCGAATATACAGCTGACATGCAGTGTATTGCTCCCAGGCGCCAATGCACTGCCGGTGAAACGGATATCTGCCCCGCCAAAGATACAAACCACTTCTCCCCCGGCAAAACTTTCGGATTTCACAAACCGGGTGCCTCCGCTGAAAATGTGAATGGCACGCATGGTTGAGTCCGTATCCGTTACGGCAGTAAAGGCTTTCCTCCTTTTAGCGAGAAGTTTCGGGAACAGCAGGAAAAGACCGGCCAGCACCAGCAACACCGCAATAACCACCATTGCGATCTCCTGCAAGGTAAAATCATACCGGTCACGTATAAAAAACACGGCACCTATGAGCAACATCACCAGGCCGGTGCTTCGGTTGCCGGAAGCCAGGAAAAACAAACCCAGTGCCATTAGGATCGTTTTCCAGGAAATAAGGTCTGAAGGGATTTCAAAGGGTATGTCTACTCCTGCCCATTTCATCAGAAGAAGCAGCCCGAAAAAAAGAAATACCAGGCCTGCAACGATACGTAACAAACGTGGAGATCTCATCGTAAAGCGGATTTGGTTAATTAATAGAGTGTTTTGTAAAGCTTTTTTGCAAAATTACTATTTTTATCAAGATATTCACTTTTTTTTGATGGGTTCGCTATTACCGGTGTATGTCATAAATACCGGTTTAAAGACAGGCCGTCTGAACTATCGGCAGATGCCTGTATACCGGGGTAATTATGCGTTAAGTAAACATATGGTATTGATTTATTGTTATTCGGTTGTACTTTTTATTTATATCCAGATCAGAAAAATCATCATCTCTTTAAGATACGCCCTGTTTTTATGACCCGTATAATTGCTTTTATGTTTTTGTTGCTCCCGGCCATGGAGGCTATGACACAGACCGGAACCATCAGGGGGCGTGTTTATGATGACAATACCAACGAAGGATTGCCCTTTGTAAACCTTGTAATCGACGGAACCAATATTGGCAGCACGACCGACCTGGATGGCAACTTTAGTTTTACGGGTGTTGAACCCGGTTTTTTAAGGCTCAGGGTGTCGGCTGTGGGTTACGAAACACGTCTCAGTTCAGAGATCATGGTCAATGCTAACCGGACAGCCAACATTGACATTGGGCTGGTTGAGAAGCAAATTGAGCTTGAAGCAGTTGAGGTAACAGTCAGCCAGTTTGAGCGGAGTGATGAAAGTCCTGTTTCGCTCAGAAGGCTTGGCATACAGGAGATCGAGCGCAGCCCCGGGGCTAACAGGGACATTTCAAGGGTCATACAGGGATTGCCCGGTGTGGCATCGACCCCGGCCTTCCGGAACGATGTAATTGTCAGGGGGGGCGGCCCGGCTGAAAACAGTTTCTTTATGGACGGGGTAGAGATCCCTAACATCAACCATTTTGCCACACAGGGTGCCAGCGGCGGCCCCGTGGGTATTCTTAATACCGATTTTATTCGCGAAGTGGAAATGTATTCAAGCGCTTTTCCCGCCAGCAGAGGGAATGCCATGAGCTCGGTTTTCGAATTCCGTCAGATAAACGGCAACAGCGACAGGCTGAACGTACAGGCCACATTGGGAGCGAGTGACCTTGCTTTTACAGCGGATGGCCCCATTACCGAAAACACCACCTTTATTGCCTCGGCCCGAAGATCTTACCTGCAGTACCTGTTTCGTGTGGTAGGCCTGCCCTTTTTGCCTACCTACAACGGCTTTCAGTTTAAAACATCTACCCGGCTGAGCGATAATTCCACACTGAATATTGTAGGTGTCGGAGCCATAGACCTGTTTGACCTGAACCTCGACCTGGACGACACCCCGGAACAACGCTATATCCTTGATTTTCTCCAGGTCAATGAACAATGGAATTATACACTGGGTGCCGTCTACCGCCGTTTCAGGACGAACGGCCGCGAAACATGGGTACTTAGCCGGAACATGCTGCGAAACTCAGCATACAAATACCCCGATAACAACGAATCCTTCCCGCGGCTGCTCGATTATGCATCGGATGAGATAGAAAACAAGCTGCGGTACGAAAGACAATTTTCACTGGGAGAGTACCGGTTTAACGTGGGTGCCGGAACCGAATATGCCCGCTACCGGAACGATACGTTTCAACGGGTCTTTCAGAATAACCAGCCTGCCGTCATTGAGTACGAGACCTCACTTGACTTCTTTAAATGGAGTCTTTTCGGCCAGGCCACGCGCCGCCTTTTCGACGACCGGCTCACCCTGTCGATGGGTATCAGGAGCGATGCCAACAGCTATTCCTCCCAGATGTCGAACCTCCTCGACCAGCTCTCGCCAAGACTTTCGGCTTCATACAAACTGCGCGATGACTTTTTCCTGAACTTCAACACGGGCAGATACTTTCAGCTTCCGGCCTATACCACATTGGGCTTCAGAGGAGTCGACGGCACCCTTGTGAACCGCGAGAACAGGCTTACCTATATATCATCAGACCACATAGTTGGAGGGATTGAATGGCTCCCGGACCGCAGAAGCATCCTGACTCTGGAAGGCTTTTATAAGCTGTACAACAATTATCCTTTTTCTGTGAACGATTCCGTAGCCCTGGGAAGCCTTTCGGCCGACTTTGGCATCGTGGGCGATGAGGTGGTTACCTCTACGGCAGAAGGACGTGCTTATGGTGCCGAGGTATATTACAGGAACCAGGACCTGTTCAATTGGAATGTGATCCTTTCCTATACATGGGTCCGGAGCGATTTTACCGACTATGAGGGAAATTTTGTTCCCTCTGCCTGGGACAACCGTCATCTGGTTAACCTTACAGGGCTCAGAAGGCTGCCACGCAACTGGGAAATTGGTTTTAAGTGGCGCTATACAGGAGGTGCCCCGTTTACGCCTTACGATAAGGAATTATCGAGCAGAAGGGAAGCCTGGGATGTTATGAGAATGGGATACCTTGACTATTCCCGCTTTAACCGCGAGAGGTTGTCTGCGTTTCACCAGCTGGACGTTCGCATTGATAAGCAGTTTTTCCTGAACAACTTCAGCCTGATGTTGTATCTTGATGTACAAAATGTTTATAACTTTAAAACCCGGCAGCGCCCCAATCTGACCAGGGCAGAAAACGAACCGCCTTTTGTTGATGACGACGGTGTGGAACGTTATGAACTCAAAGAGCTCGAAAATGAGATCGGCAGCGTTCTGCCCAGTGTGGGAATAATTATAATGTTATAGGTAACCACAACCCGAGATAGCTATGGCACACAGAGTCCACCCCCGTAAATTCATATTCTTTCTTCTGGCAGGGATCCTCTTTCTGCAGGTATATCCTGATGCTTCAGGCCAGGATGGTTTCAGGCTCCGGCGAAGGGCAGAGCCTGCAGACGTTCCTGCCGACACCCTTGTCACCTCTTTTCAACCGCAGGGACTGCCCCTGGAGATATTGTTTGAACGAGGTAAGGAGCACAACCACCCTCTTATGGCTATCTGGATTGAAGACCTTGACAGCAATTACATTCAGACCCTTTATGTAGCTAAGTCGATTGCCAAAGGGGTCTTCCGTCATGGCGACCCCTCCACGGGCCGCTGGAAGCCCGGCCCCATCCGGAGACCGGCCGCCCTTCCCTACTGGGGTCATCAGCGCGGCGTGCAAGCCGGTGACGGGTATTTCATCCCTGACCAGGACGATCCCATGCCCGATGCCCTGACGGGCGCAACCCCAAAAAACAATTTTGTGCTCCAAAGCCATACGCCTGCTGATGTGAATCACAAATTCAGGCTGCTGTTTGAGATCAACCAGTCGTGGAACTGGAACGAATACTGGACCAACAACAAGTTTCCGGACGATGAGCATTACATGACATCCAGCCAGCCGGCTATCGTATATGAAGCTTTTATTGACCTTGAAGATGGGAAGTACGAATACGAAATGAAGGCCATAGGACACAGCCACTGGTCGGGGAAAGACGGCAGGCTGTTTACCGACTTGAGCACGATTACCACGGCGCTGGAAATTGCTGAGTCCATAAAAGTAAGGTTCCCGGAGTGATCCTGCCGGAATAAAATTCCCTCCCAACGCAGCCCGGCTCCAACAAAAGGTAACAAGCATGCATTACCTCCGCCCGGACGGTTTTTTTTCTTTATCATAATCTTTACCAAAATCTTTACCATAACTCTTGTTTTCCGGTCGTCAATGCATGCTTTCTTGCGTTTGCGGAAACCAGAAAATCAATACCTTTGAAAAAAAATTCT
>PWRF01000272.1 GCA_003556325.1 Bacteroidales bacterium | reverse complement strand
ATGAGAGGATGAGAGGATGAGAGGATGGGAGGATGGGAGGATGGGAAGATGAGAGGATAGGAAGAAGAGAGGATAAGAGGATGGGAGAATGAGAGGATGGGAAGACGGGGAGATGAGAGGATAGGAAGAAGAGAGGATAAGAGGATGGGAGAATGAGAGGATGGGAAGACGGGGAGATGAGAGGATGAGAGGAGGAGAGGATGAGAGGATGGGAAGATGGGAAGAAGAGAGGATGAGAGAATGGGAGAATGAGAGGAGGAGAGGATGCGAGGAGCGTACAGAATGCAGGAGCGGGCTTGGAGCTTTTGCGCCTGGAAGGTGAGAAAAGCAGGCAGACATGGCAATTGGGCTGTGTACCCTATCAAAATAAACACAAACAGAAAAAAGTCGTTGCATGATCAGTTTTGAAGAAGCCCTTTCCATCATTACCAGCGATGTACTGGTCAAGGACACTGAGCGGGTCGATTTCAGGGAGTCGCTTCATCGTGTGCTTGCCGAAGACGTACATTCTGATGTTGACATGCCCCCGTTTGACAAGGCTGCCATGGATGGTTATGCCTGCCGGGGGGAAGACCTGGGGGGTGAGATGGAGGTGTTGGAAGTGATTGCTGCCGGCGACGTACCCATCCGCAAAATAAAGAGCGGAACCTGCACCAAAATCATGACGGGTGCTATGATACCCGAAGGGGCAGATACCGTGATCATGGTGGAGCAGACACGCCGCACCGGTGAGGGCAAGGTGGTATTTACCGGAGACAAGACCAGGCCGAATATCGCAAAAAAAGGAGAAGATGTCAGGACCGGCGATCTTGTCTGGCGCAAAGGGATGCCCATCCAGCCCCAACACATTGCCATCCTCTCGGCTGTCGGACACACCACGCCACTGGTGGCCAAACAACCCCGCGTGGGAGTTCTTTCAACGGGCGACGAGCTGGTAGAACCCGCCCTCTTCCCCGAAGAGGGAAAGATCAGGAACAGCAATGGATTTCAACTGGCCGCCCAGGTGAGCAATGCACATTGTATCCCCAACTATATGGGTATCGTCCCCGATGACGAAACGGCAACGGAAAAGGCAATCCGCAAAGCGCTGGAAGAAAACGACGTGGTTATCCTCTCGGGAGGTGTATCTGCCGGCGACTTCGACTTTGTGCCAAAGATCATGCGCAAAAACGGCGTGGAGATCCTGTTTCAGAAGGTTGCCGTGAAACCGGGCAGGCCCACGGTGTTTGGGCGCACAAAAGATACATATGTTTTCGGACTGCCCGGAAACCCGGTATCTTCATTCATTAATTTTGAAGTATTCGTAAAACCCCTCCTGATGGCCATGATGGGAGCCGGCCATAAGCCTCTTGAGCTCACCCTGCAGATGGGTGCCGGCTTTCAGCGCAAAAAAGCAGACAGGCTGGAATTCATCCCGGTCAATATCGATACTGAAGGGAAGGTGACGCCGGTGAGTTATCACGGATCTGCACACATCCATGCCATCTGTCTGGCCGACGGACTGATGCGCATCCCAAAGGGCGTTCACGAACTAAAAAAGGGAGCCGTAACCTATGTTAGACCGGTTTAACAGAAGGATCAACTATTTGCGTATATCGGTTACAGACCGCTGTAACCTTCGCTGCAGGTATTGCATGCCTGAGAACGATCCCTGTATGCTAAGTCACGAAGACATCCTGACGTTTGAGGAGATTCGCCAGGTGGTGGCGGTAGCAGCGCAAGCAGGCATAAGCAAGGTGAGGCTTACCGGAGGAGAACCACTTGTACGCAAGGACATCACTGCACTCGTGGCCATGATCGCTTCCGTTCCCGGTGTGGACGACCTGGCGATGACCACCAATGCTGTTCTACTGGATAAATTTGCTGTTCCGCTGAAAGAAGCGGGGCTGCAGCGCATAAACGTTAGCCTTGACACGGTGGACCCCGTAAAATTTCGTGATATCACCCGCGGAGGAGAGCTGCGCAAGGTGTTTCAGGGTATCGAAGCCGCTAAGGCAACAGGATTGCATCCCATCAAAATAAACTGTGTGGTAAAAAAGGGAGCTGAGCGCAAAGATGCCATAGCGGTGGCAGAATTTTGCGGGAGAAACGGCCTGGAAATCCGTTACATCCAGGAGATGGACCTTGAGAAAGGCGACTTTGCCGTAGTGGAGGGTGGTTCTGGTGGTGATTGCCGTAGTTGTAACAGGCTGCGCCTGACCAGCGATGGCAAGATCAAACCCTGCCTTTTCAGCGACCTGGCATACGATATCCGTGAGCTGGGCATCCAGCCCGCACTGGAAATGGCCCTGGGCAATAAACCCAGGGAAGGTAGCGTGAATCAACAGAATTTATTTCATAATATAGGAGGGTAACTGGGTTTGAAGGTAAGATATCCACAAATTAACACAAATAGTTTTCACAGATGCATACAAATGCCTCTGGCAACTTCAAATACCGAATTGCAACGCTCTCGGGACTTGTGACCCGTGGCTTCACTTCCGCTCAGACTCAAACCTCAAACACAGTGCAAACCAGGACTTTTTGACCTTTCGACTTTTCGGCCTTTTGACATTTCGGCCTTTAAAACAATGATTATGAACAAATTATCACATACTGATGACGAGGGTAAAGCGCGCATGGTGGATGTTGGCGGGAAGCCCGTGCAGCATCGCACGGCGACGGCATGGGGATGGATATCCCTGGAGCCGGGAACCTTGCACCTGATCCGTGAGAACCAGATGAAAAAGGGTGATGTGCTGACGGTGGCAGAAATTTCAGGCGTGCAGGCCGCCAAACAAACAGCACAGCTCATTCCGCTTTGTCATCCGCTGCAGCTAAGCCGGGTCAGCATCAGCGCGAGGCTGCTGGAAGAAGAGGGTAAACAAGGGGTTGAGGTTCACGGCACAGTCACCTGCAGCGGGCAAACCGGAGTCGAAATGGAGGCACTTACAGGCGTAAGCGTGGCCTTGCTGACTGTTTACGACATGTGCAAAGCCGTTGACAAAAACATGGTCATCAGCCAGGTAACACTCCTCGAAAAAACCAAGGAGTAAGGCCTGATGGTCTTGTCTTTTTGTCCTTTCGTCTTTTTGTCTTTTTATCTTTTTGTCTTTTTGTCCTTTTGTCTTTTTGTCTTTTTGTCTTTTTGTCTTTTTATCTTTTTTTCATTATAAATCTTATGGAACTAAAAATTTTATCCGTCAACATATCCAAAGAAAAGGGCACCATTAAGGAACCGGTGCCTGAGATCACGCTCAACCATCATGGTGTGATGGATGATGCCCATGCCGGGCCCTGGCACCGCCAGGTAAGTTTGCTGGGGAAAGAGAGCGTGGATCGTTTTTCAAAAGAGGCAGGCCGTCCGATCGCTTACGGGGAGTTTGCCGAGAACATGACCACTGAAGGCATAGAGCTGGTTAAGACATCACCATTGGATCGCTTTTCCGGTGAACATGTAGAGCTGGAGGTGACCCAGATAGGCAAAGCCTGCCACGGCTCTGCCTGTGCCATCTTCAGGGAGGTGGGCAACTGCGTTATGCCCAAAGAGGGAATCTTTGCACGGGTCATCCGCCAGGGTTCTGTAAAACCGGGTGACGTCCTCACATACAAACCGCGTATTTTGCGCTTCCACGTGGTGACATTAAGCGACAGGGCCAGCAAGGGCGTATATGAGGACAGGAGCGGGCCGAGAATTATGGAGTTGCTTAACTCGCATTTTGACACCAAGCCCCGAAACATTGAAGTGAACCACAGTGTCATACCGGATGACGCCTCCAGCCTGAATGTGCTGATTGAGAAGTCGACCTATGACGAGATGGATGTCATCATCACCACGGGCGGAACAGGTATCGGCCCACGCGACGTTACAGTAGAAACAATAAAGCCATTGCTTGACAAAGAAATTCCAGGCATCATGGAGATGATCAGGGTAAAATACGGTCAGGATAAACCCAATGCCTTACTGAGCAGGGGCATTGCGGGCCTCATTGGCGAAACACTCATTTATACCCTTCCCGGAAGCGTAAAGGCCGTGAACGAATACATGGAAGAGATACTGAAAACCATGGAGCATCTCATTTATATGCGCCATGGCCTTGACATACACTAAAAAACATATTACTCCCGGCTAAAAAAGTGCAGCAAACAGTGCCGGCCTGGCCGGGGCGAGAGCACAAATAGCTCGGCCGGTTTTTAAAAGCAAACGCTGCCACCGAATCTTCGGCGACAGCGTTTTTTGTTGTTTTGGCCAGCAATGCGCTGTTGTGAAGTATGTATTACCTTGGGAAAAGTGTTCCATCGCGGTATTCAACCACAAAGGCATCCCTGACTCCCTGCCCCCACAAACGCTGCATGTGCAGGATAGCATCTTCCAGCTCTTCGTGATTTCCTGCTATATATTTAAAATATCCGTCGATGTAGTATTTTTCCACATCATAAGTTATTCTGAGCTGTTGCCTGACATCTTCAACACTCCTTCTATCTTTAATTGCCAGCACCTGCACAGCATAAAACCGTACATGTTTTGTATCCCTGACCTGCTCCACCTCGTCCGACAGTTTCGATACTTCGTCTGCAAGGTCTTCCACAGCACCGAACAGCCTTACAGTTCGCTGCATTATCTCAGCCGTTTCCTCTGACAGGCCATCCATACGAACTTTCAGATCACCCAGCTCGCTGTCATACTGGTCATGCACTCCGTGCAGATCTTCTACCTCACCGGCCAGGCCGTCGATACGCTGCTCAAGGTCGTCCATACGACGCACATCGCCGGGGTACATTACCTGTGAGGGAGGGGCCCAGTCCATTGAGTTCGTATTCCTTCCTAGCCGGAAGGTAAGGGTGATGCCGGTAAAGTTATAAATATCATTTCCATCGTCACGATTTGGAAAAGCATCCAGCCGATCGGAGCTTGTATACCTGAAGCCGCTTTCAATACCCAAGTCAAAACGTTCCGACACTTTAAAGTTGACACCTATGCCATAGGGTACCACAAATTCCGGTTTCAGGTCATCGCTGGTTTGACCTCCGTCGGTGTACCCGTAATAGTTTATGGGCGTACCATTTTCCATGAGCCTTGAACGATAGGCAAGCAACCCTGCTCCTACAAATCCGTAAAAGTTTACCCTCTGGTTAATTTCGCTTTCCGGCCTGAACAAGGTGTTAAAGCTTATCCGGGCATTTAGGGTCGCTTCGAGCAGGTCGGTTTCAAACGAAAGGTTCTGCTCTGTGTCAATACCTTTTAGTTCTCCGTAAAGGAAGTTCGTCTGCAGGGTGAATACAGGCGACAGGTGGTAGTTGAGGGAGAGCCTCCCTCCGTAAGTGATTTCGTCGCCATCGGGCAAAAACGGATTTTCCTTGATATCCGTGAACGAAGTAATAACTCCTCCTCCCAGGCCTATGGAAAACCGGTTAAACCCTTCCTCGTTATTCTGATTGTTTTGTGCCACAGCAAAACCTGCTCCCGTGGTGCACAGCATGAGCAGCACAAGGTTGGCTATCAATACATTCATAATTTTCATAATCATGCACTTTTAGGTATATACTTTTCAGATTATACTTAAAAGTGCATGAAAGGTTACGTTGCCAGGCAAAAAATCAAAACAGGCCGGAAATATTTCCTTCGTTGTCGATGTCGATCTTTTCGGCTGAAGGCTGCGAGGGCAATCCGGGCATACGCATGATGGTACCGGCTATAGGGATGATAAACCCGGCTCCTGCGGCTACCTCAAACTCACGGATCTTAACGGCGAACCCTTTGGGCCTGCCGAGCTTGTACTGGTCGTCCGACAGCGACTTCTGGGTTTTGGCAACGCAAACGGGAATCTTGTCGAGCCCGATCTTTTGAAACTGTGCGATCTGCGTCTTGGCCTTCACGGTATATTCTACATGATCGGCTCCGTAAAGTTTGGTTGCGATCGTGTGGAGCTTTTTCTCGATGTCCCACGCGAAGTCATACAGCGGTTCGAAGCAGGTAGTACATTTTTCTGCTGCATCATGCACCAGTTCGGCAAGTTCCATGGCGCCTTCTCCGCCTTTTTCCCAGCCTTCGTACACTGCAACCCGCACGCCCAGCTCTTCGCAACGTTTCTTAACAACTTCAACCTCCTTGTCTGTATCCGTGGGAAACCTGTTGATAGCCACCACAGGCTGCAGGTTGAAGTGCTGCATGTTTTCAATGTGTTTTTCGAGGTTTGGCAAGCCGTCGATCACTGCCTGCACGTTAGGTTCTTTCAGGTCGGCCAGTTTTGCGCCGCCATGGTATTTGAGTGCACGGATCGTTGCCACCACAACGGAGGCATTTGGAGACAATCCGCCGTATTGGGCTTTTATGTTGAGGAATTTTTCAGCACCGAGTTCAGATGCAAACCCCGCCTCTGTCACTACATAATCCGAGAGGCTCAGACCCATTTTTGTGGCAATAAGGGTGTTTGTGCCCTGTGCAATGTTCGCAAAAGGACCGCCATGGACAATGGCCGGGTTTCCTTCGAGGGTTTGTACCAGGTTAGGCATGATGGCATACTTCATCAAAGCGGCCATTGCTCCTTCGGCCTTAAAGTCCCTGGCATACACCGGTTTGTCATCATAGGTAAAGCCCACCAGGATATTGCCAAACTTCTCCTTAAGGTCTTCCAGGTCTTTAGCCAGGCACAAGGCTGCCATCACCTCGGAGGCGGCTGTGATATCGAAACCGGTCTCGCGCGGGACACCTTGTTTGGGGCCGCCAAGGCCCAGCACGATATGGCGCAGAGCCCGTTCGTTCATATCGATAACCCGTTTCCAGATGATCTTGCGCGGATCCAGGTTCAGCGAGTTGTTTTTGCTTTGAAGGTGGTTGTCGATAAGGGCTGAGAGCAGGTTATGAGCCTTTTCCACTGCTGCCAGGTCGCCTGTAAAGTGCAGGTTTATGTCTTCCATCGGAAGCACCTGTGCATGACCTCCTCCTGCCGCCCCCCCTTTGATCCCGAACACGGGGCCCAGCGAAGGCTCACGGATCACCACCGTAGATTTGACACCCATCCTGTTCAATCCCTCTGACAGCCCGATGGAGGTAGTCGTCTTCCCTTCGCCCGCAGGGGTAGGTGTGATCGCTGTGACCAGCACAAGCTTTTTCTTGTTTACGGCTTTTTCGTCTATCAAACGAAGAGGCAGCTTGGCCATGTATTTTCCGTATTGATACAGGTCGTTCTCGCCTATCCCAAGTTTGGCGGCAATCTCAGTAACAGGACGCATCCTTGCAGCCCTCGCAATGTCTAAATCTGTTTTCATAATGTATCTGTTTTGTTGTGAAGAATGATGCTTTTCTCAGTATTAAAGAGGTAACCAACATACAAGGCATTTTGTTTAAGCATGACTCCGCATGCGGGAAAAAAACCGGACACAAACAGCAATCCTGGTTTGCATAAAACAAGCGCTGCAAAATAGAGATTTAGAGAAACACATCCACACCGACACGGAAGAAGGGGTTGTCGCGGTATGCCTGGCTGTTTTCGTTAAAATTATATAAGAGGAGAAGGTTGAGCCGCACCCGGTCAGACATTGGCAGGGAGTACCCTGCACCCATAAAGTAATTGTCTTCGGTAACGGTCGGTCTGTCGTCAGGGTCAAAGTCGTCGTCAAAAGGGCTTGGCCTTGACTGCAGCCGCAGCCGCTCATACTCTGCATGAACAAAAAAGCGTGAGTACACCCTGAATCTTGAAAATGCACTTCCGCCATATGTATGTGATGAGAAGGATTCGCCAAACCATCTGTCATGCATAAACTGATAGTTGCCGGCAACACCGGCCGACAGCCTGTTGGTTAACCGGTAGCCTGCATGCAGGTTGACACTTATGGTAGTGTAAGCGGTTCCTGCCTGCAGGCCTAAAAAGCCGCCAACAAAAGTCCGCTCACGGGGACTCAGGTCACGCACATCAGCTTCTTCGCCGTATGAGTGCGTCACAACAGCACCTGTCAAAAACAGTACTGCAACAAACTTCTTTAGCCATAATCGAAACATCGTAAAAATATATTAATTGTACAAACTGTCTCAGAACGTAATTAAGGCTCCTGCAAGCTATTTGCTTCCGGCATTTCAGACCTTTTGCCTGTGGGCGGGGACGGAACCGGGTCACATCCTGTCAGCAATCATTTTTAAAAATTCCCTGGCTGCGCCAGCCGTCTGCCTCCGGCAACCTGTGCCATGGCCCGGGCTTTGAGCAGGCATTCCTGGTATTCGAGTTCAGGCACGGAGCCAATGGTAATGGCACTGCCAGCCATATACGACAGATAATGCCGTACACTGTCATAGAGGATGCTCCTGATGACCACATTAAAATCAAAATTCTTCTCCGGCGTGATGTAGCCAACAGAGCCTGAATACAAGCCCCGGCGGGTATCTTCGTAGTGATCAATGAGTTGCATGGCCCTGTATTTGGGTGCCCCTGTCATTGACCCCATAGGGAAGGCATACCGTATGGCATCCAGGTAATGATGATCCGGATGAAGCCGCGAGCTGATCGTCGAGATCATTTGGTTTACCTGTTTAAAAGGATACACTCCGTAAAGCTCTTCCACCTTAACGGAGTTTTTCGCAGCTGTCCGCGAGAGGTCGTTGCGCACCAGGTCTACAATCATCACGTTCTCACTGCGCTCCTTGCTGTCTTCATACAGGCGTTGCCTTATCTGCATGTCCTCCTGCGGGTCGCCACCTCTTGGCGCTGTGCCTTTTATAGGTTGCGAGATCAGGGTATGGCCCTGTTTTTTCATAAAACGTTCAGGGCTGGATCCCATCAGGTAAAAATCACCATATTGCACATAAGCAGAGAACGGGGCCTGTGAAAGCCTGTTCAGCTCTTCGTAAACCCGGAGCGGATGAATACGGGCTTCTTCAGAAAAAAACTCAATGCAATAATTCATCTCGTAAATATCACCTGCCTGAATGTGATCCCTGATCGCGTTTACCTGTTGCAAATACCGTTTTTCATCTACCCGGTCGTGGATGGTGAACTCTTTGGAAGGCGCCTTCGCCAGGGGAGCGGGGTTCTTTAGTGCACGAAACACTTTATCCGGATCCGAATAGTTTCCGCTGCCGGGAATCGTCCCAATGCGAATGCCGTGAGCCTGCGGGATGATCACAACCACAGGCGAAAAAAAGCAACATTCAGGCAGGCCCCAGCGATCCGGATTTTTCGACCTCAGGTCTTCCAATCTGTTTTTCAGGTCGTATGAAAAAAACCCAAACAGCCAATCCCCGGTGGCGTCCGAAAAGGCTTTCAGGCTGTCAAAAACATCCTGTTCGCCGGCCTCGAACCGCTTGTTAACCCCCATAGCAAATAACCATGGGAAGGAGTGGTAGGGGTCGTTGCTGTATTCGTTGGAGTTCAGCAACACATAAGCCTGCATCTCATCACCGCCCCACCGCTGCATGCGCTGAAGCACCTGCAGGGGATCGGGTAAAAAATCAAACCGTTTATATTCTCTCAAGCTGTTTCCAGACATACGTTTTTGGTGAAGATGCGTTCAGACGACAGCATAAAACAAAATATTGATGTGTTTCAAAGATAGCCAATAATCCCCGAAAAGCCCCATGCCACTGCATGCATTGGTAATGCGTTGTGCGGCTGCTCCCGGACAGGGCAGGAAAGAATGCTTCGCAAGCAACACCTGCATAAGGGTCCGGGTGCTTCAGAAAGAACAGTATTTTGTTCAGGAATTAAACAAAAGCCGTGTAAATATGTTTCAGAATTCATACATTTGTTATAGGAACCCTATCTGCAAACCCAAAAAGAAAGGAAACGCCATGAATTACATTGCAAGTACATTTGCTGCGGCTATGGCACTGCTCGTGCTGTTTACGTTTGCACCGCAAAATGCCGGCGCGCAATACCAGGATCCACGGGCTGCCGAAATACTGGAAGCTGCAAGGGAGCATTACGAATCCAGCATCAGGAATATTGATGATTACGTAGTGGAATATGAGCATCATACCGTATCATACATTAAACGTTATGACAACGGGCGGCCTTACATGGCCGTATACTCAGACCGCGAGTATCAGGATGACCTGGAGGCTGCCTCGGGTGCCGATGAAACCGACCTGTTTTCGCCAGAGACCTTCTCAATGATGAAGGAGCGTGCCAGGTATATGGGCACAGAGAGAATTGACGGCCATGAGGTTCATGTTATCTTTATTGATGAGCTCGAGGGTTTTATTGAAGATGACGAAGACATGGACGACGAGGTTAAAGAGCTCAGGATCTTTCTGGACACCGGCAATTTTGTTATGCGGAAAATGGCATTTAAGGTGGAAGCCTATGTTGACGGTGAGGTACGCGTCATAGAACCGGAGATACATTTTCGTGACTACCAGGAAGTTGAGGGCCTGCCTATCGCTTTCGAACAGGTAACCATTGTATCCGGGTTGAGCGACATGATCTCTGACGAAGAGCGGCAAGAGATGCAGGAAGCCTTCGCTGAGATGGAGCGGGAACTGGAACAGATGCCTGAGCAGCAGCGCCAGATGGTCGAACGTATGATGGCCGGGCAGATGGAGGAGCTGAAGGAAATGCTTGAGGCAGACCAATTTGAACACACGATGCGTGTAAAGGATGTGCAGGTCAATGTAGGGCTTGAGTAAGCCCATACAGAGTTTTATAGTCTACTATTTGATTTCACCCTGACCGGGACTGCGGTCAGGGTTTTTTATTGTGTTCCGGTTTGAAAAGGCGACGTGCACGCTTTATCATTTCTTCTGACCACAGGTTCAGTTCCGGTGATATACGCAAAGCACGGACAGGAAGGAGCAGCAGGAAGGCAGCAATTGCTGATCGCAGCGGCAGTTCGATCAGCACGTGTGCAAAGGGTGCAATTTGTTCCGACAGCACCATGACAGATGCCATGATAACAGGCACCCAGACCTGTTTCCTCGCAAAGGGTTGTATCTGGTAATGATACTGGATGAAGGCTATGCGGATCATATTAAACAGGACCAGGGTGAGCATGCTTGCCAGGGCTGCGCCTTCTGATCCCCACCGGGGGATGAAAACCAGGTTGGCCACCAGCGCAAAACACACCATCACGATGGTAAAATAAAGGTCGTACCTGAATTTTTTGGATGTCATCAGAATGGTGGCATTGAGTCCGGCCGACATGTCAAACAGCTTGCCGATGCCAAGCAGAAGAAATATATAGCGCCCTGCCTTGTACTCGGGGGCCATAAAGGCGAATATCGTATCCAGGTTGACCCATATAAGCAGGAAAAGAACGCCCCCCACCACAAGGTTTCCCGCCGTAGCTTTCTGGTATACTTCCTCCATCCCGTCCATGTTTCGGGTTTTCCAGAAACGTGCCACCATCGGGCCTGCCACTTTAACCATCGAGCGATAGGGAATCAGCATCACGGAGGTCATAAAAACCATCGTCGTATAGATTCCGGCGGCACCCAGGTCGATCATACCCGCCACCATAAGCGAGTCGACACTTACCAGCAGAAATGTGCTCAGGTTGTTTGCCAGGGTAAAAAGGCCGTATACGAGCATGATCCGTCCCAGGCGCCGCAACATGCGCGAATAAGCCGGCCTAACGGCCAAAAGGCCCTGGTATCCTGTATAAATGATGAGGAGGACGGCAGGAACACAGTAGGCAACTACATAAAAGGCAACAAACCCCGGGAAGCTCAAAACGTTCAGGGCATACAGCGTAATGGCCACGGTGACCAGCAGCCGCAGTATCACCTCATGGGCAAGGGTGGGAACCACGTTACGATACAAGGATCTGAGATAGGACTCAAACAGGTTGTAAAACATGCTGGCCAGGCCGAGGGGAATAATATACAGAGCATATTCTACAAGCAAGGGGCTTGATTCCTTGTACAAGATGGCAAAAGGTTTTTGCAGCGCAATAAAAAGCAGCGTGGTGATGACAAACCCGGCCATTGCCAGGGAGATCATCCCAAAAAGGAAGCCATGGTTGTTTTTTTCGCCATCGTGAAAGAAAGGGAAAAAGCGGGTAATAATATTCCGGGAGCCGAGTGCTGATACCTGGGCATATATCAGGGCAATGGTAACCATCAGGTTTGCCAGCCCTACCTGCTCAACATCCAGGAAGTTGGTGAACAGAAAGATCTTGTTCAGGTATCCCAGAACGGCACCTGCATACGATATGGCTGTGACCCTGAAACTGTCGCGCTGTATTATGCCCATGATGCTGCAAAGATAGGATAAAAACCACCTCTTTCATTGTGAGCTGGCGGGATGGCACGACATCATACCCCGATGATGCGGTCTGCGTTTTCGGAAAAAATGCTTTTCAGGTGTTCCTGCGGGAGGTTAAAGGAACGGATGAGGCCTTCAAAATCGAGCCCGGTATTATCGGTGCCGAAAAGCACCTTTTTATGATGCTTTTCAAGGAAAAGCCTGGCTTTTTCCTTGTCGCGGGTCAGTGCATTAAACCCGCTTTTGCCCGAAATATCACAGTAAAAGTTGGGGTATACTTCCAGCAGCCTGTCAATAATGCCAAAGTAGTTGATCGGTCCTTTGTCGTGAAACACGATTTCAGGGGGGGCGTCAGAAATGTTGTTCCAGAAATGTGGCCCATGGCCTATAAAGACCAGGTCGGGAAACTGCTTTATTCGCTGTTCCAGGTTGGCAAAGTCGTACAGGTATCCCGGGAAGGGCTGCATGTGGCTTGCCAGGTGGTCTTTCAGGATATTTGTTTTCCGTGAGAAGAGAGAAAGGTAATATTTGGTGATGCCGTTCAGTGCACCGTTCATCAGTTTATCGAGCAGCCTTTCAATGCTGTTTGATTTTTTGGGCACGTAGTGCATGCGGGGCTCTTCCATATGGAAAAGCAGAGGGAGGTTATGTTTGTCGATCACCCGCAGGTAGTTGCCTATGACCTTGTCTTCCCATTTATGGGTCACCTTGAGCTCACCGCAACCCTGCAAGCCCTTTTCTTTGCTTCTTCGGATTTTTTCCTCAAGGTTTGCTGTTTTGGGGTCGGGGGCATAGAAGGGCACAATTCTGTCGGGATATTTTTCATAGGCATCGAAAACATCCTCCGGGGGCAGGTTTTGATAAAGGGAGCTGATGGGAGGGTTTTGCTCCTCCCAGGTGAGCAGCCAGCATCTTTCGATATCGTGCGCATTCATATATCCGATCAGCTGGTCTGTCTCCAGTCCTTGCAGGTCGATATGCAGGTGCGCATCTGTTTTTTGCATACGATGTGTGGGACACTTACGAGATCTCCCAGGTGTTTCCGCTTCTGAGCAAGTCGTTCATGTTGCGGATTTTGGAGTCTTTTTGTGCCTCTTCTATTTGTTGCTCTGTCAGTTCGTCGAAAGTTTCGGCAGGGGCAGCCCTGATGACACCCATGGCCACCGGGAAGTCCGGGGCTTTCATCCAGCCGGTCATACGGTGGATGCTGGGGTTCCTGGCATACATGTCGTGCACCAGGAGGTCATCTTCGTTGATGCCATTCTTTCCAATTTCCACGACTTCGAGTTGGGTCCCGTTGAGGATGATCCCCTTGTCCCTGTTTTTACCAAAGATCATGGGTTCGCCGTGTTTCAGGAAAAGCTGCCGGTCTTCGCGTGTTTCTTTGTTTGTGACCATTTCATGGACCTTGTCGGCGAAGATGATGCAGTTTTGCAGTATCTCCACCACTGCGGTGCCGTTATGTTTTGCTGCCTCATACAGCACTTCGGTCATCAGCTTTACGTTGTTATCAGGAACACGGGCAAAGAACGTTCCCTGGGCACCCAGCACCAGTCCTGAGACGGTAAAAGGGTGCTCAATGGTTCCGTGGGGCGATGTTTTGGTTTTCATCCCCAAAGGGGTAGTAGGCGAGAACTGGCCTTTGGTAAGTCCATAGATCTGGTTGTTGAACAGAAGGATGTTGATATCGACATTTCTGCGCAACACATGAATGAAGTGGTTGCCCCCGATGGCCATGGAGTCACCGTCGCCTGTGGCGACCCACACGCTGAGCCCCGGGTTTGCTATCTTGAGGCCGCTTGCAATTGCTGCGGCCTTGCCGTGGATCCCATGAAACCCGAAAGTGTCTACATAATAGGGAAACCTGGATGAACACCCGATGCCCGAGACCATGGCAAAATTCTCTTTCCGGTAGCCGATCTTTGGAAAAACATTTCCTACCGCTGCCAGGATAGCATGTGCACCGCAACCCGGACACCATTTTACCATCTGGTCACTTACAAAATCCTTTTTGGTTAACTCAACCGGAGACTTTTCAACTTTATTATATTGTATCATAATTTATTCCTCCAACAGTTTAATGAATGTTTCAGTGAGCTCCTGGATATGGAAAGGCAGTCCCTGCACTTTGTTGTACTGATGCAGGGGAATATCAGGAAATTGCATGCGGAGGTAGTTTACAAACTGCCCTCCGTTGAGCTCACATACAATCACTTTTTTATAGCTTGAAAGCACTTCTCGTGTATTTTTTGGCAAGGGTTTGATGTAGTTAAACTGGGCATGGCTGATCTTGTATCCCTCTCCCTGCATCCGGTTAACGGTTGAGGCAAGGGCTCCTTCCGTGCCGCCCCAGCCCACCACGAGCAGTTCTCCTTCTTTATCGCCTGTTACTTCCTGCAGGGGGATGTAGTCAGCTATCCTGCTGATCTTTTCTTCCCTGATGTTGACCATTAGCTGATGGTTAAGCGGGTCTGTGGAAACGTTGCCATCGATGTTGGTTTTTTCCAGCCCGCCGACCCGGTGTCTCAGTCCTTCCACACCCGGGGCTGCCCATTTCCTGACGAGAGTTTTTTCGTCGCGCCGGTAGGGTTTGAAGTTCGGGTCGTTCGGATCTGCCATCGGCGGCTTTATTGAAGGGAGGTCGTTTACATCAGGAATTTTGAAGAGTTCTGACCCGAATCCAAGGTATCCGTCAGTAAGCAGTATAACGGGGGTCATATGTTCCATGGCATATTTGCCAGCCAGGTATGCGTAATCGAAACAGTTTGCGGGGCTGGAAGCCGCCATGACCATCAGGGGGCTTTCGCCGTTACGTCCGAAGAGGGCCTGCATCAGGTCCGATTGTTCGCTTTTGGTAGGCATCCCTGTTGAAGGTCCGGCGCGCTGCACGTTAACTATGACAAGGGGCAGTTCTGTGATGACAGCGAGTCCGAGAGCTTCGCTTTTAAGCGAGAGGCCCGGGCCAGATGTCGTGGTAACACCCATAGACCCGGCAAAACTGGCGCCGATAGCGGAACATATTCCGGCGATCTCATCTTCAGCCTGAAACACCTTTGCACCCAGCGACTTTTGTGCCGACAGCTCCATCAGGATCTCGGTAGCCGGGGTTATAGGATAGGAACCCAGGAAGAAAGGCCTGCCGCTTCGCTCAGCAGCTGCCAAAAGACCCCAGGCAGTAGCCACGTTACCGGTAATATTCCGGTATAAGCCTTTTTTGAGCGGGGCGGGAGCCACATGGAGTTTGATGTCGACAAACTGTTCGGCATATTTGTATCCCGCCTGCATTGCATGCTGGTTGGCTTTTACAACTTTTGGCTTATCCCTGAATTTTTTCTTGATGAAATCAAGGGGTGACGATATTTCCCGGTCAAAAAGATAAAACATCATGCCCAGCACGAACATATTCTTGGTTCGTTCGGCAAGCCTTTTATCTACGCCCAGATCTTCCAGACTCTCTTTGGTCAGATCTGTGACCGGGGCCTGTATAACACGGTATTCGGCAAGAGAGCCATCTTCAAGGGGGCTTTCGGTATAGCCGGCCTTTCCAATGGCCTTCTCATCAAAGGTTGACGAATCAATGAGTAAGGTAGCGCCAGGCTTGGCCCACTTCAGGTTGGCCTTCAGAGAGGCAGGGTTCATAGCTACGATTACATCGCACATGTCGCCGGGCGTGTAAATCTTCCGGCTTCCCATATGCATCTGGAACCCGCTGACACCGGCTATGGTGTTGTGCGGAGCGCGTATCTCTGCCGGAAAATCAGGGAAAGTAGCCAGGTCATTGCCTGCCAGCGCAGCCACGTCAGAAAAAATAGTACCTGTCAGCTGCATCCCGTCGCCAGAGTCGCCCACAAACTTGACCACCACATCTTCCAGCTCAATAACTTCTTGTATTTTAGTCATAACTGATCACTTGTTTATAGTAAGACGATGAAAGGAATCCTGTATAGTAAAGCTTAACAATTCATTAACCCTGCGAAGTTAAATGTTTAAAGTATATCTATTTAAAAAAATGCTCACTTTTTTTCCTTTTTCTCCCGTTATAACAACACAAAAGCGCCGCTTATTTAAACCTGTTTCAAATTACGCTCCGGCTTGAAAAATGGTGATTTGTGTTTTAAAAAGACATTATCTTTGTACCGAAACAAACCCAAATTAGGAACCAAAAAAGATCAAAGAGATGGCTTATGTAATTAATGAAGATTGCACTGCTTGTGGCAGCTGCATCGATGAATGCCCCGTAGACGCTATTTCTGAAGGTGATATTTATGTAATTGATCCTGATGTGTGCACTGATTGCGGTGCTTGCGCAGATGTATGCCCGGTTGAAGCAATTCATCCAGAATAAGACCTGTCTGGCCGGTTATCCGGTTCAGAACTCAAAAAGCCTGTGCTGTCAATCAGCACAGGCTTTTTTTAACGGCATAGCAAAAGAAAAACACCGAAAAACCGGGGGTGTCTCCGCCACCGGTCATTTCCCGGACAGCAGGCCTGCTTGCAAAACAGGTGATATGCTATCCTGTCGTCCAGCCTCCGTCGGCAGTCAAAATAGCACCGTTCACGAAAGAGGAATCATCCGAAGCCAGGAAGAGGGCTACCCTTGCAAGATCCTCAGAGCTGCCCATTGGCATTTCGCCCTTATCCTCCAGGGCTTTGTTTCCGAGCTCACTTGGGTCTTTGATAGTTCCCTGGATATCGGTTTCGACCCCGCCGGGAGCTATCGCGTTTACCCGGATATTGCCATATACGCCGTAGGTGGCGGCCATGTTGCGGGTAAGGCCATTCAACCCATGTTTTGAAGTAACATAGGCAGCACCTCCCCTTACACCAAACATCCCCCCTATCGAAGAGTTGTTGATGATCACGCCCCCGTTTTCCTGTTTCTCCATAACATGCACTGCAGCACGCGAGATCTTGAACGGGCCGGTCAGGTTCACGGCAATTATCCGGTCCCATAAATCGTTACTGGCCTCCCCAACGGTTTTAAAATCATCAATAATACCTGCATTATTGACCAGGACATCCAGCGAGCCATAGCTACTGACAGCCAGATCTACCATCTTCTTAATATCTTCCTCCTTTGAAACATCAGCTACCAGTGTAGTTAATTCCAAACCCTTTTCTTCCGCTTCCTTTTTAAGCTTTTCAAGACCAGATTGATTAATATCGGAAGCCACAACTTTGCTGCCTTCCGAGGCAAAAAGTATGGCCATGGCACGGCCCATGCCGGCACTTGCACCTGTAATCAGCGAAACCTTGTTCTCAAGTTTTTTCATATCTTTTGGTTTTTTTGGTTTGGATAAATAAGTCGTATATATATTCAACAAAAGACTGGCTTTTTAGTTCACCGAAGCCAAATCCCGCAAACCAGATAACATCTTGAATTTTATTGTTTTATCTGGCCCCCGAAAGAGTAATGACAGCACCTGGCCATAAGAGTGGAATCCGCGATCATGATGCAGGCGCATGAGTTTATGCCTTGCGGTTTTACTTTATTTTCTGGTAAGCATCATTGACAATTTCCCGGTGGTCAAATGCGAGGGTTAGTTGTTCCCAGTCTTTGATGACTTCTACCCGGGCAGCGTCATCGCCGGCCCTGGGTTTGCCGGAAACAGACCTGGCCAAAAAAGCCACAGAAACAGATCGTCCTCGCGGATCGCGGCCGGGTTTGCTGTATACGCCGATCAGCTCCAGTTTGTCCGCCTTTAAACCGGTCTCTTCATGAAGTTCACGCCTGCATGCATCTTCAACGGTTTCGTCTTCATCAACAAAACCGCCCGGCAGGGCATAATTCCCTTTGAATGGCGGATTCCCGCGTTTGATCAGCACAAGGGCATCATCAAGAAACACGACACAATCGACGGTAAGAGCACAGTTATAATACATCCGGACAGCAGTTTTATATGAATAGTTTCAGTAAAGTTACGAAAATGAAGTGTGAAAAGCACGTGTTTACAGTTGGAAGAGAAAGCAAGATGGAAAAACGCATTATTTATAATTATCTTTGCGGTGAAACAGTTATCCGACCCTTTTTGAGCAAGTAAAACACATTGTTTTGGCGAACAAAGAAGACACATATCCAACATCACCAGATGCGACAATGAGCTTCTGGAAACACCTTGAGGAGTTGCGCGGTCACCTGATCCGCTCAGCTCTCGCGGTCTTTGTTTTTGCTGTCCTGGCTTTTATCTCCAAAGACTTTCTTTTCAACCGGGTCATCCTGGCACCAAAAGAACCCTATTTCATCACGAACCGTGCATTCTGCTGGCTCTCTGAACAGCTGTCCATGCCAGCCCTTTGCATTAACCGGCATCCGGTTGACCTCATCAACATTGAACTGGCCGGACAGTTTACCACCCATATTGTGGTGTCGGTCATTGCCGGTATTATCATTGCCGTGCCTTACATCGTCTGGGAAATATGGCGTTTCATCAGCCCCGGCCTCAACGAAAGAGAGCGTGCCAACTCAAGGGGAGCCGTGGTGGTCATTTCAGGACTGTTTCTCACAGGAATCCTGTTTGCATATTTCCTTATCGTGCCGCTTTCTGTCAATTTCCTGGGTTCTTACCAGGTGAGCGAACTTGTGGAAAACCAGATCGCTCTCCGCTCTTTTATCACAACGGTAACGACCATCACATTCGCTGCAGGCATCCTGTTTGAGCTGCCTGTTTTTGTGTTTTTTCTCAGCAAAGCAGGCATTCTGACCCCGGAAACCATGAGGAAACAGCGAAAAATCGCCTTCGTGCTGATCATCGCCCTGGCAGCCCTGATCACCCCTCCCGACATTTTCAGCCAGGTCATGGTGGGAATACCCCTTTTTATTCTCTATGAGATCAGTATCCGCATCTCACAACGTACCATCGACAAGGCTCAGGCAGAAGCAGCATAAAGCGAATACAGGCCGGAAAGCCGAAAAGCCCGGATGTGCGATGTATTGTTTTTGGGCGAAGCGTGTTCAAACCCACAGGACCCTTTGAACCAACGGCTTCAGATGTTGTTACCCTGTTAGCAAAAATGTATGCAGTGTAAAACCCAAAAACAAGGATGCGATGAATAATGCACAATTCTACTACGCCAGGCCGGCAAACGAGTCGGTAAAACCCTATACAAAAGACACGCCCGAGCGCCGTGAGCTTGAAAAAGAACTTAAGCGACAAAGCGATATACAGGTGGAAATTCCCCTGATCATCGGGGGAAAGGAAATACGTACCGGCAACACCGGCAAAGTGATTATGCCTCACGACCACCAGCATGTGCTCGCCACATATCACAAGGCCACGGAAAAAGAAGTAAAAATGGCCATCGACGCAGCCATGAAAGCTCACAGGATGTGGGCAGAGATGTCGTGGGTAGAGCGCGTTTCGATCACCCTCAAGGTATCTGAGCTTATAGCGACCAAATACAGGGCCCTGATGAACGCCTCCACCATGTTGGGGCAAGGTAAAAATGCCTACCAGGCGGAAATTGAGGCCGTATGTGAAACCGTAGACTTTATTCGGTTCAACGCTCATTACGTGAGCGACATTTACAACGATCAGCCCCATTCTGAAAGGGGCAACCTCAACCGTGTTGAGTACCGGCCGCTGGAAGGCTTCGTGTTTGCCGTTACTCCGTTTAACTTCACAGCTATCGCCTCCAACCTGGCCCTGGCGCCGGCCGTTCTGGGCAACACTGTGGTCTGGAAGCCAGCCACCACTGCCCTGCTGTCAAACTATTACCTGATGAAGATCTACCAGGAAGCCGGGCTCCCCGACGGTGTGATCAACTTCATTCCCGGCCGGGGAAGCATGATCGGCGACATCGTTTTCCAGGATGAAAACCTGGGGGGTGTACACTTTACCGGCTCGGATACCACTTTCGACAACATCTGGGAAACGGTGGGCAAGAGCCTGAAGAAATACCGGTCTTATCCGCGCATAGTGGGTGAAACGGGCGGCAAGGACTACGTTTTTGTTCATCCTTCTGCCAATACCGATGAGGTGGCCACTGCACTGGTCAGAGGTGCATTTGAATACCAGGGGCAGAAATGCTCGGCTGCCTCGCGCGCCTACATTCCCAAATCGCTCTGGCCGGAAATCAAACAAAAGGTGGGCGAAAACATCGGCATGATAAAAAAAGGCGACGTGCGGAACTTCTGCAACTTTGTCAATGCGGTTATTGACGAAAACGCCTTTGACAAGATCATGGGCTATATCGAAAAAGCCAAAAACTCGCCTGATGCCGAAGTTATCTTTGGAGGAGAAGGCGACAAGTCAAAAGGATACTTTGTTGATCCTACTGTGATCTTTACAAAAGACCCCCACTTTGTCACCATGGAGGAAGAGATCTTCGGGCCCGTTCTTTCGGTTTATGTGTATGAGGATGAAGACCTTGAGAAAACACTGCACCTGTGTAACGACACCTCTCCATACGGTTTGACCGGAAGTATCTTCTCCAAAGACAGGTATGCCACTGTTAAGGCCTGCCAGATCCTCCGGTATGCTGCCGGCAACTTCTACATCAACGACAAGCCCTCAGGCTCGGTTGTAGGCCAGCAGCCCTTTGGCGGTTCGCGCAGGTCGGGCACCAACGACAAAGCAGGAAGCTACCTGAACCTCCTGCGCTGGACGAATCCGCGTGCTGTAAAGGAAACCTTCAATCCTCCGACGGACTTCAGGTATCCCTTTATGCATGAGGAAAAGTGCTACCAGGGGGAATAGGGTTTGAGGTTTGAAGTTGCCCGCAGGGATACTCAACATCCATGTTCAGGCGTAAAGTAATTATTTTTGAACACTGACCTCTCCCCTGAGGGGTTTCTGAAAGTATTTCCTGATTTTAGGTGCGGAATAGCCGTTGCCGAGCAGGTACATCAGCTTGGTGACGGCTGCTTCGGTGGTCATGTCCTGGCCGCTGATGACACCGGCCTCTTCCATCCATGCGCTGGTTTCATACTTTCCCATGATCACCGACCCTCCCTGGCACTGGCTTACGTTGCAGACAAACAGGCCGCGGTCTACGGCCCCCTGCACCTCCTCCCGGAACCACTCACAGGTGGGTGCATTTCCTGAGCCATAGGTCTCCATCACTGCCGCTTTCAGGCCTTCGATGTTCAGCACCGATGCCACCACCTGGCGGCTGATGCCGGGAAAAAGCTTCAGGATGGCAATATTGGTGTCCATCCTGGTAAAAATCCTGAATTCCTGGTCTGTGGCCTTATGGATGGCTGCCTCATTATAGTTGATGTGCACTCCTGCCTGCGCAAGCACAGGGTAGTTCTCTGACCGGAAAGCTTCAAAATGCTCCGCATTAAACTTATGCGTGCGATTGCCACGATACAGCTGGTATTCAAAATATATGCACACCTCCGGGACAACGGCCCTGCCATTGTTTTGTGCTGCGGCAATCTCAACCGAGGTAATGAAGTTTTCCTTTCCGTCGGTGCGGATCATACCTATGGGCAGTTGCGACCCGGTCAGGACCACCGGCTTGGAAAGGTTTTCCAGCATAAAGCTCAGTGCAGAAGCCGTATATGCCATGGTATCTGATCCGTGCAGGATCACAAAGCCGTCATACTGCTCGTAATGCGACTCGATGATCGTGGCCAGGCGAACCCATACTTCCGGCTCCATATTGGACGAGTCGATGATGGGATCAAACGAGACACTTTCTATGTGGTAATTGAATTTCCTGATCTCCGGGATCTGATCGGTGAGATGATCGAAGTCGAAGGGGTTCAGCACTCCGGTCTCCGGGTCTTCCACCATGCCGATGGTGCCGCCGGTATAAATGACGAGGATATGAGGCTGAGTGGGCATGTTGAGGCTAAGGTTAAGGCTGAGGTTAAGGTTCGTCATTCCGGACGAAATGAGGAATCTGTTTGCTTACCGGGATGCAGATGCAAAAATGTTACTGGGTTAAAGAGTTGTTTGGTTATGGGGGTAAAGGGTTATACGGAATTGAGGTTTGCCGTCACATCAAGGTAGTTTAAACAACCGCTGTGCGTTCCCGGTGGTAATGCGGGCCACCTCTTCGACATCCACACCCTTGATCTCTGCCACTTTATCTGCCACGTGTTTTACCCAGGCGCTTTCGTTGCGTTTGCCGCGATGGGGTGCAGGGGCGAGGAAGGGAGCGTCGGTTTCCAGGATCACGTGTTCAAGGCCGACGGCACCGACCACTTCGGCCATAATGCTGTTCCTGTATGTCACAACCCCACCAATGCCAAGCAGAAAGCCCATATCCAGCACTTTTTTCGCGTCTTCCACCCCACCGGGATAGCAGTGAAACACTCCCCTGAGGTTCTTCTGGCGATAAGGCATCAGCACGTCAAACAACTCCCTGAGGGAGTTCCTGGAGTGCAATACCAGGGGCAAATCGTACTGCAGCGCCCATTCCACATGACGTTCGAGCGAGATCTTCTGCGCCTTCCCGTAACGGGTATCCCAATACAGGTCGATCCCCGTTTCGCCCACGGCCACGAAATCCCCTTTTTCAAACCACGCGGCAATCACGTCCAGCTCTGTCTTGTATGATTCCTTCACCGATGTGGGGTGCAGGCCCATCATGGGCAGGCAGGAATCCGGGAAAGCCCGTGCCACCTTCAGCATATCAGCCACCGTATGGCTGTCGATGTTGGGCATCAGCATATGGGTGACCCCTGCTTTGGAGGCACGGGATATCATATCTTCCCTGTCGTGGTTGAACTGTGACAGGTAAATATGTGTATGGGTGTCGATAATTCTCAAAACTACAGTACCTTAAGCTCTTTTCCTACTTTGATGAATGCCTCCACACATTGATCGAGGTGTTCTGTTTCGTGAGCTGCGGATACCTGAACCCGGATCCTGGCCTGGCCTTTGGGTACCACGGGATAATAGAACCCTATGACGTAAATGCCTTCGTCGAGGAGCCTGGCAGCAAACTCCTGCGAGAGAGGTGCGTCATAAAGCATAACGGCGATAATGGCTGATTGGGTCGGTTTCAGGTCGAAGCCGGCTTTCTCCATCTTTTTCATAAAGTATTCGGTGTTCCGGTGGAGCTTTTCTTGCAGCTCATCGGTTTCGGCCATCATGTCAAACATCTTGATGCCGGCTTTCACCACGCCCGGAGGCAGT
>PWRF01000081.1 GCA_003556325.1 Bacteroidales bacterium | reverse complement strand
ACCTCACGACGAAATGCTTGAAAGAACACAGCTGCTGGGAAAAGTTGCAGCTGTTCCGTACCAGCCTACCTGCGAGAATATGATCCACGACTTTGCCCGCAAGATCAGCGCTGCTTTGCCTCCAGGGGTTTTATTGCATTCGCTGAGGCTGCATGAAACATCTACTGCCTATGCCGAATGGTATGCAGAAGACAATGGAGAATAGTCTCTTCGTTCAATAATTAATGAAAACAATGGGGGTGGCCATTTGACATGAGTCCATTTGATATGAGGCCGGTTAACCGGAGCAGGTCATGGCTGGTACAGCTTACATTTCTGCCATGATCTCGTCGGTGAGTTCCATGTTGTGGAATACATTCTGAACGTCGTCATCGTCTTCCAGGGCATCAATCATTCTGAGGACTTTTTGAGCGGATTCCTTATCCAGTTTTACAGTGGTCTTAGGTATCCTTTGCAGTTCGGCGTTTTCTGCTTCCACGCCCATTTCTTCCATTTTTTTAACCATGCTGCCAAAATCCTCCATGGCAGTATATATGGTGTAAAACCCCTCCTCGTTTTCCACTTCTTCGGCACCGGCATCGATTACTTCCATAAGGAAATCATCTTCTTCCATGCCCTTTTCTGACACTGCTTTTTCGGGAATGGTGAACACGCCTTTTCTGTCGAACAGAAAACTAAGTGCGCCTTTTGTTTCCAGTTTCCCCTCGTGCTTGTTAAGTACGGAGCGTATGTTGGCCACGGTGCGCTGGATGTTGTCGGTGAGGGCTTCAATATATACCGCTATTCCAAAATTGCCATAGGCCTCATACGTCACCTCCTGGAAGTCGGCAGCATTTTTTTCGCCGGCTTTGGATATGGCACGCCTGACATTTTCTTTGGGCATGTTTACCCCTTTGGCATTGGCAATGGCCAGTCGCAGCCTCGGGTTCCCCTCAGGGTCATTGCCTCCCTCCTTTACGGCTACATTGATCTCTTTTATCACCCTGGAAAAGATCTTAGACCTTTTGGCGTCGAGGGCGCCTTTCTTACGTTTTATGGTTGACCACTTGCTATGTCCTGACATGCTATGAGTGTTTTTACAAAAATAATCATTTTCCCATTTTACAATAAAAAAGCAGCCTGCATCATGCAGGCTGCACCAAAACCAACCACAGTGAAATATTTTAACAGGCTTGTCAGCCACCGATCAACCGGATGCCTATGCTGAAGGGACTTAGCTCAGGGCCCCTGTCGTCTCTGAACATGCTGTTCAGCGAGTAGGTCCCGAAGAAGTTGAGACGGCCCCAGCCTATTTTCCCGATCGCATCTACCCGGATGGGCACAAGATGAAAGTCTTCGCGTTCGCGGTCTGTGTGGCGCTTGTCGTGTTCGTCGCGGTATTCAACCTTGGTGTGGCTCCTGAGCCGGAACCCGCCCTGTATGCCCGCCGAAAAATGCAGGCGGTTCCAGGTTTGCCGATCCTGCAGCTGATACTCCATCATAAGCGGAACATTCAGCTGAAAAACACGCAGCCGGTTGGTCCGCAGCCGGAAGTCCGCCTCAGCGTATTCGAGCCCGTCGCTGCCGTGCTGAAGAACAACATCTTTTGACAAATGATAGTTGTTCCATTGTATGCCCAATCCGCTTACCAAACCGAACAGGCTGTTGTTACCGCGTGCCAGGACCACGTTTTGCTGAAAAAAGTTAAGGTTTACCTGGAGCGATTTGTTGTAGTCAAGCTCCATGAACTGGCTTTCAGCAGGAAGATTTATGCTGTTGTTGTCGCCGAAATAGCCATTCAGGCCAAGATAAAAGCCGCTCCAGTTGTTGCGCCACGTGTTATAGGGCCTTCTGCGTATGGTAGGTCTCTCCCCTTCGGCAACCACCATTTCGCGTCCTCCCAGCCTGACGACGACAGTATCTTTTTCTATCTCCGGGCTGACTCTTTCTGTATGCTCAACACCCCTGACGCTGGCAGTTCCCGAAGTGCTGACATTGCTAGCCGGCGGATTGCCTCTCACGATGATAGAGGAAGCACCGCTGGCCTGTGCATCCACTTTCTCGGTTGCCGTAATGCGCACGTTTGAAGTGCCCGAAGAGGAAACCTCTGTCACAAGGGTTTCGAGATCGTAGGCGCGGACCCGGGAAACCCCGCTTACATTAAGGTCGTGCCTGGTGGCTGAACCCGACAGGAGCAGGCTGCTGGCACCGCTTATCCGGCTGGTCAGCTGGTCGGTCGCAACAGGCAGCTCCATATCCGAAGCGCCGGATACATGAAGACGCAGGATCGCCGAGCGGATGGTTTCTTCGCTGGTGATGGATGACGCCCCGCTGGCATTCAGATAGGTAAACTCCGGGGCAGTAACCCGGACAGTCAAATTCCTGAGATTGCGAGCCCTGCGCGTGTAGTTGATGTACAATATTCCATCTTCGACCAGGGTTTCAATGTGTTCAAGATGGGCCTCCGGGGCTTCGACTTCAAGCGCGTAGGTGTCGTCCTGCGTCAGGTATACCTGGAAAACGCCGGTAACCTCCACCCCGTGAAAGTCCCTGGCCTCCCGCTGCTCTGCGACAATATCGGATGCATTCAGCGTTGTTGCCCCGAATAACAATGTGAGAAATACGGTAAAAAAAGTTCTTGTTTTCATGATGGTAAAATTTTTAAGGTTCTTGTTTTTATGGTTGCGAAATGAGTGGCCGTATTCATTTTTGTTTGTAAGACGTGTTGTTTTGGGAAATAGTTACAGCAGAAAAGTCGATTTTTTTTGTTTTTTTCACCCGGCACGGAATTTTTTTTCATTTTTGCAGGGTAAAATGTGTTCTAAACCTAAACCAACAACGATGTACAAGCATTTTTTGATTGCCATGATGGCAGTGGTATTTTTTGCATGCGGACAGGCTCCCGAACAGCATGAGGAGCGTGAAGACCAGGCTCAGATGGAGGCCCGCGAGGGCGACAGGCTCGCACAGGGTCAGTTAACCCAGGAAGAGCGTGCGTTTATGGATAACCTTGCCAGCTTATGTGGCAAATCCTTCCCCGGCGAGGAAGCTTATCTGGCCGAAGGCCGCGAAAGCTGGGCCGACCAGCCATTCGTCATGCATGTGACCAAGTGTGAGGAGGACGAGGTGCATATCCCGTTCCATGTAGGCGAAGATACTTCGCGCACCTGGATGTTCCTGGTAGAAGACGGCCGCCTTCGGTTCCGTCATGATCACAGGTACCCGGATGGCACGCCCGAAGAGAAAACCTTATATGGCGGCTATGCCGACGGCAAAGGCACAGCCTACGCCCAGCACTTCCCCAAAGATGAGTATTCGCGCGAACTGCTTGAAGATTATTTTGGGCGGGAATGGCGTGTGGTTATGGATGAAGAGATGACCACGTTCTCGTATCGCCTGCTCTATGACGGTGAAGTGGTCTTCCAGGCTGACTTTGACCTGACAGAGCCTCTGTAAAACCCTTATGCCGGTGTGCTTTTGTTGCCTGAATTGCACACCGGCATCTATGCCGCTAACGTTCCTGCAGTTTTTTCACAAGGATTTCCAGCTGGTATCCCGACCGGTCGGACAACCTTGTAACTTCTGCGAACAGTTTAATTGAGCGTCGCACGGCTCCGCTCAACTTACTGTGAGAGGCCTTCCTGGTCTTTTTCATCCTGAAAAAAGAAAAACAGGAAACCGAACAGAACCACCGGCAGAGCTGCTCGAAAGATTCTTTGCTGTAATACGTAACGCCTTGGTAATGATTTACCCCCAGGTAGTCCATTACCAGCGGGTCGCGTAATATCTCCGGGAACTTCTTCCTCTCTTTTACGATTGCCTCATCGTTTTGCAGCAGTGTTGCCGCTCTGCCTCTTGGAAGTGGCTTTCCCCAAAAGTCAAATACACTTTCTCCATAACGCAGCAGTATGCGGATCAGCGCTTTGTATCGCTGCAGGTCCGGCTGGCTGTGACCGGTTTGCTGCAACACCCCATCAAGGGCATGAGCGAAAAGCAGCCGCTCAAACAGCAGCATATCGGCTTCATGCTTATCCTGCGCGACAGTTTCCAGGGAATAGTATGCGAGCAAAAGCAAGGTGTTTTCACGGTAGCTGAAGTTCGACGAAAGCACCAGCAGGTCTGCCAGCGTTTCAAATGGTGTCGTCCTGAGAAGCTTTTGTGTTTGCGCATCTGCTGCGGTGATGTAATGGATGCCATCCGCGATGCTTTCCAGCCGCAGGGCGAATTCGCGGAAGGCCTTTCCGGGATCTCCTGCAGTTTGTGACGTTTGGTCAATCATCCCGGCAAAGGCAACGAAAGCCTCACGGAAAAGATTGTCCAGGTCGTTCGGGCTGAGGGGCTGCCCTTGTCGGACCGCCTGCCCGGTAAAATGCTGTAATTTTTCGTATTCAAACACCCTGTGGAAAGCCTCGTGCAACGGCTCCAGTTTTCTCAGGTTAAGCGTTTGTTGCAGGTCCCGGATGCCTTCGCCGGAAAACTGGGCATACAGGTCGCCAAGGCTGCCATCTGTGTCGTACATCGCTGAAAAATCGAGGAACACACGATATTCGAAGCCCTGCATGTGCCTGTAAAGGCCGTTTTCATGGACGTCCCTTCCATTAAATAGATACTCCAGCCCGGACATTTGCTCACGCGCCTTGTAAAACATACGCGGGTCGTTTTTCATTCCGAGCTCTTCGGCCAGTGTCGAGCTTGCCATGGACTTTGATCCGGCATCGCCAGAGAGCCTGGGTGCAGAGCGGAGAATGCGCCCGCCGGCACTGTCGTACTTGTTGTTGAACATCACCAGTGCTTTTTCCTCATGGTGCCTGTTGGTGTAGGCGAACACATTCTCGTTGATATGCCCTTCCCCGGTAATGAAGTCATATATATGAAAGTGCCTCACTTCGCTGAAAAGGTAGCGTTTGGCTGTCAAAGGGAAAATCTCCTGCTCGTGTTTTTGGACAAGCCAATGGTTGGGATCCTCGTTGTAGTATGCCCTTTGGTACTCCATACCATATTTTTCGGTGAATCCTTCTATTTGTCCGTGCGCAAACATGGGCAATCCGGGAAGGGTGTTCATCATCACACAGATCCCGAAATATTTGTCGCCGGTGCCAAACTGCTCTATGGCTGTATCCTCATCAGGGTTGCTCATGAAGTTGACATAGCGTTTGAGGATCTCAGGTTCGAACTCCAGGGTGTTGGTGATGAGGTCGCGGTATTTCTCGTTTTCTTCGTTTTTGAGCATGTGCATGAAGGCAGAGTTGTACACGCGGTGCATCCCCAGGGTGCGGACGAAGTAGCCTTCCATAAACCAGAACGCTTCTGCCAGGAGCAGTGTCTCAGGGAGTTCCCGGTTGATGCGGTCTACCACCTCGCGCCAGAATTCTTCGGGAAAGAGCGCATCAAAGGCTTTTTTGCTCATGGCATGTTCCGACCGGGTCGGTATGTCGCCACCGGTGCCGGGCCTGGGATACCAGAGTCGCGCGAAATGCTTTTTTGCAAGCGTCATTGCCGCGTCAAAACGGATGATGCTGAACTTTCGTGCTACGTAAAATATTTTCTGCATAACGGCTTCACGCACCTCCGCTTTTATCATATCCAGCTGTGCCGTGTCGTTCCAGGGCATCATGGTGCCGTCGTTACCATGGTAAATATACCTCACATCGTTGTTCTGTGTGTCTTTGCGCTCAAAGACAACCGCAGCATCGGTTTTGTTGTAATAGCCGTCTTCGATCCGGATCTCCACATGCGGGTGGTCCGAGAGATTTTCTCCTGAGAATTTGTAATTCGGATAGGGGGGTTCTTTTGCCTGGATGAAGAAGTCGGGATGCTCAATCACCCATTTGGAATACACGCCGGTGTGATTTGGCACCATGTCGCTGGCAAGCCTTATGCCGCGCTGCCAGGCCCTTTTGTTGAGGTCGAGATAGGCTTCGTCTCCCCCAAGGTCTTGTGCGACTTCATAGTCATATAAAGCATAGGCAGAAGAAATAGCATCAGGGTTGCCCATCCTGTGTTTAATCTTGCGGGATGCCGTACTGCGTTCCCATATGCCGATGAGCCACAGGCCGGTGAAGTTCCAGCGCGCAAGGCGGTCCAGCTCCTCATCAGGGATCTGGTCGAGACGCCGGATGTCTCTTTGGTATGTTTTTGAGAGCTGGTCGAGCCAGACGTAGGTGTTTTTAGCGATTAGCACCACACGCGGCATCCAGTGTATGTCACTGGTGAAGCGCTCTTCTTCTTCGTAGCCGGCAGCTTCATCCGCAGATGCATCGTAACCCGACTTCCCCAGGAACATGCCTTTGCGCCTCATTTTGCCCTGGTAGTCCGGCACAAACGTAGGAGCTGCTCCATGCCCCCCCTGCAGCATAATGTCCTCTCTCATCATGTCTTTACCCTGCAGCACCTGTTCCTGAAAATCAGGGGGCAGGTAGTCTTTCCAGTATTTCAGGATATAGTCAAGCTGTGCATCAAAGTCATCAGGGGCATGCCGGAAAGGTGCTCTCAGAACGGTGAAAATGTCTTCTTTCCCCGCCCCCAGGGGAGGCATATTCATACAAAAGCTTTCCACCTCATGAATGAGGTGATCAAAACTTTCTGGGGGCGACAGGTAAGATTTGTCAAACAGCACCTTTAATTTTTTGTTGGCGGGGTTCTCGTTGGCCAGAAACAGGATGATGGAATTCCGGATCACCTGTTCCAGGTGTGCCTCGCCCCGGGTCGACATCTCCAGGTACTCCCTGGCCCCGACAGATCCGCCGGAGACCTGCGGCGGCGGAAACTGAATTACAAAGTCTTCGGTAACGGCAAGCAGCATGGCTTTTCCCGCACGTTCCTCCAGGTATGCGGATGCCTTCCCGAATAAGTCACCGCCCACAAAGTCCTGGTAGTACCTCAGCACATGCAGGGATGCTTCCTGAAGCAGCCACGAAGCCCGCATTTCGCCCGGATAGATCTGCCATGAAGGGCTGCGCTTCATGTTTATCGTATGCAACACTTTCCGTATGGCAGTAAAGTCATTGAAAGCCAGCCTCCCATCAGTGGTAAGCATGTTGCCGGAAATATTGTATGCCTTGCGCTGTCCCCTGTGTATATACATAGATAACGTTTTTTTTATGTTTCTGTATTTGACATCATCCGGTCGGGAGGGGTGGTCTTATGTGCTTTGATACCTTCATCCGGCCGGATGCTGAATTACTCGGCGGCGCCACCACCGAAGCACGAATTGCTGGTAAAAGACGGGCGACTGGTAACAGGTTCCATCTCTATAGCGAAGCGTTGAACATGGACAAAAGCAACAAGGTGGTAAATGGCACCGTAAAGTTATCAAGCCCTTTGGAACTGAATGCTTCTACTATAGCTGCCCCAAATGCAACAGTAACGGCTGCTGTAATGGTTGGTGTGCTGAAATTCCCCACGAACCAGTGGAGGGTGAAAATGGTGATTAAAAGCGAGGAGGCCAGAAAAACAGAGCTGCCCAGATAGGTTTTGTTAAGGCGCAGGTTATGGATGATGATCTTCCTGACCCTTGAGCCAAAGGCAACACCCGTGATCCCTGCCAGCGAATCGCTGACTCCGAGCATGAGGATGGGTATGATGAATAATTTGGTGTCGTTGAGCCAGACTGATATAACGAATGTTCCGCATATGGCCACCGGCAGCAGGATGCCGCCATAGGTCTTTCTTGAGACATCGTTGATGGACTGCAGCAGGTCTTTGTGCTGGGCAATAAGCAAAACGAAGAAAAAGATGGTGCCCATCACCAGGACGTACCCGTAAGAGGAGTACACAAGCGGAAAGGTAAGCGACAAAAGTGAGGCTGCGCTGTGAGCAAACTTCCTTGTATATTCGGTATTTACCTTGAGGATGGTGTGCAGTATTTCTCCTGTGGCAAGTATGGCGCCAAACGCGAAAGTATAAAGGATGGCAAACAACAGTTCGGTGCTCATAATAGGATGATGTTAATGACAAACATGGCTGCACCGCCGGGTAGGAGGCTGTCGAACCTGTCGAGGAAGCCCCCGTGGCCAGGCAACATCTTGCTGAAATCTTTCACTTGATTCCGCCGCTTGTAATAAGAAGCTAAAAGATCCCCTAACAATGCAAAGATAACGATATTAATCGAATAAAACAAAGCATGCGTCCAACTGGCGTCAATCAGCCCCCTGATCAGTATGGCTGTGACCATGGCCAGCGCCGCCCCGCCTGCAAGTCCTGAAATGGTTTTCCCGGGGCTTACTGACGGCACCAGACGCCTGCCCCCTATGATCTGGCCGCTGATCTGGCTGAAAGCGTCAAATACCGAAACGACGATAAACACAAAGTACAGATACTCTTTTTCCATAAAGCTGAAAAACACAAATGGGAGTGCCAGCAAAGTATAAATGACCAGGGAGGAAATCAAAAACCATGTTCCGCGCAAGCGCTGTTGACTATGTACCCGGGTTAGCTCCAGGTACCCGGCAAGTGCCAGAAAAACCGCAACCACACTGAAATATGGCGGGCCAAAATAAATGCTTCCAAAAAGAATATGAATAATGACAAAATACGTGAAAAACTTTGCCCACATCCCGCGCTTTGCCTCACGGCCCCGGCTCCTGCCTATCCATGCAAAAGCAAGGGCCCCCAGGACAAAGTAAATCAGTATGATCAGGTATATCAAACTTTCCATCTGTGCGATGTATGTAAGGTCAAAACAAGAAAACAGTAATCAGGGTAAACTTCGGCCTTCAGACACGTCACCATGCCCGGACATTGCGCCTACCCTTTGGTTTGCCTTTCTTTCAGGACCCAATAGAGCCCTCTGGCGTTAGTGCGCATTTCGGGGATGATCAGCTGGATGACGATGTGTTCCAGGAAGGCCAGGATGCCCCATACGATCATGATATAATAGAACGGTGTAAAAAAACCGAAAACAAAGAGGATCACAAAGAAGGTTCCCTGGATGTATCCGCCTATTTTCCAGGAATAAAGGTGCAGACTTGGAAATCTTCCGAATTTGATCACTGAAAGCAAGAGAGCAAGGATCAGCAACGCGATAAAAGTACCAAAACTCAGAATGTGCGGGGCAAAGTCGTCCCACTTAAAAAGGCCTATGCCGAGGAAAACCAGGAAGTAGGTGCCCATATCAGCAATCGAGTCAATTTTCGCACCAAACTCTGTTTGCTGGTTGAGTAACCTGGCCAACAGGCCGTCCAGCACATCGGAAAGCAAGTTGATCACGATCAGTACGGCAAATGCCTGCTCATAACCGGCAATGGCAAGATACAGGATCACGGGGAACGCCAGCAGGCGATAAAAAGAGAGGGCGTTGGGGATGTTTAGTATTTTTTTTAACTGCACCTTGGAGCAAGAATTTAATAAAGCCTTCGCCTGCGCGGCGGAAAATTGATTTGCAAAGAAACAAAATGATCGGTTGATTTGCAAACATGTTGTCAAAAAGCTATGATAACAACCTGGAAATTTGTGCTGATATACTTTAGCTTAAACTACATGCTTTTTAATGCTGTGTCAGCGGCGCCTTTATAAAACATTTTCAGAAAAATTCTGTTTATTAATTGATTCTCATACCGCATACAGATATATTTTCCGGTTTCAATAAACCTTTGTATGCAGGCAGAGTCAAATTATTATTGTATACATTTTTTTTGAATAACCTGTAATGAACAAACGAGCGCGATTTTTTGTAAACCTGGCCATTTTAACGCTTTTGATAGGGATCATTGCATATCCAAAGGTGGCGCCTTTTCTCTTCGGCGGCTCCTCCCAGGATCCTGCTTTTCAGCCACGCCAGCGACCTGTATTGAGGGTCAGCGGTTATGTGCTGTCTCCCTTCCCGGTTCAGGAAACGATAAGGAGTACGGGAACGCTTCTTCCTGATGAAGAGGTAGACCTGGCTTTTGAAACCAGCGGAAAGGTTGTCGGGATATATTTTGAGGAAGGTACTTTCGTTGAGGAGGGGGATCTTCTGGCAAAGATGAACGACAGGCATTTGCAGGCGCAGCTGGCAAAGTTGCAGGCTCAGCAGAGGCTCGTGGTGGAGCGGGAATTTCGTCAGCGCAGTTTGCTCGAACGCGAGGCTATCAGCCAGGAGGCTTACGACCAGGCTGTTACTGAACTCGAGACCCTCGAAGCCGATATGGAGTTGCTGCTGGCCCGTATTGCCGAAACGGAAGTCAGGGCCCCTTTCGATGGGGTGGTAGGACTGCGTTATCTTAGTGAAGGCAGCTATGCTTCACCCAGCACGCGTCTGGCCCGCCTGGTCAGAACCAGTCCGCTGAAACTCGAGTTTACCGTGCCTGAAAGGTATTCAGGCGAGATCTCCCCGGGCTTTCCCATAAACTTCCGTGTGGATGGCTTTCTGGATCCAAAGCATGCCGAGGTTTATGCTGTCAACCCCTCCGTGGATGACAGAACACGTACCATCAGGTTGCGTGCCTTGTATGACAACCCTGATGGGCTTCTGATGCCCGGCCGTTTCGCCTCTGTAAACCTGCGACTGTCCGACATGCCCGATGCCATTGCGATCCCCTCAGAGGCACTGATCCCTGAGATGGAAGGCGACAGGGTGTTTGTTTATAGGAACGGAAAAGCAGAAGCGATATACGTGACCACAGGCATCCGCACCGAAGACCGTGTGCAAATCCTTGACGGCCTCTCCTTTGGTGACACACTTCTCACCACAGGCGTTTTGCAGCTCAGGCATGGCCTGGATGTGGAACTGGACAACCTCGGCGACCTGGCTGAGCATGGAGATGAGGGCGAGGAGACAGATGAAACCAGCCCTGTGAATTGATTTTGACATTTCGACATTCGACCTTTTGACATTATTTTAAACATATGAAATGTCATCGATGCAAGAAATACAATGCTGTCATTCCGGATGCCGGAGCCAGGAATGCACGATATTTTTTCAATGTCCGGCATGACAAACTGCAGAAGGCCCCTCAAGGTGCTTCGCATAATGAGATAATAATAAGATGAGTCTTTCTTCCTTAAGTATACAACGCCCTGTTCTGGCATCGGTATTTACCATTATCATCCTTCTGTTTGGCATGATTGGCATGACGTTTCTGGGGGTCAGGGAGTTCCCCAGTGTGGACCCGCCCATCATCTCGGTAAGCACGTCCTATCCCGGGGCTAACTCTGATGTCATTGAGACACAGATCACAGAGCCGCTGGAACAGGCGATCAACGCGGTTCCCGGCATTCGCACCCTTACAAGCGTTAGCCGGCAGGGCAGCAGCAGGATTACCGTGGAGTTTGAGCTGAGCGTGGACATGGAGACGGCTGCCAACGACGTGCGCGACAAGGTAGCCCAGGCCCAGCGGCGCCTGCCCAGGGATGTAGATCCTCCCATCGTTTCAAAGGCAGATGCCGACGCCAGTCCCATCATGTTCGTAACCGTGGAAAGTGAAACACGTAACCTGCTCGAGCTTTCAGAGATCGCAGAACTGACGTTGCGGGAGCAGCTTCAAACCATCGAGGGCGTCAGCGGAATTCATATATGGGGGCAGAAGCGTTATGCCATGAGGCTCTGGCTCGACCCCGAAAAAATGGCCGGCTACGGCCTCACCCCTCTGGATGTCAGGAATGCGCTGCAGCGGGAAAATGTCGAGTTTCCCTCAGGAAGCATCGAAGGCAACACCGTAGAACTTACCATTCGCACCCTGGGGCTGATGTCTACCCCGGAGGAGTTTAACAACATGATTATCGCGGAAGATAACGGCAGGGTGGTCCGCTTCAGGGATGTCGGCAGGGCGGAGCTCGGCCCGGAAGACCTGAGGGGCATCGTACGCCGCGATGGAGTTCCCCTGGTGGGCAATGCCATTGTACCTCAGCCCGGCTCCAACCATATCGAGATCGCAGACGAAGTATACCGCCGGCTGGAGATGATAGAAAGAGACATCCCCGACGATGTGACCATCAACATCGGGTTCGACAATACCGATTTTATCCGGTCTTCTATCCGGGAGGTCCGTAACACCATCTTCATCGCTTTTACCCTGGTGGTGATCATCATATTCCTGTTTTTGCGCGACTGGCGTACGACCATCATACCCGTACTTGTCATCCCTGTCTCACTGATAGGCTCTTTCTTTGTAATGTATGTGGCGGGCTTCAGCATCAACGTGCTCACCCTGCTCGCCATCGTCCTGGCCATAGGCCTTGTGGTGGATGATGCCATCGTAATGATGGAAAATATATATGTGAAGATTGAACAGGGGATGACACCGGTTCAGGCAGGTCTGGCAGGGGCAAAAGAAATATTCTTTGCGATCATTGCCACCACCATCACCCTGGTGGCCGTATTCTTCCCTATTGTCTTTCTTGAGGGGATGACGGGCCGGCTCTTCAGGGAGTTCAGCATTGTCATCGCCGGTGCCGTGATCATCTCCTCTTTTGTTGCGCTGAGCTTCACCCCGATGATCTCCACCAAGATACTGAAACAGCGTAAGACCAAAGGCCGTTTTTATATGAGCACGGAAGGCTTTTTCAAAAACCTGAATGCCTCGTATACCAATGCATTGGAAAGACTGCTCGCCCGAAGGTGGTTGGCATTTGTCATCCTTGCCGGAGCTGTTGGCCTTGTGGTATTGCTTTACAGCAATATCCCCGGTGAGATGGCGCCGCTTGAAGACCGGTCGCAGCTGGCCATCAATGCCAGGGCACCCGAAGGCACCACCTATGAGTTTATTCGCGATTATATTGATGAAATAGCTGAACTTGCGGAGGATCTTGTTCCGGAGAGGGAGGCCATCACCTCCATGGTTTTCGGTAACTGGTCCAATGTGCGTGTAATTCTGAAAGATCCGTCTGAACGGGAAGCTTCGCAGCAGGAGATAGCCAACAGGCTGTCGGCTGCCGTACGGGATAAAACGCGGGCCGTTGCCTTCGTAAACCAGCAGTCCACGTTCGGAGGCCGGCGTTCAGGAAGGCCTGTGCAATATGTGCTTCAGGCACAGAGCATCGACAGGCTCAGGGAGGTGCTTCCTGAATTTATGGAAAGAGCCAACGACAACCCCATCCTGCAAATGGCCGATGTGAACCTTCGTTTTAACCTGCCGGAGATGCAGATACACATCGACCGGGACAAGGCCAACGCGCTGGGCGTGTCAACGCAGAACATCGGGCAGACCCTGCAGCTTGCCCTCAGCGGCCAGCGCTTCGGTTATTTCTTCATGCATGGAAAACAATACCAGGTGCTGGGCGAACTCCGGAGGGAAGATAGAAATACCCCGTTCGATTTGCGCTCCCTCTACGTTAGGAGCAACAACGGCGACATGGTGCAGCTCGATAACCTCGTCACCCTGCAGGAGCGAACAGCGCCCCCACAGCTCTTCCGCTACAACCGCTTCGTGTCAGCAACCGTATCGGCCAACCTGGCCCCCGGATATACGATAAGCGAAGGCATTGCGGAGATGGACAAAATAGCCGGCGAAGTGCTGGACGAAACCTTCAGGACTGCCCTCGCAGGAGAGTCGAAAGACTACCAGGAAAGCGCCTCCAGCCTGGTGTATGCTTTTGTGCTGGCGATCATACTTATTTTCCTCGTTCTCTCTGCCCAGTTCGAAAGCTTTAAGGACCCTTTCATTGTGATGATGACAGTACCCCTCGCCATTACAGGTGCCCTCGTGTTTATGTGGTACTTTGGAATCACGATGAATATTTTCAGCCAGATCGGTATCATCATGCTTATCGGGCTGGTATCTAAAAACGGTATTCTGCTGGTGGAGTTTGCCAATCAGCGTAAGCGGGCAGGGATGCGAAAAATGGAAGCCATAAAATATGCCGCTGCAGCCCGTTTCCGCCCCATCCTGATGACCAGCCTGTCCACTATTCTTGGTGTGATGCCCCTGACCCTCGGTCTGGGCGAAGGAGCCGAAGGACGTATGGCAATGGGTGTGGCAGTGATCGGCGGACTGGTACTTTCCACATTCCTCACATTATTCGTGGTGCCGGCAGTGTATACCTACATTTCTACAGAATCAAAAAATTTGGCAAATGATGATGATACGACGGCTGACAATTAATATCTCTCTTCTTCTGCTATCTGTTGGCCTGCATGCCCAGCCCCAGCAAATGTCTTTGCAGGACGTTATTGCCACCGGGCTCGAAAACAACTATTCCATTCGGATAGCACGAAACCAGGAACAGGTCAGCATAAACAACTTTTCAAGAGGCAATGCCGGTTTTTTGCCCACGCTGAGCATGCGTGCAGGCCATAGCGGAAGCTATACCACTACCGACCAGACTGCTTTCGACGGCCAGGAATCGTCCCTGCGCAACATTCATAACACCGTCACCAACGCAGAGCTGAACCTGGGATGGACCCTCTTCGATGGGTTCCGGGTACAGACCACCTACGACAAGCTGGCTGCCTTAAAGCAAATGGGAGAGCTGAACACCCGCCTTACAATAGAAAACCTGGTGGCCAGTATTACTGCTGAGTACTATAACCTTATCCAGCAGCAAAGGCTTCTTAACAACCTCAAGTTTGCCGTCGAACTGTCCAGGGAGAGGATGCGCATTGACGAAGAACGGTTCCTGCTGGGATCCGGATCCAAGCTTCAGCTATTACAGGCAGAAGTGTTTTTGAACGCCGACAGCTCGCGGATGACGCGGCAGGAAGAAGTTGTAAGGGCATCGCGTATCAGGCTCAACGAGCTGATGGCTATGGAAAACCTGAGGTTTAACCTGCAACCAACCGATACTGTCATCCCTATCGATGACATCCTGATCTTCGAAACTCTCGAAGCGTCGGCCCGGCAAAACAATGTGCATTTGCAAATGGCCCGTAAAGACATCGACGTATCGGAGTTTGACAAAAAGCTGGCCCGGTCAGCAACATATCCTTTTGTGAATCTGAGCTCAGCCTACTCGGCCTCTCACAACACTTTTCAAGCGGGGTCGTTCAGCGACCAGCAGCGGTATGGGATGAATTACGGCATTACAGTGGGAATCAATATTTTTGACGGGTTCAATCAGCGAAGACGGGTAGACAACGCCACCATTGCGATTGACAACAGCAGGCTGCGCCTTGACGACACGAAAAACAGCCTTATGGCTGACCTGATTGCCACGTACAACGTGTACCTGAACAACTTGCGGCTGGTGGAGATGGAATCGCAAAACCTTGATGTGGCTTACGAAACATTGGATATTGCGCTGGAAAGATACCGGCTGGGAGAGCTGTCAGGGATTGAGCTGCGGGAGGTGCAAAAAAACCTGCTCGAAGCAGAAGAAAGACTGGTGTCGATACAGTATCAAACCAAACAGGCCGAGGTCTCCCTGCTATACATTTCCGGCAGGATCATGGAATACCTCTAAATATGCATGGTTCCTGAAAAAAGCTGACAATAGGAAAGGCAGCTTCCGGCAGATGTTTGCTAAGCGTCGCTTGTGTACTCCCATGACGCACCCTCTTTCCCGTCTTTTACCTGGATATTGACCTGCCTGAGCCGGTCTCTCAATTTGTCAGATGTTTCCCAGTCTTTGTTCCTGCGTGCCTGCTCCCTCAGATCCAGGATAAGATCCATCAAACCCTCAATGATTTGCTGTGCCTGATCTTCCTGCGTTGCAAACGTATCGCTGAGGCCAAAAATGTCGACCAGGAATGTGTGAAACACCTGCTGCAAATTATGCAGATCTTCTTTGTTGAGTTTTGTTTTGCCGTCTTTTGCGGCATTGATCACTCTGACGGCATCAAACAGGTGTGCTATTGCCACCGGGCTGTTAAAGTCGTCGAGGAGGGCGGTATGGCATTTCCCTGCCAGGTCGCTGTGATCTGTGTCGGATGATCCTGCGGGGCTGAGGTGCTTCAGGGTTTCGTATGCCTGCAGAAGGCGTTTCAATCCTTTTTCTGCTGCATCGAGTGCTTCGTTGCTGAAATCCAGGGTGCTGCGGTAGTGAGCCTGGAGGATAAAGAAGCGGATGGTCATGGGGTCATAAGCCCTGTCAAGGGCAGTGTGTGAGCCGCTGAAAAACTCCCGGAGGGTTATGAAATTGCCCAGCGACTTCCCCATCTTCTGGCCGTTGATGGTGATCATGTTGTTATGCATCCAGTACCTGACGGCATCCTGTCCGTAGGCTGCATTTGACTGGGCGATCTCGCACTCGTGATGTGGAAAGAGCAGGTCCATGCCGCCGCCGTGAATGTCGAACCGTTCACCAAGGTATTTTGCACTCATGGCTGAGCACTCCAGGTGCCACCCGGGGAAGCCTTCGCCCCATGGCGAAGGCCATCGCATGATATGTTGCGGCGAAGCCTTTTTCCATAAGGCAAAATCCGCAGGGTGCCGCTTTTCACCCTGTCCGTCAAGCTCCCTGCTTCCAGCCTGCATGTCTTCTATGGCCCGGCCGCTCAGCTTACCGTAGTGATGGCTCTCGTTGTATTTTTTCACATCGAAATAGACCGACCCGTTGACCTCATAGGCCAGGCCGGCATCAAAAATAGCCCTGGCCATTTCGATCTGTTCGATAATATGCCCCGAGGCACGTGGTTCGATGCTGGGCTTCAGCACGTTCAGCTTGTCCATGTCTTCGTGGTAGCGGTCAGAATAATACTGGACCACCTCCATAGGTTCAAGCTGTTCGATGCGGGCCTTTTTGGCGATCTTGTCCTCTCCTTCGTCTGCATCGCTTTCCAGGTGCCCTACGTCGGTGATGTTGCGCACGTATCTTACCTTGTAGCCCAGGTGTTTAAGATAACGGTATACCAGGTCGAAAGTTACCGCCGGCCGGGCATGGCCCAGGTGGGCATCGCCATAAACAGTGGGGCCGCACACATAAAGCCCCGTAAATGGAGGACTCAGGGGTTCAAACAATTCCTTTTTCCGCGAAAGCGTGTTGTAAATATAAAGGCTCTGGCTCATAACGCAACGAACAAACAGTTTAATGTAAATTCTTCAAAACCCCATGCTGTGCAATATGCCCGAAAGTCAAAGCACAAATTGCGGTTTTAAACATGCAAAGGTATAAAAAGCTTGCCTTTTGTGCTGATAAAACACCCTGGCAACCGGTCAGTCCATCTCCGCAAGCGCTTTTTTTGCTGCACGATAGCCCGCCTCAAAGACTTTTGAGGCACTTTTCAGGTCAAGAATACCGTAATACTGCACTTCATCAGGCTCTATGTACATATGGCATTGGTCTCTTCGCGTTTCTGCGTGGTTGCGCATCGACAGGTGAAAAGACCTGATGGCTATGGCACTTAACTTTTTGATGTTATAATCTTCTCCCAGGGGGTTAACGTTTATGCCTATGATCTTTTCGCATGTGTCGACAAGCGGTTCAACAGGAAAGTTGTTAACGACACCACCATCCACATATTGGTGTCCGTCTATTTCAACCGGCTGAAAAACAACCGGTATCGATGACGATGCTTTGATGGCCTGGATCAGTTCACCTTTGTCAAACCTTGTATACTCCACTGTGTTTAGGTTAACGGCGTGCACAAGAAGAGGAATTTCCAGGTCCTCAAAGCGTTTTGCCTTCAAACTCCCCTGTAAGGTTCTCTCAAACCCTGTCATTTTGAGCAGGCCTTTTTTTGGAAATATGATCTTTATGAATCTCCAAAGCTTTTTGTTTGCCAGCATTTCCATGGCCTTTTCGGGGTCCTGCCCATCGGCATACAAAGCTCCTACGATGCTGCCGGCACTGACTCCTGAAATAATGCCAGGTTTGATTCCGTTCTCCTCAAGGGCCTTTATAGCCCCGAGATGAGCAAAGCCGCGGGTGCCGCCACCGCTGAGCACCAACCCGTATTTGTGTTTTTTCATCTGTTTATATTTTTTCAACCAATTGGTTATCTGGTGTTTATGTTTTTGGCAAAATTTAGGGGTTGTGTTGCAACTGTCAAAAAGTCAAAAAGTCAAACCTGTTGATTTACAGTGTTTAATGCAAAATAATCATCACCCTGTTTATCAAAACCTTTACTCCCGGAGTATCGGGTTCTTCGGCATGGGCGTTTCATGTCAGCAGCATGTGATTGATGGTAAAAATACAAAAAAATAAGGCCAACAAAAGCGCATGCTTCCAATTTACTTAATAAGATGCTCTTTCCGGCAGCCCCCTGTGCGAAAAAAGTTATGCCGGATTACAAATCCGTTGACAAAACGGATAAAAAAGTGTATATTTGTGTGGCTAAATCTATCGTTATGAAAACCAAAAAAGCATATACAGGCATATTGTTATTTGCCATTCTGTGTTTCAGTTTCCCGTTGTTTTCACAGGATACTGACTCCCACAGCCTTTTTGACTTTGAAGAAGAGGCACCTGCCACGGATTTTTCCCTTGATGCCGGCACAAGTTTTACCTCATTTTCCGGCTCCGGGGGTATGTTTACCAACAGCATTGCGCCGCGGCTGAACTGGGATGCCGGGAAAAACTTTCACCTCGAGGTGGGAACCATCTTTTCGACCAGCCGTTTTACTGGTTTCCCGGCGGCAATGCCTTACAATTCCACTGTTTTTCAACCCGGGAGCACCATTCAGAGCGGTGAAGGGCAGCTTTTTTCATCTACGGTATATGCGATGGGATCTTACAGGGTAAGCCCGCGGCTTACTGTACATGGCGCCACCTGGGTGGAGCGCAACTCATACGACATGAATAATATGCCGGAAATGAATCCGCATGCAGTCTCCACAAACCCGCATGGCATGATGATGGGGTTTGACTACCGGATCAGTGAAAATCTGCGTTTCGGTGCAGAGGTTAATTTTTCAACAGGCCACAATCCCTATAATCCCGCATATATGCATCAATCCCCCTTTGGAGGATTTTATAACCCGTCGCCATTTCATAGGCGAGACAGATGGTAAAACAGGAATTTTTTTGTTTTTTAAAAATATTTTCGTAACTTGTGGACGGAAAGAATTGAAGTTGGTTTTCTTACGTTTGGCAGGTGTTGTTTGTCGGTTAATGTTGTTTTTGTAATTGGTGGCAAAGAATTAAGGAGGTATGGTCCCACATACCTCCTTTGCCATTTGTAGCCGAACGTATTTTTGCTGATTATATCATCTGTTGCCGCAGGTTCGTAAGACCCGCGTTTCGCGCGATCGTGACCACGTTCCTGTATTCGGACCGGGTAATGCGCCTGGCTATCTCCGGGTAGTCAAAAGCCTTGAACATCGGGGTGTATTGTGACATTATGTTCACATAAGTGTCTTTAGGAAGGTTTTGGGCTATCCATCTTACTACCCTGTCGCTTCTGGCAACGTTTTCAGGCATAACCAGGTGGCGGATCATCAGTCCTTTATAGATCAACCCCGTATCTTCATCCGCATGGGCCACCCCCACCTGCCGGTTCATCTCTGTTAAGGCTTCTTTTGTAACTTCCGGGTAGGAATAGGCTCCCGGAGAGTATTTATCGGCCGCCTCAGCATCGTCATACTTAAAGTCAGAAAGGTATATGTCCACCACGCCGTCGAGAAACTCCAGGACCTCCTTTTTTTCCCAGCCGCTTGTATTATATACAAGGGGGAGGTGTAAGCCCCTGGGAACGGCTTTGTCAAGAGCAAGCAGAATGTGTGGTATATAGTGGGTAGGACTCACTATGTTGATGTTATGGCATCCATGTCTTTGAAGAAAGAGCATCATATCCGCCAGGTCGTCGATGCTTTGTCTTTGTCCCCTGCCTTGCTGGCTGATCTCATAATTTATGCAGAAGACACAAAGCAGCGCACAATTCGTGAAAAAGACCGTTCCGGACCCTCTGCTGCCCACCAGCTCCCTCTCCTCACCGTAATGCGGACTTGCCGAGGAAATTTCCAGGTGGCCGTGGGCATTGCAATCACCGCGCCGGCCACGTATCCGGTTGGTCTCGCAGTCGCGGGGGCACAGGTCGCAGCTGCGCATCCGTTCATGAAGGATCTCGCCGCGTGCCTTTAACTCACCTGTTTTCTGAAGTTGGATGTATCCCGGCTCATAATTTGATTTTGTCATAGATAAATGGTTTGCGTTTGAAGACTGCCCCCCCCTTATCAGCAATTTGTTTGCCATAACGATGGCAGGGATAGAGGCAATGTTGCGCAAAAAACGGCGTCTGTTTTGCTTATTCATGGCAATTTGAACTTTGACTAAATTAACATATTGACATTCAGGTTATTTGTAAGCATAAAAATACAAAATATTTAAGAAAAGAGAAAGAATATCACCCTGTTTCCAAACAAAAATGTTGCAGATAACGTAATATATATTTAAATTTATGTCTTAATATTCAAACCAAAGGAGAAGAAATATGGCGAAACTATCAACAAATTATTTGGGACTGTCCCTTAAAAACCCTCTGATTGCGGGTGCCTGCAATCTCAGTATGGATGCCGGCGTTGCGAAAAAAATGGAAGATACCGGCGTATCAGCTATTGTGTTCAAATCATTATTCGAGGAGCAGGTAAACCTGGAAAGTCTGCAGATGGAAGAGGAGCTCAACGAATATGTGGAGCGGCATGCGGAAATGATAAGCCTTTTCCCGACAGTTAAGCACGCCGGGCCCGCAGAGCACCTGGAAAAACTAAGGAGCCTCAAAGAGGCACTTGACATTCCCGTTATCGGAAGCCTTAATTGCGTAAACCCTGAAACATGGACTGAATATGCTGTGCAGATGGCTGAGACAGGTGTGGATGCCCTGGAGCTAAACTTCTATGCAAGTCCGGGAAGCTTTGACACCCCTTCAAAAGAGATGGAAGAAGAGCAGGTCGCTATAGTCCGGGCGGTAACAGACAAAGTTAAGCTCCCGGTGAGTGTGAAACTAAGCCCTTTTTACACAAACCTGCTGCAGTTAATAAAACGCATGGACGACGAAGGTGTTGCCGGCTTTGTGTTGTTTAACAGGCTGTTTCAGCCCGATATTGACTTATCCGGTGAAGCACACAGCTTCCCGTTCAACCTGAGCCAACCAATGGATTACCGGTTGCCACTGCGTTATGCCGGGCTTCTATACAAAGAGATTAAAGGAAGTGTCTGCAGCAATACCGGTATTTTTTCCGGCGAAGATATGGTACGGATGCTGCTTGCCGGAGCCGATGCCGTTCAGGTTGTAAGTGCGATTTATAAACATAAGGTGCCGCATCTCGGAAAAATGATCAAAGAGCTTGAATCCTGGATGGATGAGAAAGGGTATAAAAACATTGGTGAGTTTCAGGGGAAGCTTTCAAAGACCGAAGTTCAGGATCCCTATGCTTACCAGAGAGCTCAATATGTGGATCTGCTGATGAAGCCCTTTGACCTGTTAAAAAAATATCCGCAGGTATAAGCAAACGGCAGGATGCCGGCCAGCGCGGCCTGCCTGAAAGCCCCTTATTGGCTTTGGCCGCAAAGGTTCCCGGTACGTGTGATGCATTTATTTTTTCCTGAGATAGATCTTTACAGGAACCCCCGAAAAGTTCCAGTTTGCACGTATCTGGTTTTCAAGGAAGCGCATATAAGGCTCCTTGATATACTGTGGCAGGTTGCAAAAGAAAGCAAACGAGGGGTAATGTGTGGGCAGCTGCGTCACGTATTTTATTTTTATATACTTTCCTTTGGTTGAAGGCGGAGGCCTGTTTTCAATAATGGGTAACAGCACCTGGTTTAGCCGGCTGGTGCTGATTTTCTGCTGGCGGTTGTGAAAGACTTCCACAGCGGCTTCCATGGCCTTAAAGACCCTCTGTTTGTTCAGAACACTGATAAATACGATGGGAATATCCGTAAACGGTGCGATTCGCTCCCTTATATGCTCCTCGTAACGCAAAGCAGTGGTGTGGTCCTTGTTGCGCATGAGATCCCATTTGTTTACCAGGATGATAATCCCCTTGTTGTTTCTGGCTGCAAGGCTGAATATGCTTAGATCCTGTGATTCAAATGGCATCGTGGCATCCACCATAAGCAGACAAACATCCGAAAGCTCAATGGCCCGCACAGAGCGCATCACCGAGTAAAACTCAATGTTTTCCCTTACCTTGCCCTTCTTTCGCAACCCTGCAGTGTCGACCAGGTAAAAGTCAAAACCATACCTGTTGTACCGGGAGTAGATGGTGTCGCGGGTGGTTCCGGGGATGTCGGTAACAATGGTCCTGCCGGTGCCCAATAATGTATTGATAAGAGAAGACTTTCCCACGTTGGGTCTTCCTACAACGGCAAAACGGGGCAGATCTTCTTCGGGTACATCCTCGCTGGTTTTTTCCAGCACCGCAACCAGTGCATCCAGGAGCTCGCCAGTGCCGCCGCCGTTGATACTTGAGACTGGATACACAGCATCCACACCCAATTCATAGAATACGGAACTCTCGCTTATGAGCTTGCTGTTATCCGCTTTGTTGGCAACAAGAAAGAAAGGTTTGGTGCTTTTTCTGAGCAATTCTATAACTTCCCTGTCAAGAGGGGACACCCCCTCAATGGTGTCAACCAGAAACAATACAACGCTGGCCTCCTCGAGAGCGATCTCTACCTGATCACGTATCTGTTGCTCAAAAATGTCACCCGAACCGGCCACGTATCCTCCTGTGTCAATGACAGAAAATTCAACACCATTCCAGTCCGATTTCCCATAATGACGATCCCTGGTAACTCCCGCTGTTGGGTCTACAATGGCCTGACGCCGCTTGGTAAGCCTGTTAAAAAGTGTAGACTTCCCAACATTTGGCCGTCCGACTAATGCTACAATATTACTCATGTGTAAAGAGGTTATATGATTTTTTATCTTTCTCCCGGATGATCCTGCTGATGGACCCTGCTGCCTGGTTTACCTTTATGATGGCCTGGAAAGGCAATAATGCCGGAGGAGGTCTATTTGTAACCAAACCGCCTAAGCTGTGCTTCATCCTCGCGCCAGTTCTTGCTTACCTTGACATGTAACTCCAGGAACACTTTCTTCCCGAGAAATTTTTCCAGGCTCTTGCGGGCTTCTGTTCCCACACGTTTTAATGCCTGGCCCTTGTGCCCGATGATAATGCCCTTCTGGCTCTCCCGGGCCACATGGATAACCGCCCTTATTCTGATCAGGTGCTCCTCCTCTTTGAATGAATCAACGGCTACCTCCACAGAATAGGGTATTTCCTGTTTGTAATTCATCAGCACCTTTTCCCTGACGGTCTCTGCAACAAAAAACCTTGTGGGTTTGTCGGTCAGTTCATCTTTGGGATAAAATGGCGGCGACTCCGGTAAAAGTTCCAGGATCTTGTTCAGGACTGCATCGATATGGTGCCCATAGAGTGCTGAAACAGGAAGCACATGCCACCCGGGCCAGGCTTTTTTCCATGTGTCACAAACAAGGCTGACCTCCTGGTCACTCGCCAGGTCGGCTTTGTTTACCAGCAACATGACCGGAACACCGGAACGGTCAATTTT
>PWRF01000118.1 GCA_003556325.1 Bacteroidales bacterium | reverse complement strand
TGATCCGGAATATTTATGCAAGCCCCACAAATGATGATTTGATTGAGTTTTATGACGATTACGACATGAACATGATCATAGGGGTGTTTGGTCCTTGCAAGTTTTTGCCCGGCATCAGGCCTTCGGTCAGAAGGGTACACCCCGGGGGTGAGTTCACCTCCAGGAGTGACAAAAAAAAGATGTTTACCGCCATTAACATGAAAGCACATGTGTATAAATACTTCTTTGGCAAAGGCGATGAGCATCGTACGATGATTGCCATAAGGGCATTGCACGATGCGCTGCAGAATAATCGCAACCAGATTTATCCTGGCTATAAACGGTTCAGGATTGACCGAAGCGGGATACAAATTGTGTATGGCGGAATATGGTTTGAAGTGCATTACAGGCATTTTCTATCATCAATAAAAAGAAGAATCAAACAGGTGTTCTGAACAGCATCCTGCAACGCCCATGTTGCCAGGCCTGGAATATGAAAAAAACCTCCGACTCTGGTTCTGCCAGGAAGAACAAGCATTCACCGTATCCGTTTCTGCCCCGCCCGGTAAAACTAAGCGAACAGTCGTGGGACGAAAGCGTCCTGCCCCTGGTGTCCGTATCCTGTCTGGCCTATATGCACGCACCCTTTATCAGGGAGGCCATCGAAGGGTTCCTGATGCAGGAAACCACCTTTCGTGTTGAGATCATCATCCACGACGATGCGTCAACTGACAGCACTGCAGAGATCATTAAGGAGTACGGGAAAAAGCATCCACGCCTTTTTACCTGTTTTTTCCAAACAGAAAACACATACAGCCATCCTGAAAAAACAGCCCTGCGCAAACCCTTCAAAGATGCCAAACAGGGGAAATATGTTGCCGTCTGTGAAGGTGACGACTACTGGACAGATCCGCTTAAGCTGCAAAAGCAGTTCGTTTTTCTTGAGGAAAACCCTGAATATTCTTTTTGTGTGGGCGGCTTCATGCGTTTATATGATGATACAAAGCAACAGATTTCAAGGCTCAGCCAGATCAAAGAAAACGATACAGGGAAAAGCGGCTACACCTTTTCCCTGCCTGAAATGCAGAGAACCTGGCTCACCCAGCCGCTGACGGCCATGTACAGGAGAGCGTTGCTGAAACAGTTCGACCTTTCCAAATACAAGCACACCCGCGATGTGCACCTGTTTTATCATCTGGCAAAGACCGGCAAAGCCTTTTATTTCACCGAATACTTTGGCGTGCACAGGTTTCACCCGGGTGGCGTGCATAGCATGCAGGGGAAAAAAAAGACCGCACAAAATGCTTACCTGGTTTATAATGAGCTATACAAAGCCAACCGCGACACCTTTACCAGGAGAAAGCTTTTATTCACTATCACGGGCATCGTAAAGAGAACCCTCTTTTGGAAGCCCGGAGGTGCCAGGCTGACAAAGATCCCAGGCCTGGTGCTGAAGGCGCTTTTTCTGATACGCCCGGCCAGTGACTTTCATTTATTCCTGCGTTCCTCAAAACCCGTTCACACCAAAACGTAACATGAAGAAGATCATCATTAACTTTTGTCCTACCGGAATGGTGCCCACCAAGGCCATCACACCGCACGTTCCGGTCTCTCCGGCGGAGATCATTGAGCAAACCCACGAAGCTTTCGAACTGGGTATTACCATTGCTCACATCCATGCGCGCAACGAGGACGGCTCGCCCACCCACCGGGCATCTGTATACCAGGAGGTGTTTGAAGGCCTGCGAAAGTGCTGCCCGGACCTCATCATTTGTGGCAGCAGCTCGGGAAGAAGCTGGTCAGAGTTCGAAAAGCGCTCCGAGGTAGTGGAACTTAAACCCGATATGTGTTCGCTGACGCTCTCTTCATTAAATTTTGGCAAACAGGCTTCGCTCAACGACCCAAACATGATCGTGATGCTTGCAGAAAAAATGAAGGCCTATGGGGTGGTTCCGGAGCTGGAGTGTTTTGACATGGGTATGATCAATTACGGGCTGTACCTGATCAAAAAAAAGATCGTTGAAGGCCCTTACTACTGGAACCTTTTGTTTGGCAACATCGCCGGCTTTCAGCCCACGTTCAGCCAGATAGGAGCAGCCTTGCAGGAAATCCCCAATGACCATCACGTGGGATTTGCCGGCCTGGGAGACAAACAGCTCACAGTGAATGCCATGGCAGTGGCCAACGGGTACGGTGTAAGGGTCGGGCTGGAAGACAACCTCTGGTTTGACCAGCACCGCAAAACCCTTTGCTCAAACATTGAACTGGTCAAGCGCATTCACAGGTTAATGGAGATCCATGGCACCACCTTGATGACAGCAAAAGAATTCAGGCAATTGGGCTTTCAAAACAAAAAACGCGATCCGTAAATCCTTCTATTATGCAAATGCCTGATGCCATAAACATCCTGGGCTACAGCGGCAGCCACATATCCCTGATTTTTGAGACCCTGACCCGCCTGGAGTTTCCCGGAAAGGTTTGCATCGTCATGCATGACGACACCCGGTATTTCGACGTTCCTTTTGAAACCGGCCTGCCTTATTCTGTAATAAAACAATCGGATTTAAACAGTATCCCCGCAGGCGCATTTTTCTTTTGCAGCAACAATCCGGCAAACAAGACTTTCTTATTCTCTTTTTTTGCCAGGAAATGGAAGATGAAAGAAAGTGCTTTTGCTTCTATTGTTCACCCATCTTCTGTTATCGCTTCAACCGTAAAACACAAGCAGGGTTTATATGTGGAACCGCTGTCCGTAATATCTGCATATGCATCTGTTGGGTTTGGGGTTTCCATCAATCGACATTGCTCCGTGGGCCACCACAACGTTCTTCATGATTACTGTTCTATATATCCGGGCTCACACCTCGCCGGTGATGTGGAGGTTGGAAGGGCAGCAACCATCGGGCCAGGCACCACAGTGTTTTCAGGTGTTGCTATTGGTGAAAACACCATCGTTGGCGGCGGCAGCGTGGTGACAAAAGATCTGCCGGCCAACGTGCTTGCTTTCGGGAGCCCCTGCAGGGTGCAAAAGCAGTTGACTCCTGACAGGGAGCAATCAACAATTCTTTGAGTCGTGTTTATTTAAAAAACCTGGCATGCCCATAAAAAACCGGATCAGGCAATCTTCCTTTATCATAAAGGTCTTGGCTGGTTTAAGCTATGCGACAACCTATGTTTTGCTCAAAACAGAAAAGCTGTTGCAAGGAATAACAGATTGGTGGATCAACAAAACCAAGGCACTGTTTTATCTTGATCCCGTATTCAGGCCCCGGTTTTTCCGCATGGCAGCGCGGTTTATGTGGCCCTCGCGTATTGAAGCATGGTGGCTGAGGACCATAAAGGAAGAAGGTCAGCCATTACAGGCTTCCCTTGCCTCAGCCCTGTTTCTTCGTCACTCTTACAACGATAACATTGTACTGCCCGAATGGAAACTCGATCAAAAGGTTGAGGGGCTCCGGTTTGCCAGGGAGATGGGGTTGCAAACCCCTGGGCTATACCAGGCAAACGTGGCCATAGCAGATGTTATACCCCGCAAAAACAGCGTAATTAAACCTGTTGACGACGCTGCCATGCGCGGAGTGTTCATCATCTATGCTGAAAACAACATCCTTGAGCTGAAAACCGGAAAAACTTTTTCCTCCCGGGACCAGCTTGTTTCCCACATCCATTGGCTCCTGAAAGAAAGAAAGCTTCAGTCTGATAATTGGTTGGTTGAAGAATATATTGCTGATTCGAATAATAACCCGGCCGTTGATATAAAATTCTACACGTTTTACGGCAAGGTGGGCTGGATAACCGAGATATTGCGACGTCCTGAAGTAAAATACCACGTGATGGATGCAGGGGGAAACACCATTTTAAGCAGATACGCGGCCAACGAGACCTTTGCTGGAAAAGGTGTTGCCATAGACGAAATTGAGCTGGCTGAGAAAGTAAGCCTTGAGATACCCGCTCCTTTTATCCGAATAGATTTTCTCCGAAGCTCCTCCGGGTTGTGCTTCGGAGAGTTTACGCCAAGGCCTGGCATTGTTGGGGGGCTGTCAGGAAAAAGGGATCATCTTTACGGTACGTTTTTCCACCAGGCGGAAGCGCGGTTGTATAAAGACCTTCTAAAAGGTAAGCGCTTTGACAAATATCACAAAGTGTTTTCTCCTGACTTTCATTAAAGCAGCTACCCGGGTTTTTTTGTTTGCGGGTTTTTCCAAATCAGACAACAGTTTGCGTGTTTTGAAATCACGCTGTAACGCCAAAAGCCACTTAGATAAGAATGCAGGAAAACGTTGAAATTTCTATTGTAATTCCTCATTACAATAATAACCTTCGCCTGAAAATGACATTGCATGCAGTAAAGCGCGAAGTAAACAACGCAGCAAACGTTGAGGTTATCGTTGTTGATAACAATTCAGCGCAATCCCCAAAGCCGGTGGTTGAGGGTTTTGGGTTTTTCTTCCTGGAAGAAAACCGGTATTTAAACAGCCCATATTCGGCAAGAAACCGGGGCATTGAAAAGGCATCCGGCGAGGTTATCATACTTTTAGACTCCGCATGTGTTCCTCAAAGCAATTGGCTGCAAAATGGTATTGAGTGCCTTGGTAAGAATGAAGCAGACATTGTTTCTTCAAACATTATATATGAGCATACATCAGAGAAGCCCTCACTCTCCGAACTCTGGGATTCGACCTTCGGCGTGAATGCCAGGAAATCCATAGAAAAAAGAGAGTATGCCCCGGGAGGGAGCTTGTTTATTAAGCGTAACGTTTTTAACACCCTGGGATTGTTTAATGAGGGTATACGCAGCGGGGGAGACTATACTTTTACTAATACCGCGGTGAAACGAGGTTATAGATTGATGTTTTGCGAGTATTCAGTTGTAAAATATCCTGCTAAGAGCTATGCGGACCTGAAGGCGAAAGCAATCAGGGTCGGGAAGGGACAAATAGATGTATGGCGCAGCAGTGGCAGGTTCTGGCTTTATTTTGTGAAATTCCTTTTTAAACCTTTTTACCCACCCAGCCCAAGGGCTGTTTATGATGCATATGCATCAGCCGGCAAATCATATCGGCTAAATCGCTCAATGCTTGTCAGGCTCTTTCTTTTTGGCTGGCATCTGAGGTGGCTGCAATACTACGGCAATCTTTCAGGATTAACCGGTTTGATTAAACTCAGGCTTTGCTTTAAAAAGTAATGGCTTTTCTCTTTTATGGCTGCAAACATCTCCGTCGTCATCCCAACACACAACCGCCCCGGCGGCCTGGCAGCAGCGGTCAAAAGTGTCTTCAGCCAAACCCTGCCGCCAAAAGAGCTGATCGTGGTTGACGACGGCTCTACTCCGCCTATATCAGCGGACATTTTTAGCGGCTGTCCTGCCGGGGTGTCCGTAAAGCTGCTTCGAAACGGCTCGCCGAAAGGCGCAAACAACGCCCGAAACCGAGGCATCAGGGAGGCTGCAGGTGAGTGGATTGCCTTTTTGGATGACGACGACGAGTTCTTTCCGGAGAAAATCGAGGTGGTTTCACAAGCCATTAATGAAAAAGGTCCTCCTGTGGATGTGATCTACCACCCGGCGCATATATTTATGGTTAACGAGGGGGTTTCATACATTAGCAAGCCCACCAGCTTCTCTTCGGAAGATGATGTTTTCAGGAAACTGCTCATTAAAAACCACATAGGAGGTACGCCCATGGTTGTGGTCAGAAAGAGCGCCCTGGTGAAAGCGGGCCTCTTTGATGAACAGTTACCCGCACTACAGGACTATGAGCTGTGGTTGAGGCTGGCACAAAGCGATTACACGTTCTCGCTGCTCAAAAAACCTCTGACAAAATATCATCATATCACCAAAACAAAATCAATTACAAGCCATGAAGACTCTGGCTTGCAGGCACTATATGCAATCGAACAAAAATATTCCAAAGCCTTTGCCGGTCTTAATGAAAAGGAAAGAAGGCTGTTCGAAATGAGGAAACAGAACCGGCGTGTCCGGGTTTCACTGCTTAACAACAATAACTTGCTTGCTTCAAAGCTGTTTTGGCAAGGGTTTTTGAGGTTTAAGAAACCAAAGTACCTTGCTGGCGCTATAGTCGCATTGTTTGGCTCAAAAGCTGTTTTCTGGCTCAGGTCTAATTTATCCGTGTAAACCTGGCCGCCTGCAACAAAAACAAAAAATAACGCTGAGAATGTTTTTGCATAAACCATCCTGCATTACCCCTTATTTCTGTTTATACACCAGCCCTGGTATATGCCCATGAAGGTATCCATCATCACTCCGGCACATAATGCCGCAGGCTATATCAGGGAAACCATTGATTCCATATTGGCGCAAACTCATAAGGAATGGGAGCTGCTGATCACTGATGATGCATCCACCGACAACACCTGTGAGATTGTTGAACAGTATATGAAATCAGACAACAGGATCAGGTTGTTCCGGCTAAAAAAGAACCTTGGGCCTGCAGGAGCAAGAAACAATTCAACAGAGCAAGCATCCGGTCGCTTTATAGCCTTTTGCGACAGCGATGACTTCTGGACGCCTGACAAACTTACCAAACAGATTGATTTAATGGTGCGCAAAGGTTATGCCTTTACCTATGCGCCATATCATATCATTAGCGAGTCTGGGCGCCACATAGAAACAATCATTCCACGTAAAAAGGTAAGCTACCATGACCTTCTGAATACTTGCGACATCGGATGCCTGACTGCCGTGTATGACACCAGGATCACCGGTAAAACATACATGGCTCCTCTTTGGAACAAAG
>PWRF01000197.1 GCA_003556325.1 Bacteroidales bacterium | reverse complement strand
TTAATTATGTTTGTAAAAATGCTGGATACAGATTGCAGAAAAACAAATATAAGGGATTATTGAAAAAAATCGGTAAAAAACCGCCTCATGATCGCAAAAAACAAATTTGATAAGCCCTTTACCCCCGGGAAAATATCATTAACCTTTGAACAAAAAAGGAAATATATAGGTTATTTTGTATAGTACCGAACATTTTTTCGTGAAACAATTAACAACTTTATAAACCTGTTAAACTTAGTATATCATGGAAGAGAACAAAACAATGCAGCAAGAATTTACCAAGTTGCCATTGATCGGCGATCCGGCACCCAGTTTCAGGGCAAAGACCACCATGGGCCCGTTGAATTTCCCTGAGGATTACAAGGGCAAATGGGTCATTTTATTCAGCCACCCTGCTGATTTTACACCCGTTTGTACCACCGAGTTCATGACTTTTGCCACCATGCAGGAAGATTTCCGCAAGCTCAACACCGAGCTGATCGGACTATCGATCGACAGCATTTATGCGCACATCGCATGGCTCCGCACCATCAAGGAGAAGATCGAATTCAAGGGCATGAAGAACGTGGAAGTGAATTTCCCGGTGATTGAGGACCTGAAAATGGATGTGTCCAAAAAATTCGGTATGGTGCAACCCAATGCATCCACAACGCAAGCTGTAAGGGCGGTATTCATCATGGACCCGGAGGCCACGGTACGCGCTATTCTTTATTACCCGCTCAGCACAGGCCGTAACATGGATGAGATCAAACGCATGATCATTGCTATGCAAAAGGCAGACAAAGAGCAGATTGCAACACCTGCCAACTGGGAGCCCGGCGACGACGTGATCATTCCTCCCCCCGGATCCTGCGGCACCGCAAAAGACAGGGTGGAAAGCCAGGACGACGACAAATATTGCCTCGACTGGTTTATGTGTTTCCGTAGAGAAAAATAGGCATTGCCATTATCATAGCTGATTCTAAATGGCTGTCTGCTCCTGGCAGGCGGCCATTTTTTTTTACATACAGTGTATTTTTTTTTGAACTTTCTGTGGTTTGAACTGTTTAAACAATTTTAAAAAAGCGGCCTAAACCCTTGTTTAAACCAAAAACAATTTTTATCTTTAACTTTTGTTTTTTGGTCAAACTCATTTGTGGTTTATTTATCTATGTATTTAAAAATATGATTATATTGATGAGCTACAACTAACCGCCACATACAGCTGGCGGGGGAGTTCCGAAAATCCTTAAGAGTAGGATTAAAAAAAATGTAAAACCAAAAACAAAGCAGAAATGAAACAATTCACACGATTTATCATGATTTTGGCTGTTGCCTTGGTAATAAGCGTTGCCGGCATCAGTGAGAGCAAAGCTCAGGGTACTTTTGATGCTGAGCAGATTGGTATCAATGTAGGTTTCACTTACGGTTTTGATATCGAAGAGCCTGGGTTGCGTGCGGGATTCACTTACTTTCTCAGTGAAAACATGCGTGTTGGGCTCGATATCACCTATTGGTTCATAGATGATTTTGAGGAAACCATGTTTGGGGAAACCTGGAGCAGCAGTGCCACTTACCTGGAGTTTAACGGAAACTTCAATTACATTTTGTTCGACCAGGACGGTTTGCTGCTTTATGGTATAGGAGCCCTGGGTCTGCACTATGCTTCGGTAGAATTTGAATTTGGGGGTGTTTCAGAAAGCGACAGCGACACTGAGGTTGGTTTTGGTCTTGGTGGAGGTGCAGAGTACATCCTGGGAGGAGTTTCTCTTTTTGCCGAACCCAAGCTGTTCCTAAGTGGATTTGACCAGTTTAAGATCAATGCAGGTGTGCGGATTTACCTGTAGGCCGGGCATTTTTCTATAGTAACCCAATTATCATTCACTAACCCTTAAACGTTTTATTCTATGAAGAAAAAACTGATCAACTCCCTATTGATTATAGGGATAGCTATCCTGATGACCTCATGCTACACCTATACTTTCAGTGTAGGTGATGGCGCCCAGACGGGCGTTGAGGTAACGGCCAAAAATCATTATGTGATCTACGGCCTTGCTCCCGTAAGTATCTCAGACCCGGCTGAAATGGCGGGTGGTGCAGATCATTATGATGTAAAGATCGAACACACGTTTGTCGACGGCCTGCTCAATGCCATTACTTTTGGCATCTACACGCCAACGACGACGACAGTCAGGCGATGACGCCCTGAAAACAACAGCAAACAGGGAAACCCCTCACCGGTTTCCCTGTTTGTTTTCTATTTCTATCCTGCACCCTGCAATGCCAAACTTTATCCAGCAATGAAAAAAGCTTACCTGATTTCGGGAATTATAATCGTTATCCTGGCTGCCGGCCGGGGAATAAACTACTACCTTGACTTTCGCGAACTGACCCCGGAGCAGCAGCAGGCATTTTACGAATATCATAGCGGGCACCTGGCAGGAACAGCCGTTATATTCGTACTGGGCCTGGTGCTTATTTTTGCGGGGGTCAGAAGAAAAAAGACCAGGTAGAAAAATTATTTCTTCAGGGACATCCGGAATGTGGTTCCGCTGTTGAGGGCAGAATCCTTGACATAAAGCTTTCCTCCGTGATACTCCTCAATAATGCGCTTGCTCAGCGAAAGCCCCAGTCCCCAGCCGCTCTTTTTGCTGGTATACCCCGGATGAAAGACAGCTTTCTGTTTTGAAGCCGGTATTCCCCGCCCGTCGTCCGATATATCCACCAGCACATGGTCTTCAAAGTCTTCTATCGAGATGTAGATATTCCCGCTGCCGTGCATGGCATCAATTGCATTTTTTATGATGTTTTCCACCACCCATCCAAAGAGATTGGGATTGTGTGGCACCTCAACAGGGGTGCGTGGAGCTGCCACTTTGATGGAAACCTTGCGGGGGGTGCGCAACCGCATGTATTCAACCACCTCATCAACCGAAGTCCTGATGTCCAGGGTTAGCAGTTGCGGCGAGGAACCTATCTTCGAAAACCTTTCGGTAATGTCTTCCAGGCGTTTGATATCTTTGGAGATCTCGTTAATGGTCTCTTCGTCCACGCCCTTCATCTTCAGCAACTCCATCCAGGCAATAAGAGACGACAGGGGGGTTCCCAGCTGATGTGCCGTTTCTTTCGACATCCCGACCCAAACCTGGTTCTGTTCGGCATTTCGCGCCATGCTGAAAAGCATGTAGGCAACAAACAAGAATATGCCAATGGCTAAAAATTGCGCAAGGGGATAATACCTGAGCTGGGTCAGAAGAAGGGAGCTCGTATAATACACATAAGAGGGCCCGTAATTAGGCAGGCTTATCTCCAGGTAGCGGTTTTTCCCTGCCATGGAACGGATCAGGCTCTGTACTTCCTCCTCGTCATCAAAGTCAACTCCCTGAATATTACCATGCGCGATAAGCTCTGAACCTGCCCTGTCAACAACTATTACCGGCACATTTGCGGAGTTTACCACCAGGTCGGATATAAACGTGTCGATCAGGTCATCCAATACTATGCGCAGCTCAGTAAACACATTGGAATCTTCGTAATACACGTAGCGGTGGTCACCATTTATGGGAAAGCTTAAGGGAGGATAGGTGGAGAAATAGTCTGCAAGCTTGCCTGTAAATGTATCGTATTCGGCAAACTGGCCGTCCAGGTTCGCCACACTCAGCACCTCTCCCTCTTCATCGGTAAGCACCAGAGGGATAGTGGTATTGCTCTGCAGGATGTTGATATAAAAAGTCAGCGCATCGCGATCGTCTTCGTATTCGAGTCTTTCATACACATCTACCAGCAGGTCGACCCGTTTTTCTTCTTCCCGCCGGATCTCAGAAAACAGCCGGTCACTGTCACGCAGCAGCGTCTCGCGTTTGCGTATGGCATCAGCCCATAGCTCAACCCGTTGCCTTTCGTCGCGTGCGATCTTCCTGACCATAATGTCAGTATAGTAGAGGGAAGCCAGAATTATCAAAGCGGCAAACATCAAAAGATAGATCTTCCAGCGCTGCTTTTGCGAATATATTTCTAACCCGGTGATCTTTTTTAAAAAGCCCAAAACAATTCCTCCTTTTGGATCTGTTATTTGTTGTCAAAATTACGCTTTTTTCAGTGAGATGGACAGTGGTCTTCCTTCAGGCTGAAAAAAAGCAGATTTGTTATGTTTTTTTAGTGTTAACGACAAAAGCAGATTAACATGTATTGATTATCGTTATTTTTGCACAAAACGAAGCGCACGAAAAGTTTTTATATTCATGTCTTTTATTAACAATGTCGTATCCTGGTTTCTCAGGAAACGTGTGTCACAGATCGATTATTTCCGGACACACCCTGAAGAGGTTCAGCAAAACACACTGAAGGAACTCCTGCATTCTGCCCGTGATACCATGTGGGGAAGGAAATATGGTTACCAGGACATCAGGGATTATGAGGAATATCGCCGGCGTGTCCCGTTGCAGGATTATGAAGATGTAAAGCCCTATGTTGACAGGCTCCTGCAGGGGGAGCAGCAGCTCTTGTGGCCGACAGACATCCAGTGGTTTGCAAAATCATCGGGCACCACAGCCGACCGCAGCAAATTTATCCCCATCAGCCAGGAGTCCCTCTCCGGTTGTCATTATAAGGCGGGCAAAGATGTTCTTTCCCTGTATTGTCACAACAATCCACATTCCAAAATATTCGACGGCAAAGGGCTTATCATGGGAGGCAGTCATAAGGTTAGTGAAATCAACAACCAGGCGTATTTCGGTGACCTGTCCGCTGTTTTACTGCAGAATGCCCCTTTTTACGGGGAGCTTTTCCGTACACCTGACCGTTCGCTGGCTCTTTTGGATGACTGGGAGGAAAAACTTGAAAAGGTCGCCCACGCTACCTATAGCCAGAATGTAACAAACATCAGCGGGGTTCCCTCATGGAACCTTGTGTTGCTGAAACGTGTCCTTGAGGTTACCGGCCGCAACAACATTCTTGAGGTATGGCCCAACCTCGAACTGTTTATTCATGGGGGGGTGAGTTTCGCACCCTACAGAAGCCAGTTTGAGAAGATCATTCCGTCGGATGATATGAGTTACGTGGAAACATACAATGCCTCCGAGGGCTTTTTTGGCATCCAGGATCTTCCGGACAGCAGCGAAATGTTACTTATGCTTGACTACGGGATCTTTTATGAGTTCATCCCCATGGATGCATACGGCAAGCTGGGCTCGGAGGCAATCCCTCTTTCAGAAGTGAAGAAAGACACCAATTACGCGTTGGTCATAACTACCAATGCCGGATTGTGGCGTTATATGATAGGCGACACAATACGGTTTACCAGTTTATCGCCATACCGCATCCGGATTTCCGGCCGCACAAAAAATTACATAAATGCCTTTGGCGAAGAGGTGATCATTGATAATGCAGAAGGCGCCCTCCATGCAGCGTGCGAGGCAACAGGCGCTATCATAAGTGAATATACGGCCGCACCCGTGTACCTCGACGACAATGAGTCTGCGGCACACCAGTATCTGATAGAGTTTGAGCAGGAACCGGATGACCTGGAGCGCTTCAGGCAGGCGCTTGACAGCAAACTCAGAGACCTGAACTCCGATTACGACGCAAAAAGAAGCGCCGACCTGATGCTGAAAACACCCGAAGTCACCGTCCTCCCACCCAAAACATTCTTTACATGGATGAAGTCGCGCGGAAAAATTGGCGGCCAGCACAAGGTGCCACGGCTTTATAATAACAGGAAATACGCAGACAGCATCCTGGAGTTTATTAAATAATATCAGGCATCCTAACCGGATCAATCCGGAAAAAGAATGTATTTTTGCTTCAGTGACTAACCAACAACATTATTGACCATGCATATTGCCATTGCCGGAAACATCGGTTCCGGGAAAACCACCCTGGCCGGCCTGCTCTCCAAACACTATGGCTGGGAAGCTCATTACGAAGACGTGGACACAAATCCATACCTGAATAATTTTTATGGAGATATGAAACGCTGGTCGTTCAATCTTCAGGTCTATTTTCTTAATAGCCGGTTCCGGCAGGTGGTCGAGATCCGGAAAAAAGAGAAAACGGTGATCCAGGACAGGACCATATACGAAGATGCCTGTATTTTTGCCCCAAACCTTCATGAGATGGGCTTGATGGAGTCAAGAGACTATAATAACTACGCCAGCCTGTTTGAGTTAATGATCTCCTTTATACGTCCGCCTGACTTGCTTATCTACCTGAAGGCCAGCGTAGGGACCCTGGTAAGCCAAATCCAGAAAAGAGGCAGGGATTACGAAAACTCCATCCGCCTGGATTACCTGAAAAAGCTGAACGAAAGATACGAAAACTGGATAAATACTTACGATCAGGGCAAGCTGCTTATCATTGATGTGGACAATATAAAATTTAGTGAACGGCAATCTGATCTGGGAGAAGTGATACGAAAAATAGATGCCGAGATCCACGGATTGTTTTAAAATACAATTCAGGCCCTGTTTTGGATCAAAGTCACGCTTTTTTCATATTTTAGTGGTTGGATACCTTATGTATTACGAACACTCAGATATTTATTATCAATTATGAAGCTAGGAAAACACATCAGTGACTTGCTGTATGAGCATGAGAAGGTAATGGTGCCCGGACTGGGGACTTTTTATACCGCCTATATGCCCGCCAGGTTTATCCCGGAGAAAAAGATCGTTGAGGCACCCAGAAAAGAGGCCCGCTTTGACAGCAGCCTTGCCGAAGGGGAAACACCGCTTATCGATTACATTGCCTCTGCAGAAGGTGTTGAAAAGGACA
>PWRF01000288.1 GCA_003556325.1 Bacteroidales bacterium | reverse complement strand
GACAAAAAGACAAAAAGACAAAAAGACGAAAAGACGAAAAGACAAAAAGACAAAAAGATAAAAAGACGAAAAGACGAAAAGACAAAAAGACAAAAAGACGAAAAGACGAAAAGACAAAAAGACAAAAAGACAAAAAGACGAAAAGACGAAAAGACGAAAAGACGAAAAGACGAAAAGTCGAAAGGTCGAATGGTCCGGGGTTGCGTGAATGCTTTGAGTGTTTTGGAATGGCAGGTCGTGGCCGGCCTCAAATTTTAAGGGGAAAGTTCCGGAGGAACAGCGCCTGGGATGTGCTTCATTTGGATTTTACAGCATCTGGGATGTCTGGTGGTCATTAAGATGAATTGGTTAATCACGTAAGGATGCAGAGAAAGATCACACTTGCGGTCGTCATCATGGGGTTTAGCGGCTTCATTGCGGAGATCGTGTTATTGCGGGAGCTGCTGGTGGCATTTCACGGCAACGAACTTTCTATTGGCGTGATCCTGGCCAACTGGCTGCTGCTGGAGTCGGCCGGGGCGCATTTCCTTGGCCGGAGGATCTCCCGGGCTAAGCGTAAGCTGGGCTGGTTCATCCTGGTGACTGTGCTCTTTACTATTTCCTTTCTTGCGGCCATATATGCAACCCGTACCTTCCGTGAGTTCCTGCCCCTGATGCCTGGCGAAGGGGTGGGTATCCTCACCATGTTCGCTGTCTCGTTCGTGACTCTCCTGCCTGTAAGCCTTCTGCACGGGGCACTGTTTACCTCGGGATGCCAACTGCATTTTCAGTACGCGGGGCCGGGGGCTGAAGACCTCGGTGTGTTCAGCATCGCCAGGGTGTATGTCTATGAAACCCTCGGCACCATAGCCGGTGGCCTTATCCTTACATTTGTGTTTATCCCACTGCTGCATGCCATCCATATTGCCCTTGCAGTGGCCCTGCTGAATTTTCTCATTTGCCTTTTTCTGCTGCAACCCTTGCGGAAAGGCATCGGAAAGCCTGCCAGGCTTGTCTCCTTCCTTGCATTGCTGTTTCTGCTGTCAGGAACCTCATACCTGGTGGCCTCTTCCGGCTCCGAAAGGTTGCACATCACGTCGCTTGAGAGACAGTGGAAACATCACCACCTGGTTCACCATGAACAATCGCAATACGGAAATATCACGGTTACGGAAAGAGGGGGTGAATACACCTTTTATGCGGACGGCACGCCCATTCTCAGCAGTCCAAACCCCGACCTGGTCTTCATTGAGGAGTTTGTCCACTTTCCCATGTTGTTTCACCCTGATCCGAAAAATGTGGCGGTCCTCAGCGGTGGTGCGGGGGGAGTGATCAATGAGATCCTCAAACATGATGTGGAAAGGGTCGACTATGCCGAAGTTGACCCTTTGCTTCCCGAAGTGATCCGTAAGTTTCCCACCCTGCTCACCGAAAGTGAGCTGAACGACCCCCGTGTGCATGTCACCGATGCCGACAGCCGTTTTTTCCTGATACGCACTCCCCACAGGTATGACGTGATCCTAAGCGGTTTTTCTGACCCCTCCACGCTGCAAACCAACCGTTTTTTTACCCGGGAGTTTTTTTCTCTTGCAAGAGACAGGTTGAGCTCACAGGGAATACTCATGTTTGGTCTTCCCGGCTCTCTTACCTACCTGGGCAGGGAACTGACCGACCTGAATGCCATTGTACTGAACACCCTCGAAAGCGTCTTTCCTCACGTCATGGTAATCCCGGGAGAAGACCAGAACTTCTACCTTGCCTCTTCCTCACCTGCCATGAAAGAGCCAGGCGTGGAAGAATTGGCTGAGGCAATCCGGGCGCGTGAGCTGGAGCTGATGCTCATGGGCCCCGGATACATTTCGTATAAGCTGGATCCCCGGTGGTCTGATTTTTTTTATTCACAGATGGAAGAGGGCAGCGATGCAATTAATGAAGATTTTAAGCCCCTGGGCGTATTTTACAGCCTCGTATTCTGGAATGAGCAGTTTTCTCCCGGCTTCAACGATATTTTCCGGCACAGTAAGGCTGTCAGCCTGCCCCTGCTGGGAGGGATCCTCCTGGTGGTGTTTCTTCTTCTCTTCCTTTTTACCTCGCGCCACAGGGAACCGATGAAGCCCGCGCTTGCCATGGCTATCTTTTCTACCGGTTTTGCCGGGATGCTATTCGACCTGATCCTGATATTCGCCTTCCAGGTTCTTTACGGCTATATCTTTTACTGGCTGGGCTTGCTGGTTACCGCCTTCATGGCCGGCGTGATGGCGGGCGGGTTGTGGATGTCGTCACACCTGAAGAAAGTCTCCTCCGCGCTGCCCGCCATCATCCGGCTGGAGGTGCTGGTGATCCTTTTTGCCCTCCTGCTGCCACCGGTATTCCTGCGCGCAGGCGACCTGCTTGTATATGATTGGTTTGATATTTTGCTGAAGTCGATATTCCTGTTGCTTTCCTTTGTTTCAGGGATACTTGTAGGGTCAGCCTTCCCGCTGGCCAACAGGGAGTTTCTGAGAACCTCGCGCAGCCTCAGCGGTACTGCCGGCTTTCTTTACAGCGCCGACCTGATGGGAGGGTGGCTGGGCGGCATTATCGGGGGTGTGGTCCTGCTGCCCGTCATGGGCCTGACCAATACCTCGCTGGCCATTGTCATCTTCAAAATATTGAGCCTGGCATTGTTGCTGGCAGCCTTAAGGAGATCCAGGGCAAGAAAATAACCGCATTCAACTACCCTGTATGCTATGATCTGCCATTGCTATTTTTATAGCTGTCCTCCCAAAATCCATCTTTTATTGCTGATCTTCTGCTTCCTGTTCTTCTGAAGGTTCGAGTTGATGCATGGTGATCTTCAGGTATCCGAACACCAGGGCCACCAGGGCTGTGATCCAGCAGAGGATCGCATAAGGGGCATAAGCGGTTGCCGATACGCCAAGAGCAGTATACACGAACACTCCGCTGCTGTTCCATGGTATAAGCGGTGCTGTAAGCGTGCCACCTGCCTCCAGGGTACGTGTCAGGTTTTTGAGTTTTAGATCTTTGTCACGGTAGCATTCCTCAAACATCTGGCCGGGCAATATCACAGCCAGGTATTGATTTGCGCCGAATACATTCACAAAGATCGAAGTACCCAGCACGGTAGCGGTCAGGTTGCCAACTGTTTTCACCAAGCTGGTCAATGCCAGAACGATGCTGTGCAACATGCCGGTGTAATCCATTATTCCCCCAAGGGCCAGGGAAACCAGCGCCAGGGCAACTACCTCATACATGCTTTCCATCCCCCCGCGGGTAAACAAAGCATCCATGTTTTCCTTTCCGGTATCCATCACAAAACCCGTGTGAATGCTTTCCAGCAGCGTGGCAAGGCTGCCGCCCTGTACGAAGATAAAAGCCAATGCGCCCAATACGAGTCCGGCCAGGAGGCTCGGGATAGCAGGTACTTTTCTTACAATAAGGAAAATAACCACAAGAGGCGGGATGAATAGCCAGATGCTCAGATTAAAATGGTTTCGGATGTAATCGGTATAGGCTGAAACATCTCCATTGCCGTCATTGCCCTGGGAGGCAGTGAAGCCCAGGATGGTGAATACTACCGCGGAAATGCCAAGTGCGGGCAAGGTGGTATAGAGCATGTGGCGGATGTGATCGTAAAGGTTTACGCCGAGTACTGAAGGGGTCAGGTTGGTGGAGTCGGACATCGGTGAGAGCTTGTCGCCAAAGAAAGAACCCGACACGATGGCGCCTGCCGTCATCGGAAGGGGAATCCCCAACCCTTCACCCACCCCGATGGCTGCCACACCAATGGTCCCGATAGTCGACCATGAGCTGCCCGTGACCAGGGCCATAAAAGCTGAAAACAGCAGAATAAGAGGCAAAAACCATCTGGCAACAAAAAATTCAAATCCGAAATACATCAGGGCCGGTACGATGCCACTGGCAATCCAAACGGCAATCAGCATCCCGATGATCAGCAGAATGACAATGGAGGGAATGGTTCGCGCAATGGAATGCTTGAACCCTTCTTTGATGGTCTTCCATGAAAACCCATGCAAATAAGCGCATAAGCCGGCTGTGGCTGCCCCGATGAATAGAGCAAAATGGGGTTTGGTGTCCACAACGAAGACCGAAAAGAACAGCAGGATAATCGTGACCAATATCGGAATTGACGCCAACCATGGCTTTGGGGTGGGTACATCGCCTCTTTGAAACATATGTTTCTGCTTTTAGGTAGTGAATCGTTAAAGATAAAGAGATTCCTGCTAACCGGCAAAAATTGCAGAACGTATTGTCCTTACACCGGGTTTTGTCACTTTTGTACCTTTATAAAAAAAACATAGAAAGCTATGGATTTTGCCCAATTGATCATGAAGCGGGAAAGCGTGCGCAAGTACACTGATCGCCCGGTAGAGGAGGAGAAGATCGAACGCATCATGGAGTCCTGCCGGATGGCTCCCTCAGCCTGCAATTCACAGCCCTGGCGTTTTGTAGTCGTCACGGACCCGGATCTGAAAGACGAGGTGGCGCGTGCCACTACTGGCCCGGCAATGCCCATCAACCGTTTTGCCCCTCAGGCTCCGGTCATCGTGGCCCTGGTTGCCGAGCCTCCAAACTGGTTGTCGAAGATTGGCAGTAGCATTAAAGACAAGGATTACTACCTGATGGACATCGGCATCGTGGCGGATCATTTTTGCCTTCAGGCGGCCGACCTGGGACTTGGCAGCTGTATGATCGGCTGGTTCGACGAAAAAAAGGTCCGGGAGCTCCTGCAAATTCCCGGGAAACGGCGCATCCCCCTGCTGATCACCCTGGGGTATCCGGCAAAAGAAAAGCCGCGTAAAAAAATCAGGAAAAAACCGGATAATTTATATGGATATAACCGGTACTGACGATTGAGATTATGCAAACAATTCCAACTCCCTGCACGTTTATCTTTTCACACAAAAGGACATTATCATGGGTAAAACAACAGCCATCCTTTTCATTTTGCTTTTGCTTTGGTTAAAAGCCGGGGCACAGTCGCACCAGGATTTTTATGCGCGCAGCCAGGAGATCAACCGTTCGGGGATGTATTTCCTGGGGGGATGGGCGGCAGCCAACATGGCTGTGGGCACCTATGGGTGGATCCGTTACGAAGGCGAAACCCGTTATTTTCACCAGATGAATGCCGCATGGAATCTTGTTAATGCCGGCATTGCCACCTGGGCATTGCTCGATTCGAGGAATGACGATGCTTCCGGACTCTCATACGATGAGGTAATGCGAAAGCACATCCGCTCGGAAAATATTTACCTGATCAACGCCGGACTGGATTTGCTTTACATGGCTGGGGGTGCCTGGATGATACATGCATCTTCCAAAAGTACCGAAAACGAAGACATGCTTAAGGGATACGGACAGTCTGTCATTATGCAGGGCGCCTTCCTCTTCCTTTTTGATCTCACAAAGTTCGGGATCCAATACAACCGTCGCCAAAACTTTCTACAAGATGCCCGGCTGGGAATGACCCCCGGCGGAATGACCCTTACCATTTCCCTGTAGTTCGTTATCTTTCTCCCAAGCCTTTCAATTCCCCCATGGATTACACACCTCAGCCTTAACCTTGCTTCAATGAAACCATTTACCGGAAGTGGCAGGACAATTGATGGGCTTGAAGGGATTTTTCCCGAGACCCATTACTCATGTTTCAGGAAAATAGCCTGTTCGTTATTCCCAATTCTTTAGTTCGACGACGATGTCGTTCCGGCGGTTGGTCATTTGGGTGGGTGAGCTGTATCCGAAATATTGAAAATTACCTGAATGTTCTATGCCGTGGGCATCGAGAAGGTCAGACAGCTCATTAATTTTTTCTGCTATCCGCCTGTCGTTGGCCCATCCGCCAAAAGATAACCCTGCCATCACCACGGAGGACTTTTCGTAAATTTCGATGCCGTTGTGCCGCGGCGCCGGAAGGGTCTCCATACTATATTCAGATGGCATCATGAACTCCATCACCATGCCTTCTTCCCATCTCATCACAACGGGAGCCGTCATGGCTATGCTTTCCCCGCGTTCATTCCCGCCAAAGATGTAAGAGGCAAGGGTGCGGAAACCGTTGCCGGAACCCCTGCGATACGTTTCCGCATCGATGTATGTACTGGCAAAAATGGCATCCTGGTAATGACGCACTTCAAAATATTCAAAATCCTGCAATACTTTGTAGGGGTATTGCTCAATGGAGCTTGCAGAAGAATGGGAAGAAGCCCAGATTAACGGTGCGAAAAATATAATGGCCGTAATGGCAAATTTTTGTGCTTTCATAATTTCTGGATTTGCTGAATTAATGTATCTCTTCTCTTAACAAGCTACACTGCTTATTGTTTAATAAATAATATTAAAAGTTAAACAAAATTTAATTGTACTTTATCCTGAATAATTGATTATCATTTTGTTATTCAATACATTGTAAAAGAATAGATACAACCCGGGTGTTTTTTTGTTTTTATGCATTTTACAGGAGCAGCTTTATCAGCTCAGAGTCCATGCAAATTAATATATTTGATGAAGCTTTTGTAGAAACAAAACCATTTGTGTTTTTTCTGATGGACAGCCTCAAAAAACACTTTCCGCAGCTTGATGACCTGATGCTGGAGAAGTTCATTGCCATGCAGGCTTTGTACCGTTCATGGAACGAAAAGATCAATGTGATCTCCCGGAAAGACATGGACTTTTTTGTGCAACGCCATCTTTTACATTCCTTGTCCATTTTAAAAGTAATACGTTTCAGGCCCGGTGCTGTTATTATGGATGCCGGCACCGGCGGTGGATTTCCCGGATT
>PWRF01000309.1 GCA_003556325.1 Bacteroidales bacterium | reverse complement strand
TAAAAGTCGGGGTGAGTGGATTCGAACCACCGACCTCGTCGTCCCGAACGACGCGCGCTAACCGGACTGCGCTACACCCCGCCTCGCGGTTGGTGATGCAAATTTATAAAAAAATCCGCAGTCCTGCTTATTTTCACTACGCAATCATCGCATATAAAATACCTCCCAATCCCAGCAAGGCGAGCCCGTAAACGATCTTTTTGGGCATGACTCCTTTGTTTTCGGCGGTTTTACCAAAGATGCCGAAGACGAGCGGGTGCACGAGGAAGGGCATGGCAAAGACGAAGGCGATCAGGCCGGCTGCCTGTTCTCCAAACATGCCTCCCTGGATGGCGGCAAAAAGGCCGAAGTGCGAGATGGCCGAGGAGTTGGCCATGACGGCATCGCTCAGCCCCATGCCGGTGACGCTGAGGATCAGCAGGCCGCCAAATACGGCTACCAGCTGCCAGCCGAGTGAGAAGAGCATCAGTCCGCGGATCTCAAAAGCCTCTTGGCCTTTTGCACCCCGCAGTGTTTTCAGGGCCATATAGGTGAGGATAACCCCGGCAGCTACCACCGCGATAGCGTAGGGCAGCAGCAAATGCCCGGCCGTGGCGCTGGCCGCAAGGATGGAGAATACGAAGATATGGCCGATAAAGGGTACGTTGATCATGATGGGTGCCCTGACTGCCGCTTCCGGTCCGAGGTCTCCGGCGGTACAGGCCCCGGTAAGGCCTGAGTGCGAAAGCGAACCGGCCATCCCGGGAGCCAGGTTGCGGATGTGGTTAGCGGCACCCAGCCATATCAGCAGGGCCAGGCCGCCAAACATCCAGAAAAGCTGGCCGAAAAAACCGAATGACAACACGGCATTCATCCCACTGAGCTGGAAGGCCTCGGCAATACGTGACCCGCCCACCATGAAGTTGGAGGCAAGCACCACTGGAATGCCGGCAAAAAGCAATGCCCGGATGGTGGGCCCAAACTTCCAGCGCATCATGATCATCCCGAGGCTTACGGAGAGGACCATGGCAAAGAAGATCTCCGGCAGGGCGATTACGGGCCGTATCCATTCAGCAATATGGTAAGATACAACCAGCAACAGCAGGATCATGGCTGTTTCAAAAACACCCTTCCGGATATACCTGCCTTTATGGTCGATCTTTGCCCGGTGGTCAATCAGGATGATGGAGGCTACAATTCCCAGGTAGCCAAGCAATGGATAAAAGTTGTCGATCTCGCCACCGGTCTGGTATCCCACGATGACGCGCTTCAGCGCTTCGATCCCGATCAGGATGAAAAAGGCCCTCACCAGGAACATGAACTGCGTGGCTTTGGTGCCGAGGAAGATCTCCTGCGACGAGGGTACCACGATGTCTTTGGGGTCAATTTTCCTGTTGGTGATGAGTTTCCGGATCTCCTGGCCGCCCACGAAGAACGAGGCCATCAGGGCGGTGATGGTCACCCGGCTGCCCAATTCCATAATCGGGAACTCCGGCAGTCCCGGTGTGCCCAGCCCGGTGGATACCAGGATGAGGCCCATGAGCAGTCCGAAAACGACAATGATAAGGATGGGGGAATAACGTGAGCCGGCTACTACGGTCCGGGCTACCAGTACCATGCTGATCACCATCAGAAAAGTGAGAAAATATTGGTTCAGAATGTGTACACTGGATAATTGATCGGCAATTGCTTCCATGCTGTGATTGTGTTGGTTGGCTATTAATAAAACAATCGGATATTATTAAAACCGGGCCGTAAAAATACAAGCTTATTACGTGATTACGAAAAAAAAGTAATCCGAGCTTTAAAGATGCTGACATACAATAGTTTGTGATTGGGTTTGCCGGAGCACATGGTTGTCCGGTCTGCCTGCCGAACATAATTTAGTCTGCATTATTCAATCAGGCAAGTTAGATAATCCATTTCTTCTGCTTCAATGAACCGGCCTGATAGGTTTTCTTCGGGGTAAGTTCTTTGGTAAAAGTCAGTCGTTTAATACCGAAGGCGGCACATCTCCTTTGTGGCGGATGTGACAGCGCTGGTCATCACAAATTTGGCCTGGCGGGGCGTGTACGAGGATATCCAGTTCTTTCCCCGACTCATTTTCGATCCGGCAGGCCAGTTCCTTGTATTCGCCAAGGAAGTTTTCCCTTGTGACTGTTGCCGGGAGGCAGTTTTCATGGCAGCCGGACACTTCAAATTGTTCCGGGCGTACGGAAAGAAGGACTTTCTGGCCTAAGGGTAGCCGGTAACCGTTGGCGCGGATGAGGCCAACGGGCGTTTGGAACCCGTCGGCTGTCACTTCGGCATGCAACACGTTGGTTTTTCCGAAAAACCGGGCCACATACTGGTTTACCGGGTAGTTATACAGCTTGTCAGGGGTGCCGGTTTGCAGGATGATACCGTTTTTCATGATGGCCACCTTGTCGGCGATGGCCAGCACGTCTTTGGTGTCGTGCGTAACGAAAATACCGGTCGATTTTGTCTTTTTTATGATGGAGGCGATCTCCTCGCGCATTTGCGCCTTTTTCAGGGAGTCAAGGTTGGAGAAGGGCTCGTCGAGCAGGATCAGTCTCGGCTCGGGGGCGAGGGCACGGGCCAGGGCCACCCGTTGCTTTTGTCCTCCTGAGAGCTGGTGGGGATACCTCTTTCCCAGTCCGGCAAGCCCGGTCAGCCGTATGATCTCTGCTGTTTTGGCTTTCTGTTCTCTGTGGGGATAGCGGAAAAGCCCAAAGCAGATGTTTTCCGTCACCGTTTTGTGCGGGAAGAGGGCGTAATCCTGGAAAACAATGCCCACTCCCCGGCGCTCGGGCTCCACAAACGCCCGGTCGCCGACCACCAGCCGGCCACGGATCCTGATGCTGCCACTGCCGGGCGTTTCAAAGCCGGCAATCATGCGCAACATGGTGGTTTTCCCGCAGCCACTCTCGCCCAGGAGGGCAACGATCTCTCCTTCCTCCACGTCCAGGCTGAAATCGTTTACGGCAGGATCACAGGATCCCGGAAAGGTTTTGGTTACCCGGCTGATTTGCAATACAGGCTTTGGCTGTTCTTGTGTGATCATCATGACTTGTTGTCTCATGGTTTAACAAAATGGCACCTCATGGGTTCAATTATTCAGGAGGTTTCACCTCCAATATACTTGTTGAGCAGCAATACCGGGACCATGCCGGTCAGCACGATCACCAGGGCATAGGGTGCGGCTTCTGCCACGCGCTCGTCGGTAGCGAATTCGAAAGCCCGGATGGCCAGCGTGTCAAAATTGAACGGCCTGAGTATTAGTGTCAGGGGCAGTTCCTTCAGCACATCGATGAAGGTGAGCAGGAAAGCACTGAGCGTGGCACCTGTGAGCAGGGGGAGGTTGACTTTTCTGAGTACCTTCCCGTGGGTCATGCCAAGTGATCTCGCTGCTTCATCGAGGCTTTCGGGGATTTTTTCCATCCCGCTGTCGATGCTGTTGTATCCAACGGCCATGAAGCGGACGAGGTAGGCATAGATCAGTGCCAGCCAGGTCCCGGTGATCAGGAGCGTGTTTACCCAGGGAAGCTGTATCAGGCGGTTGTCAAGCCAGAGGAATGGGATGAGTACGCCCACGGCGACTACGGCACCCGGAATGGCATATCCCAGCGTGGTGATCCTTGCCAGGATCTTGACAAACCTGCCTGAATACGCCCTGACGGTATAGGCTAGCAGGATGGCGGCGGCCACTACAACAAGTGACGCTGTGCCTGCAAGGAAAAAGCTGTTGCGCAGGAGCGACCAGAACCCGGCATCCACGATCAGCGAAAAGGTTTGCGTCGACCACCAGATCAGCATGATGGCCGGCAGTATGAATCCAGCCAATAAAGGCAGGCTGCAAAAGATGCCGGCCAGGATGCCCCCTGTGCCGGATAGCCTTTTGGGTGTCAGTCCGTGTTTGCGTATTCCCTGGGCACTGTAGCGCATTTGTCCGCGCTGCGTCCTTTCTGCAAATATCAGCACGAACACAAATACCATCAGGTATCCTGACAGTTTCAGGGCGGCTGATGTGTCGCCAAATGCAAACCAGGCGGTAAAGATCCCGGTGGTGAAGGTGTCTACGCCATAGTAACTGGCCACGCCGTAGTCGTTCAGCACTTCCATCAGGGCCAGGGAGACCCCGGCGACGATGGCCGGGCGGGCCAGGGGCAATGCGGTGCGAAAAAAGGTGCGCCACGGGCCGTATCCCAGGGATGCACTGATCTCAAAAAGGTTGGCAGACTGGGTCTGGAAATAGGCGCGGGTGATCAGGTACACGTAGGGATAAAAGGAGATAGACAGGATGAAGATGGCCCCCGGCAATGACATGATGTCAAAAAACAGGTAGGTGCCTGTGTCGATGCCAAACTGGTTTCTTAAAAAGGTATAGAGCGGGGAGGTGTAGTCGAGCATCCCGGCCCAGGTGAATCCATTGATGTATGCCGGAATGGCGATCGGCATGATCAGGGCCCACCGGAAAATGTTACGGCCCGGGAACTGAAACATGCTCACCAGCCATGCCGCGCCCACGCCGAGGGTGATGGTGAGCATGCCTACCCCAAAAAGGAGCCATAAGGTATTGGTGGCATAGGATGGGACAAGTTCGTGCAGGATATGATGCCACACGGCATCTCCCCGGCTGAACATCTCGGCCGCAATGGTGATCAGGGGCAGTGCCACCATCAGTGACAGCACGATGGTCCAGATCACCCAGCGGTTGCCGGTGTAGCGACGAAAAGACCCGAAGTTGAACTTGTGTAATGGCATTAGTTCCAGCCTGCGCTGTTAAAAACGAACATGGCATCCTGCAAATAGGGCTCGAGCTGATCCAGGGGCAGCTCGTCGGCCTTGAAGTTACCCCACGAGCGCAGCAGCCCGGGCCACTCAACCTCCTTGTTGACGGGGTATTCGTGGTTTACTTCCGCAAGTCGTTGCTGTGCATCGCGACTTATCATGAACTCAATCAGCCGGGTGGCGTTTTCGATGTTCCCGCTGGCTTTGGTTAAGCCAATGCCGCTGTAGTTGACGTGTGTTCCGCGGCCGTCCTGGTTTGGGAAAAAAATGCGTGTTTGTTCTGCCACCCGCCGTTCCTCGGGATTTGTAGAATACCTGAGCAGCCCCATGTAATAGGTGTTGACAATCGCCACATCTCCCAGGCCTGCCACGATGGCTTTCACCTGGTCGCGGTCGTTGCCCCTTGGGCTTCGCGCCATGTTTCCGACAAGCCCGGTGGCCCAGGCTTCGGCATCCTCGCGCCCCAGGGCAGCAATGATGGATGCCATCAGTGTCTGGTTGTAATGGTTTTGCGAGGAGCGCACCAGCACACGGTCCTGCCAGGCCGGATCTGCCAGCGCCTCATAGGTCGAAAGGTCATCCGGGCTGACACGGTCCTTGTGATAGACGATCACCCGTGCACGCATGGTCATGGCCGTCCAGCGGTTGTCAGGGTCGCGGTGCTCAGCCGGCACGAGGTCATCGACCATTTCGGAGTGGATGGGCTGAAGCAACCCTTTGGCGGAGGCAGTGACAAGACGCCCGGCATCCGCAGTAATCAAAAGGTCAGCAGGCGTATTGGCCCCTTCCATCTCCAGCCTGTTCAATAGCTGGTCGGTATCGGCCTTCACCAGGTTTACCCGGATGCCGGTTTGTTCGGTGAACTCCCTGAACAGGTTTTCATCCACCTGGTAATGGCGTCCCGAATAGATGTTGACCACGTCTTCATCCACGCCGCAGCCCTGGAAAATGAGTACGGCAAAGGCCAAAAGGAATAAATGTCTCTTGGGTGACATGTTTTTCATTGTATCTGTAAATCGAAATTCCTTGGTTCGAGCGCTAAATGGTTATAACGCACATCACTGCCACAATCCGGCCTTGAGGCTGTGCAAAGTTAATTAAAATCAGTCTAAATAAAAATAAAAAACAAGAAACAGGGCTTTACTCTGTTTGCGTGGTATCAGCTGAGGTGGGGGGCAGTTTAATGCGGTAAGTTTTGCCTGTGGGGTTGGGAAGCTCGTAGCGGCGTATCCAGGGGTTGAGGTTCCGCAGGGCCTTGTAGGTGGTATTGTGTTTTTGGGCAAAGCCGGCCAGGTCGCTGATGGCGGAATCCACAGCAACAGTATAGTATGTTTTTACGGGGTAAAGGTCTTCATCTCTGACGTGAAATCCGGCGGCCACGGGATCTGAGAATATGGTTTTGATGGCCAGGATGCGGAACACGTAGCGGGCGGTTTCTTCGTTGAGGAAGAGGTCGTAATAGCAGTCGACCTGCTGGTTGTTCAGGATGCGGCGAAGCCGGGAGTTTCCGATGTTGTAGGCTGCTGCGGCCAGGGTCCAGGAGCCGTAACGTTCTTTGGCATCCAGCAGGTATTTGCAGGCTGCCGCGGTGGATTTTTCAACGTGGTACCGTTCATCCACATAATCGTTAATTTCCAGTCCGAGGTCTCGCCCCGTGCCTTCCAGGATCTGCCAGAACCCTCTTGCCCCGGCCGGGGATATTGCGTGAGTGAGGTTGCTTTCGATCAGGGCGAGGTATTTAAAGTCACCGGGTACCCCGTGTTCTTCCAGGATGGGCTCAATTACGGGGAACCACCGGTGGGCACGTTTGAGCAACAAGAGGGTGGAGGATTGCCAGTAGGTGTTTACCAGCAACTCCCTGTCAAAGCTTTCCCTGACATCATGCCGGTGCATGGGCACGGACTCACCCGCAAAATCCAGGCTGTCGGGGTGAACCAGGGAATATATATTGTACTGGCGTTCAAAGGCTTGTTGAAATGCTATAGTAGTATCTTCTTCCACCTGGCCGGAAAAAGTGAAAAAACGGATCATCAGAAAACCCGAAAAC
>PWRF01000220.1 GCA_003556325.1 Bacteroidales bacterium | reverse complement strand
CACTGCCGCCATTGCCACCAAAGCCATCGCCGCTGCTGCCAATGATATCGTTGTCGCTTCTTGACATATTTATGTTCGTACCCAGGCGGATCCGGTCATTAAGCTTGCTGTTCAGGCTTATGCGGCCGCTATACCTTTCATAGGAGCTCCCATGAATGATTCCTTCCTGCTCAAACAGATTGCCCGATACCATGTAGGTAAAGTCTTCCGTGCCACCACTCACTGAGATCGAGTGGTTAAGAATGGCTCCTCTCCTGAAGATGGCGTCCATATGGTCTGTATCCGGAACAGAGGCCGCCAGGTCGTCATCAATCAGTCGCCGCAGCAACACGGGATTGGTAATGAAGGCGTTATCGTTTTCAGCAGCTTCGTTATACATTTCAATGTATTGATCCCTGTTTGTCATTGGCGTCAGACTCCCATGCTGCTGGAACCCCACCTGGGAAGAAAATTCTATCTGAGGCTCTCCCGTCTTGCCTTGCCGGGTAGTGATCAGGATAACCCCGTTATTTGCCCTTGCTCCATAAATTGCTGCCGATGCTGCATCTTTCAGGATGCTTATCGACTCAATGTCGTTTGGCGACAATGTACGCAGGGCATCTGTCGTAGGCACGCCGTCGACGATGTAAAGCGGATCATTGCTGCTGTTAATAGAGCCAACGCCTCGTATGCGGACATTAACTCCCTCGCCGGGCATGCCTGTGTTATGTGTTATGTTTACCCCGGATGCCCTTCCCTGCAAAGCCTGATCTACCCCCGCCACCGGGAGCATCCTAAGCTCTTCTGAGTCAATGCTGGATACCGCGCCCGTAAGATCAACCTTGCGTTGTATGCCGTAGCCTACCACCACAAATTCATCCAGCAACCGTACATCTTCCTGCAAAACGACGTCTATCCTGCTTTGGTCTGCAACTTCTATTTTCTGGCTAATATAGCCTATGAAGCTGAAAGCGATGACAGGACTCTCCACATCTGCAGGAATCCGCAGTGTATAATTTCCATCAATATCCGAGCTGGTGCCCACATTGGTTCCTTCCACTAAAATGGTGACACCCGGAATGCCCATTCCTTCTTTATCCGTTACCCTTCCCGTTACCTCTGCCGGGCCGCTATTCTGACCCTGCAGAAGTACGGGAAACCAAAACAACACCACAAAAAGCAAAAAACCGCCAATTTTTTTAGTTTTCATATGCATGTGTTTTTCCTGGTTTCTCAATACTAATTTTTGATAACTGGTTATAGTTAGTTGTTGTTGCCGTATGCCACGATGACATCACCAGCCACATAATTGCCGTCAACCCGTATGATCTCAAGCTCCTGCGGGACCTCTGCAACCAGCAGGGCCGTCCTGGGTGAGATGGTAAGATTAACCGGGCCTTCCACATTTTCTTTCAATGTTGTCTTTGTGATGATATCGAAAAGGGACGCAGGGCTTCCTTCAAAAAAGTAAGAAATTTCCTTTTCCTCTTCGTATGGGTTGTATATCAGATACGTGGGGTAGGCGTCATCGCTGAAGAAATCAGTGGCGAGACAATTCAGCCTGAGTATTTTCTCCACATTTGTTTTTTCAATCAGAGAGCCAAAGATGCCCACATGAGATGAACCATAGAGGCTGAAAACGGATACATCCGGGTTGTCATCCACCCATAAGGGGCCGTCACCTGTTGCAACAGGCGACACCCCCTCCAACCCGGGTTTTCCGAGGTGGTCTTTTTTTATCAGTCCTTCATATCCAATCACGTTACGTGTCAGGTTCTTCTTTTCAGGGAGGTATTGATTTTCTGCAGCTATCTCATTGGGGTAGAAAAGCCTTGCTGCGTTGGCGGCATTAAGCATCCATTTTCCAATGGTTTCAGCGTATTGCGGTGCGTATCGCACCATGGGGACCAATGGCCATGCCATGTCAAAAGTGTTCATCAGGAAAGCGAATCCCCCATTGTGCGACCAGCTTCCCTGCAGGCCATGTACATCGTAATCGCCCCACCTTTCATTTATGATGCCCCATCCATAGCGGCCGTCTTCGGCATGCGTACCCTCAAAGGTCCAGTCAAGAATGGGGTGAAAGTCATAAGAACTGCCGTGTTGTGCATTAAGCCTTGCAGCAGTATAGGCTCCAAAAGGCATCAGAACCTCATAAAACCGGCTTTCCTCCTGGGAGAGCAATGCCTCAACAGCTGAATGTGCACCCTCCAGGTATCGTATGTCGTCAAACTTGTGGTAAGCATTTAGCAAAACCCATGCGTGTCCGGCTGCTGCATCTTCCTGGAATGGGATATGGCTTCGGCGGCCTTCCATCTCCGAGTAATCAAAGAAAGAATAATGATAGTTGCCCGCAAGTATTGAGTCGGCTTTGTAGAATTGCTCTGCCACAATGTGCATGATGCTGTCTGTGCGGTGAGAGGGGAAAAGGTCGCCAACGGCATAGAAAAGCATGTTTGGAAAAATATCGTACCACCAGTCGCGTGCATACCCTCCACCAAGGTGACCTACCTCCTCTGAAGTGTTATTCATTACTATATTCCAGCCATTGTCGCTGTTAAAATAATTATGCGACATCTTCACGTAATTAAAGCCATCCTGGTTGGTTTTGTCTATGCCCATAAGCCCGGCACTCATCAAAGCAGCCAGCGTGTTAATGGCTTCGTGGAACTCTCCGCCGTGCTTATCAGGACCCTGGCGCATATCTCCTATAGCGGTATACAAACCAAATGTTTGTTGAGGAAAGTTTCTCTGGCTGTCATCCAGCCATATGAATGGCAGATACTCCCCTGTAAGGTCATGGTTGAACACATAGCGGTCATAGTTTTTGCTCACCTCATGCCAGTCAAGAATTTTGTAGGGTTCTGGCAAATAAGGCATATCTGCAACCCTGTCGATATGAACCTGCTCCACATGCTTTTCGGCGCCGCAAGAGAACAGGAACATGGAGGTTATTGCCAATAGCAGTGTATACAGTTGAAATGTGTTTTTTTTCATGACCAGTGTGGTATAAATGGTTTTAAATCACCAGCTTTGGAGCATCCAGATCCGGGTTGTCACTTTTTACCTTGTCAATAGTACGGTTGGTGTGTTTTATAATATTTTTTGCGAGCGGGATCGAAAGCAGCTGAATGGCTGCAATGATCAATACCGAGTATCTTAATGCCACTATTTCCGAAACATAAAATGCGAGGTAAATAAAGAGCCCTAATCCAATGAACCTGCCAACGTATAATCCGAATTCGTGGTTAAAGATATAAGCAAATTCGCTTCGGTTCTCTTTAAAGGACAAGACATCGATGATGCGCATTTGTATTGGGAAATATGCGATATCATGTAATGGCATGAAGAGCACTTTGCACAGGACAAAAATGATCACGCCAAGCGCTGAGAAAAGAATCTGGTTGGCCAATGCCCCAAGAAAAAATATGAGGATCCCTGATCCGAAAATCAGCAGGCGATGCTGAGGTTTGGCTGTTCTTCCAAGGACATAAAGCAGGAAGGCTGTAATAATGCCACTGATGCTTTGAATTAAGCCCAGTGACCCTTCATCGCCCACCAGGCGCATGATCAGGATGGCCGGAGCTGTCACGAGATAGCCCTGTACAGAACCTTTCAGGGCTGAAAGCACCAGGAATTTTTTCCATAAAACATCGTATTTCCAGTAAATAAACTTTTTCTGTTTCGGATTCCGGAATTTGCCCAGGTGAATGACGATGCTGGACATGATGGTCAGTATGATCACGGCATAAGCTATCATGCGGTATGCCACAGCCATACTGCCGTCAAACCATCCGTGTATGTTGCTGCTTCTCAAATACCAGCCGACAACTGCAGGCACGAGTATAAAGGTGATGGTATAAAAGAATGTCTCCACGCCAAAGTAGTAGTTCCGGTTTTTGTCATTCGTGGTGTCCAGTGCCAGGTAGTCGCGGTTCGCCCAGAAAAACCCAAATGAGATACCCATGATGAAACCTGCAAATGCGACGCCTTCGAAACTCATCACGCTCAGCGACATCATGAAAAGCATGGAAATACCACTGAGCAACATTCCAAAACTGTATAGATGCGAAACATTGAATCTGTTCAAAAGGAAACCATTGATCAGAAAAGTAATAGGTATACCTGTGTAGACACACAGCTGATAGACTCCGACCATGGCGGGGCTGTCGGCGCTGCGCATAATGTAGGCGCCGACAAAAATATCTATTACGGGCAAAACGAAAGCATATATCATGTTGGTTATCAGCACCAAACGCATAAGTCTTGGCATGCCCATGAAAAATCTATATTCGCCTAAAAACCTGTTTTTCATTTAGTTCTTAATTTAGGTGGTAACGGATATTACATTTAATGGTAAGGCCATATAAAAACCGGGCACTACTTTTTCAGTGACTTAAGTATCTCTTTGATTGACAGTTCTGCACCACAAATTACTTCGTCGCTGGCTCCGTAATAAATAGTGACTTTATCACCATCAACGATGTGGCCGTTGGTAAAGATGACGTTGCCGAAGAACCCGGTTTTTTCGTATTCCATTATGGGTTCCATTATAGGCTCCAGGCTTCTTGCCAGCACCTTTGCGGGATTATTCCTGTCGAGAAGCAATGCTCCAAGGCAGTACCGGTTTTCTTCGTTTGCGCCGTGATAGATCTCCAGCCAACCTTCGTCGGTTTCAATGGGTGCAGCTCCGGCACCTACTCTTGCACTGTCCCACATGCCTGGCCTGGTCAGTGCCACGCACTGGTGGTTGCCCCAGTGAAGCAGGTCGGGCGACTCAGCCAGCCATATATAGTTTCCACCCAGTTCAGGGCTGCTGGGCCGGTGTAATGCATAGTATTTGCCGTTGATTTTGCGCTCGAAAATGGCACAGTCTTTATTGTGAGGAGGAAAGATCATCCCGCGGCGTTCAAAAGTTTTCCATTCGCAGGTAAAAATGTATCCCACGCCGACGGCCACTTCTGATACTTTCGTATAGGTCAGGTGAAAGCCATCCTCCATTTTGGTAACGCGGCAATCTTCAATGCCAAACGCTTCCAGGGCGCCCTCTCCGTTAATGGGCGGGAAATCTTCGTCTTCAGTGAATTTCCTGCCATCATCGCTGCATACAAGGCGAAGGTGCGACAACGTCGTAAGGTAGTTTTTGCCATCATATGCAATGACGCGCGGGTCAGTGTCATCGAGCAAGGGATCGTCCTTCGCGAAAGTGATGATCTCAATCTCTGCCTTGTCGTTGAATACAGGTACTTTAATACTGTCCTTGTCCTGCCTGGTTCGTTCTGCAACGCGGCACAAAAGCCAGGTTTTGTTGTTAAACCGAAATACGCCCGGGTTGAGAAGGCATTCAACATGCATGCCCTCTGTGCTGGGCCTTATGTCTTCCGGCCGCAACAAGGGGTTCTCATTAAATCTTTTTGCCAAATCCATAGTATTGTTATTAATTGGTCGATAATCATTTCAAAAGTATATTCTGAACCAGCTTAGTGTGTGCACCCTGTTTTCAAAACTGTATATCCTGTTCTCAAAATCGCAGGAGTGTTAAGGAAAATCACCTGCGATTCACCACAAACCTTCCCGTAAGCAAACTGTCGCCGGATCGTATCCTTAAAAAATAGATCCCATTATTCAAATCTACAGGAAGCTGCAGTTCAATAATTCCGTTTGAAGAAGCCCGGGAAAAAGCTTCATGAACATGCAGGTGTCCGTATATGTCATACATTTGGACTGAAATGTCGCCGGGATGTACCTCTTCAATGAAAATATTGATAAGATCGCCTGAAACAGGGTTTGGGAAAAGGGTCAGTTTTGTCTCCTGGCCGTGAGTGATACCTGGGACATTAAGGCTCAGACTGTCGCTTATCATGGTTGGCGTGAGGGCGAAATCAAAAAACAATAACATGGCCATGTCGCCCATGTAGTTATAGTCGTTGTTGCCGGGGATGTTCTGTCCGAGCACGGGAGGGAATGGCGAGCTTCCCAATGTTCCGGTGTGGGATGTGAAGGCATCGAGTTCGCCATTCAGCCAAATCTCCATGTCATTCCCGTCATAAACAGCAGCTACGTGATACCATTTGCCCTCTTCAATCAATGTTTCGCTATCCAGATCCATTATGCCGTCACTGGTGTTGAGAGTAAACCTGAGCTTGCTGTCTCCGATGGATAGCTTATACCTGTGTTCCCAGCTTCCGTGTGATATGGGATGTTGTTCGTGGGGTGTGTGCCCGGCAATTTTCATGAATGCACTGATGCTTAGCTGCCCGGTAAAGTCAAAAAGATCCGATTCAGGCATCAGTACATAGGCGGATGTTCCGTTAAAGCGGGCCGCATAATTTTCGATGCCATTCATGTCGTATGTATAGCTGAGGCCGCCTCCTGACGAAGCATGCAGTTCATTGCCTCCATAATCGTTGGTGTTGCCCCTGAGGGGATAAAAGGCGACGGGTGTTTCCCCGGGGTCGTCGTCGTAATGTCTTACCATTACTTTTATGCTGTCACTTGCGGTGAGGCCGTCGGGGTTGCTTACTACCAAGCGGATAAGGTAATCGCCGGCTTCTGCAGGTGCAGTGTAAATGGCTGTTTCACCATTTTGGGATATTTCGCCCTCTGTAGTTTGCCAGTGGTAATCCAGGGGTTCGTCATAAAAATCGGAGGCTTCTGCAAGTATCTGCGACTGGGCATTGGGCTTCATTTTCCGCGGTGTAGCTTTGATATCGTGTATCACCGGTGGGTAAGGGATCTTTTCAACCACCTCAATGGTGATGGACAGGGAGTCCGAAAGCCCGTGGTCATTGGTTACTTTGCAGGCTATTTCATAAAAGCCGGTATCCGCAGGGGCAGTAAACGGTTGCTGGTCATT
>PWRF01000096.1 GCA_003556325.1 Bacteroidales bacterium | reverse complement strand
GCGACCGCGACAGGCCGTAGAGGATACTGTCAATAATGCCCCCGTCTTCAAGGATCACAATGATGCCGCCGGCCAGCCCGACAATCAAAGCCGCCGGCATGATGTCCTTCACCCCGTCGAGAAAGGAGTTGGCGATGTCATTGGCATCCTTGCTCACAGCCATCCCCGCGGCAATGCCCATCCCCAGGAAAAGTGTGGCGATCTCCATCACATACCACCCGTATCCCATCACACCAATGATGAGGAACAAAATCGTATAGGCAAGAAGTAACAAGATGAAAAAGTGTACCGAACGGCGAAGGGTCATCACACCGGCAACGGCAAAAATGACCGTCAGGATGGGAATGAGAACCAGGGTGAAGGAAGAAGCCCCCACGGTCATGGTGGTGGTGGGATGGAGAAAGGAGAGAATGACAAGTACTGCAAGCACAAGCCCGTAAACGATCCACGACATACGCGGCGTGTAATAGGTTATGTCGTTGGTACCGCCCTCCTCGCCGCGCTTCCGCCAGTAAGCATCTTCCTTATACATGATACTCCGTTTGGGGTCTTTGCGGATCTTCGAAACGTACCTGAGCACGTAAGTGATCCCCACGATGTTGATGATCAGCCAGGCGAACATCCGGTATTCAATGCCGGAAAACAAAGGCAGGTCTGCCAACCCCTGCGCAATACCGATGGTGAACGGGTTGAGTACCGCGCCGGCAAAGCCCAGCATGGCACCCACAAATACCATCGACACACCGGTGATGCTGTCGTAACCCATCGAAATGGCCAGCGGGATCAGGATGATCACAAAGGCGATGGTCTCCTCCGCCATCCCGAAGATGGCCCCGAAGACGCTGAACAACAGCATGATCATCACGATGATCAGGTTGTCGATACCGATACGCTGCATAAAACGGTGATGCTCCAACCCCCGGGCAAAAGACAGAAAAGCCATGATGCCCACGTCGATGGCCCTGGTCTGGTTCATGATCCAGAACGCCCCGCCGATCATCAAAATGAATACGATGATGTTGGCCTGGCGCACGAAGCCGTTGAACAAAGCCGACAACACCTGCCAGGTCTGCGCCTGGCTCTCCATCGTGTAACCCTCAGGCAGGTCATCTTCGTAGTAAAACACCATGGTGGTAACCTCGCGGCCGTCAATGACCACATCTTCCTCAATGTATTTTCCCGACGGGATGAACCAGGTGAGAACAGCTGCCACGATGATTATGAAGAATACGATTACGTATGTGTGCGGTATTTTCTTTAACATAAGGCAAAGGTTTTTTCAGGCCTGCAAAATTTTCCTGCAATAATACGATTTTTTTACCATCCGAAAGGTTTAATGTGCCAATGTGCTAATGTGCTAATGTGCTAATGTGCCAATGTGCTAATGTGCCAATGTGCTAATGTGCTAATGTGCCAATGTGCTAATGAAGGGTTTCGGATGGAAAATGAGAATTTCCCTTTGTTTACGGCGCTGCTAAGCTAGAGCTGATCAGTGTTATGATGTATTTTTCTGCGCCGTGGGGGCTTTAATATGTTTTATAATAAAATAATATGCTTATATTTGTAAATACAATAAATTAGTTTGGTTTTAATGGGTTTATTATGAGAGATAATGCTGTTTTGAATGCTAGCTTTAACTTTTCATTGAAAGTTATTGAATATTGTGAGTTGCTTGATGCTTCAAAAAAATTTGTTATATCCAATCAATTATTAAAATCAGCTACATCAATTGGGGCAAATGTAACAGAGGCCCAAAGTGCTGAGAGTAGAGCAGATTTTACGCACAAGCTAAAAATAGCTGCCAAAGAGGCTGATGAAACAGCATACTGGTTGCTTTTATGTGCCAAGTCTAAAGGCTATCCACCAACAGATCAACTATCGCAACAACTCTTGGAAATACAAAAGCTCTTATCTAGCATCATTTTTACTACGAAAACCAGGCAAGTCAAAAATGCTTAGTAAACAAACCGCTGACATCGCCCTTCCATTAGCACATTAGCACATTGGCACATTAGCACATTAGCACATTATTACCACATTTTTTGTATTTTTGTTCTCCCAACGGCTCCGTAGTTCAATTGGATAGAATAGCAGATTCCGGTTCTGTCGGTTGGGGGTTCGAGTCCCCCCGGAGTCACATGAAAACACGTGTTTCCCTCCGCATATACCTCGCGGGACTGGCCCTCCTTGTGCCCGCGCTGCTGTCCTTTTCCCTTTTTGCCGGTAATGCCAATCAGATGTTTAGCACCTCCGGCGAGGAGCCGCAGTATAAACACACCCTGTTTGCCGGACAAGGCCCGGAAAGCCGGACCGCATCCACGTCGCTCGAATTTTTCGAACAACACGAGGAGATCATCCGCTACCGCAAGGTCGCTCTCGACCAGGGCGTTACTTCGAAAAGCCATGTGCAGCGCAACGACAGCATGTACCTCAACCTTTTTGATGACGCCAGCCACGTGGCAGGGATTGAACGGGCTTATGAGAATGTAAATGGCACCTGGAGCGTCACCGGGAGGCTGGCCGGCGAAGGCTATCTCATACTTGTGACCACGGGCGACAGAAGCCTGGGCAGCATCTATGTACCCTCAGAAAACCTGTTCTACAAGATCATCAGCGATCCGCATACACGCCAGCACTACCTGATAGAAATGGATGCCCGTGACCGCGACATCCTAGAAAGCGCCCCGCCGCTGATCCCCGACGAAGACATGCGGAACACCGAAGAACAAAAACGCATCAAAAAGGATGTCGGGATGCGGGATGCCGGCCCCGATGATTATGCCACCATCAATGTGATGGTGGTCTACACGCCTTCTGCCGAAAGCTGGGGAAACAGTTCGGGCGGAGGTATCGACAACGTGGTGGCTGCATCCATGGCTAACGCCCAGCTGGTGCTCGACAACAGCGAAGTGAAGATGACGATGAGCCTGGTGCATTCCCGTATGATCGACTACCAGGAAAGCGGGTCGGCCGGCAACATCCTGCGGCGCTTCACGGCATCCCCCGATTTCAACCCCTTTGGAGGCGAGTTTGGCGGCTATATGGAAGAAGTGCACGACTGGCGGGATGAATACAGTGCTGACCTTTCGGCCCTCTTTCTGACTATGAGCGATGCAGGCGGTATCGCATGGCTGCTAAACGACAGGTTCGGAAACCCCGATATGGGCTTCTCCCTCACGCGGGTGCAACAGGCCGCCACCGGATATACCCACATCCATGAGATGGGGCACAACATGGGATTGCATCACCATGCAGACCAGAACTTTCAGCCCGGGCCCACCCAATGGGGCAACTGGCCGGAAAACCACTGGTCGGCGGGGTGGCGCTGGATAGGGGAGGACGGACAGTACTATGTCAGCGTGATGTCCTATACCGCCGGACAGTATTATGCCGATGGCAATAACAGCACCCAGGTCCCCTACTTTTCCAACCCGCAGGTCACCTACCAGGGCGTTCCCACAGGCAACTGGAGCAGCGGAAACAATGCGCTTACCCTCCTGGAGATAAAACACGTGATTGCTGCTTACCGTTCGGATGCCCTGGCTGAAGTGTTCACAGAAGATGTTACAGATATCACCGCCTTATCGGCAATTTCGGGAGGCAACATCACACAGGACGGAGGATCCGAAATTACCCAAAGAGGCGTTGTCTGGAGCCGGGATGGGATCCCTACCCTTGAAGACCACGAAGGGATGACGGTCGACGGACAGGGAACAGGGGCCTTCGTAAGCCAGCTCGACAGCCTGTATCCCTCGTCCGACTATTTTGTGAGGGCCTATGCCATAAACCAAAGCGGTACACGGTACGCTGCCCTGAAAGACTTCCGGACAAGCGCTGCCTTCAGGCCCAGCATCGAAACCACCGAAGCAACCGTGGTCACACACAACTCGGCCCTGGCCGGCGGAATCATCACCAGCGACGGCAATGTGCCCGTGCTTGAAAGAGGCGTCGTATGGAGCACACTACCCAACGTAAACCTTACCCTCAACAACGAAGGCCAGACATCCGACGGAACCCTCATAGGGGAATATACCAGCGAGCTCACCGGATTGGATCCGGAAACTACCTATTATTACAGGTCCTATGCCACAAACATCATGGGAACAAACTACGGGAACGAATACGAGCTTACCACGCTGGCAGCCAGGCTCTATCCAAACCCCGTAGCCGACAGGCTCTGGGTGGAGTTTACCAACGACAGCGACCGCGAAGTGGTCATCAAAATACATAACCTCCAGGGCCAGCTGGTGAAAAAACGTACAATTTACGACAGCGGAGAGATCCAGGCTTCCTTTAACACCTCACAACTCCGGGGCGGCCTCTATACCCTCTCCATCTACGGAGATTACGACTTTCCCTCCTTCATGGTAAACGTTACCCCCGACAGGTAATCACCCGGCCTTTTCGACATTTCGACTTTTAGCCTTTTCGACATTTCGACTTTTCGTCTTTTTGTCTTTTTGTCTTTTCGTCTTTTCGTCTTTTTGTCTTTTACTCTTTCCTACGGATTAATCAACACCGGCCACACCGGAAACTCCTCGTCGCTGTCGATGTTCAGGTAGTAGACCCCAGGACGCAGGTGGCCGACCTGGAAGGTGTGGTTGAAATCTTCGCCGGTCACTTTTATCTCCTTAACAATTTGTCCGTTGACATTAAACAGCTGCACGTACACATCCCTTTCGCTTTGGTTGTAGAAGGACACGTTGAGGATGTCGGTTGCCGGGCTGGGATATACAATGGCGCGGGGTGTGGTTAAAGAGAACTCCGTGCCGTATCTTGTGCCGGTGTAGTTGGTGGCATAGGCACGGTAGTAGTAAGTCGTTTCGGCTTGCAGGTTGGTGATATAAGTGGTAAAACGGCCTTCGCCGGCACTTTCAACGGTAATGCCTTCGTGGCTTTCGACGGTCGGGGCGGGGCTTCTGCCCCACACCACGCCGCGCTCCACGTCGGTATAGCCGTCGAAGAGCACCTCCCCACCGGTTTTTGCGCTGTTATGTACGATGTGGTCAGCCTCGCGGGTGTCTACCTCCGGGGGATGGGGCTCCTGGGTGGTGAATTCCCGCACGTGGCCGTAAAAGGTCTGTTCGGGTGTATGCACAAAAGCACGCGTATAGTATGTGGAAAGGGGGTCGAGGTCTGTGATCCGGATGTAGTAGGCGCCCGGGCCCTGGCCCGATGTTTTCTTGATCTCATAGTTGTCGAGGCTGGGGTCGCCGGTGCTGTTGAAGACAATACCTCTCGAGGTGACTTCCTCGCCGCCCTCTTCCAGGACGGTGCCGCCGGTCACAGCGTCGAAAGCCCTGATGCTGTCGGGTTCATTGGTCACCAGCGTGAAGGTCTCCAGCGGGCGGTAAGCGGCAATTACGTGCTTGATCTTTCGTACCGTACGTGCATTGTCGCCACGCTGCGGATCGCCGGTCGGAACACCTTCGTGGTAAATGCCGGGGTTGGAGTAGTAGGGCACCTGGGTGTGGTCTATGCCGTCGTCGAAGTACTGGCCGCTGGTATAGGACATTACGCTGCAGTAGTGGCCCCCGTCCTCGCCCGTCCAACGCCAGCCTGCCGACCACTGGTTCAGCTGCCAGTTGCTCCAGCTGGTTGGCCCGGGCTGAAAGTTCTGGTCTGCATGATGGCTCAGCCCCATGTTGTGCCCCATCTCATGGATATGGGTATAGCCGGTGGCCGCCTGCCTTACCCTTGTCAGCGAAAAGCCCCGGTCCGGCATTCCGTTGATGTTGTTCAGCAACCATGCCAGCCCGCCTACATCCGACACGTCGGCAAAGAGCGCCACCAGGTCCGCCCCGAAAGCGTCGCGCCAGCCATGCACTGTGGAAAAGGCTCCAAGTCCGTCTGTGAGGTTAACTAAATCATCCGATGCGCTTGCCCCTTCTTCATAAAAGATCTCGTCGGAATACACAAGCTCCATCACAGCACGGGTGTTGCTGTTGTCAAGGGTCAGCTGCGCTGTGGCCATGGATATGGCAACTACGTTTTCGATCCCGCCGCCAGCCGAATTCGCCCACATGCGTGCCGCCGTGGTATACACGACCATGACTCCGATACGCGCCATGTCGTTTGGGTCGGTGCTCCGCATTTCGATGTGTTCGCGAATGCGCTCCTGCTCCCTCAGGTCTTCAGGGGTCGGCTCCGGGATAAGTGGCGGCCCGCCTTCTATAATATCCCTGTCGGAAGCACGCTTTTCCAGCACATAATGCTCCTGCCCTGAAGGGTCGCTGATGATCTTGAAGAACTGATCCCTTCCGGGGATGAATACGGTGCCCAGGCTGCGCCCCTCCGTGGTGGCCAGAACCATATAAATGCCGCCTTCAGGGGCACGCGCCGTCACAGTATAGGTTCCGTTCACGTGGCGCTCCGTGCGGCTCACCTCTGCCTCCAGCACCACGTCGCTGAAAAGGTCCATCATCACCCGGTCGCCCTCTTCCAGGAGTCCACTGCGCGTGAACAGCTCGCTCAGCGAAACCTCCCGGTAACGGAGCACCCTTTCCGGATGATCCAGGAAAGCAAGTACGGTAAAAGCGTCCGCACGTATTTCACCATGCGAAACAATTAGCTCGTGAACGCTGCCTGGCGTACCCTGAGAGGCATCATCACCTTCGCCGGATAAGCCCATACGCTCCACTCCTGCAGCCAGATCAAAGGATATAAGTGAAACGGCCAGAAACAAGCCAAAAAAGAGAGAGGAAAACCGAAAAGAAGTATTTGTAAGCATGTTATACACTTTTTATAAACAAAGTTTTATGTCCCGGCGCCGTGTTCAATAACACGTTGCACTTGCCTGCATTGTAACAAGACAGGCTAAAAGATGTTGTAAAAATAATGTATTT
>PWRF01000199.1 GCA_003556325.1 Bacteroidales bacterium | reverse complement strand
TCCTTTACTCCTGGCAGGTACAGGCGAAGATGCTGAACATCTGAAAACAATGGTGCATGAACTGGGACTGGATGAAAAAGTACACTTTTTAGGAAAGGTATCATATGAAGAACTTAGAGAACTCTATGCCCGTTCAATTGTTATTCCTTTTGTACCAATAAACGAAGATTTCGGCTATGTTACCATTGAAGCGTTCAAGACGAAGAAACCGGTGATAACCTGTGTTGATTCCGGAGAGCCTGCCGAGATTGTGCAGGACGGTGAGAGCGGATTCATTGTCCCTCCCGATCCGAAATTGATCGCAGCCCGTATTGATTATCTCATCGAACATCCGGATGTTGGTGTGAAAATGGGTGAAGCGGGTTACCAGGCTGTTCAGGATATTACCTGGGATGCCTGCATACAACGCTTACTATCAGATGAGAATAGTAATGAGGCATTTGTTGTGGAAGGCCAGGCAAACAGTTCTCTCCATGACCGCAAGAATATGGATGCCAGACGAGCGCCGGTTCATGCAACCCCTCAGAACGACAGGGATGGTGATCGGTCTCATTCACGGCTCCAGATCCTTGTAACAGACAATCAAATTCTGGATCCCCCCATTGGTGGAGGGAGAGTTCGGATTTATCAGCTCTATAAACATTTTAATCCCGGGCTCTTTGATATTACATACCTTGGTACGTTTGACTGGTTAGGTCCTGAAGAACGAAGGCAGAAACTCGCTGATCATTTTACCGAGGTGCTGGTCCCTATGACTGTGCCTCACATAAGCATGGATAAGATTATCAGTTCCTTAAGTGGTGGAAAAACAACCCTTGACGTAACGGTACCTCTCCTAATGCATTATACCCCAAAATATCAACGTATCCTCTCAGATCTGATACAGGATGCAGCTGTTGTTATCGTTGCGCATCCCTGGGTCTACCCGTATGTGAAAAAAGAGATCAATAAACTCAAGAACAAGCCTTTACTCATTTATGACTCCCAGAATGTTGAATATAACATTAAGAAAGATATCCTCAATTCATCACTTGTCGGAAAATACCTGGTACATGGTGTAAAAAAAATCGAAGGTGAGCTGGTCACCGATAGTGATATGATATTTGTTTGTTCTTCCGATGATGCTGACGAGATGGCATCATTGTATACCGTTAATCCAGAAAAAATCTCAGTTATTCCAAATGGTGCATCTATAGAAGAGCCAGCAGTCCTCATGCCAGAAGAAAAGCAATCAGTGAGAGATCGGTTTGGTTTCGATAACAAACCCATTGCAGTATTTCTGGCAAGTGGGGGATATTCACCGAATGACGAAGCTGCTCTGTACATATGCACCACCCTGGCACGAGAACTACCGATGATATCGTTTGCACTCATGGGAAGTGTCTGTAACGCCATTTCGGAGAATACGTTGAGCACCCTGGCGCCAAATGTGACATTACTGGGTATTGTGAGTGACCAGGAAAAAAAAGCAATCCTGTCGGTTTCTGATATTGCACTCAACCCCGTGATGCAAGGGTCCGGGACGAACATCAAGAATTTTGATTACCTCTCCGCAGGCCTACCGGTGGTGACAACACCAGTTGGAGCACGCGGAATAGATTTTATTGATTCTGTCAATGGAATAATAGCTGATATAGAAAACTTCCCTGCAGCCATACATACACTCATCGAAAATACAGCACTGCTGAAAAAAATCTCTTACAATGCCAGGATTCTTGCAGAACAGTATGATTGGCGAACAATCGCAGCAGCAGCAGGAGAGCGTATTATACAATTTTATGAGGAAAATGCATGAAATTCCTTGTAATCTCCACATACCCTCCGATGAAGTGTGGTATTGCTGCTTATGCATCCCAAATGGTTTCGCAACTGCGAAAAGAGGGGCATGTTGTGGACATTTTCTCTCCAGAAGAGGGAAATGGCGACTTTACAACCGATAAAAAAAAAATCAATGTATTAACAATAATCAGGTTTTGTATATTCTATGATGCAATCATACTGCAATATCATCCTTCCTTTTTTTATCCTGACAGCAAGGGCGATAACCTGCTCGGTACATTGAAAATACATCTTTTTTTTATTCTATTATTTATCATTCTGCGTCGTAAACTTGAGATCATTATTCATGAATTTCCCGGCACACACGAATCTGCACCCGATCGCCTTGGCGAGACGATCAAGTGGTTTTTCTCTCCAAAACTTGTGTTTCACACGCAAAAGGAGGTCGATGACTTTCAAGCTTCCTATTTCAGGCTGTCTCCAAACCGTTATGAGCTGCGTTCTCCTCATGCGTACTATTCACGGTTTCGGGATATTTCACAGAAAGATGCCCGAAAAGAGCTGAATATTTCTGAAAATGCTCTGGTTTTTCTGTGTATCGGGTTTATTCAACCACATAAAGGGTTTGATCGTGCTGTCTTTGGTTTCAAAAACATACAGACAGATGATAAGCAATTATATATCGTTGGATCATTACGACTTGAATTAGAGGAATATATCAGGTATCTTGATTCATTAAAGCGGACAGCAGAGAAGCGATCAAATATCCATGTCATTGAACGCTACCTCTCAGATGAGGAATTTGATACATGGATCAGTGCAAGTGATATCATCGTCATTCCCTACCGTGAGATATGGAGCTCAGCAGTCCTTGGCAGGGCAAAGGTATTTGATAAAAGAGTTATAGCTTCAGATGTCGGAGGTTTATCAGAGCAGCTGTCGGATGGAGATTTTTTATTTCAGTCAGATGATGAACTGGCTGAAATCTTTGAATCATTCTGACATTTCCAGGGTGGTTGAAACACATTAGCAGGGGTTTTTATCGGGTGTGCAGACCGGCCATGTCACCAGCAATCAATTCTCATCGAGAGAACCGCCAATGACAGGTCGCGTGGATCATCTGTATGATCTGTTTTTGATCCTGCGTCAGGAAATGTCAGGGTGATGTACTGGACGCCATCCTGTAATACAGTTGAGGGAATGACCACCTTTTGTTCCATGGCCCGGGGTTGATCAAACAGCCATTCTCCAACCTGTTCTTCATTCACAGACACAATCACCCGCTGGTGATCCAGTATGCCTTCCTCAAGATAGGGAAATGCCGATAGTGTCAGAGTGAGATTTGATTCAGGATTTTCCAAATGGACTGCCAGCAGAGCATTCTCGCCATCTGTCCAGGTAAAACCTTCTTCAGGATGAGACCAGCCGGAAAGCTGGTATTGCTGTGCATTCCCATTTGTTCCAAATGATAAAACTGTACCACATTCGTATTTTTCGGGGCTGTGAAGTACAACAGAGTATGCTGCGAGTGCTATCTGCCGCCCATCCAGAGATAATCCAAGATCTTTGGCTGATTGTGCATCATGCAGCTCAAAGGTGATATACTGGATCTCCTCAAATAATACATCCCGGGGAATAATGCTGTATTGTTCCACTATCCGGGGCTGATCAAAGGTCCATTCCCCGATCGGCTGTCCATTCACTACCACAGTCACCCGTTGTCTGTCTATTACTCCTTCAACAAGAGAGGGATATGCTGCAAGTTTCAAAGTGAGATCAGAATCGATATGTTCTGGCTTGATTGCCAGCAGAGCACGCTTGCCATCTGTCCAGGTATACCCTTCTTCAGGAAACGACCACCCGGAAACCTGGTATTGTTCTGCAGTCCCATTTTTTCCAAATTGGATAATCGTACCACATTCATATTCAACCGGGCAATAGAGTACAAGTGAATGTGCCGCAAGTGCGATGGGCCGTCCATCCACGGACAGCCCATGATCTCTTGATGACTGTGCATCATGCAGCTCAAGGGTGATATACTGGATCTCTTCAAACAATACATCCCGGGGAATAACAACATGTTGCTCCACAATTCCTGGCTCATCAAAGACCCATTCTCCAATCGGCTCCCTGTTTACTATCACGGTAACCCGCTGCCTCTCTATTGCCCCTCCAGCGAGATAGGGATATGCTGCGAACTTCAAAATGAGATCAGAACTGGTATTTTGTGGCTGGACTGCCAGCACAGCTTTCTGGCTGCTTGTCCAGGTTATGCCATCTTCAGGGAATGACCACCCGGAAACCTGGTATTGTTGTGCGTTTCCTCCGGCACCAAATGATATTATGGTGCCACATTCGTATGGATTATCTATATTCTTCCCAAAGGACACGGTATCTGCAGTTTTTTCAGAAACAGACGGAAACAGAGGGTCCAGGTAGGGAGAGCGGGACTCAATAGTCGTAACGTTAATAAATTGAACATCATTGTGGGTTAAGAAATGACTGTTGAATAGTACTGCACTCCCAGGAAGTATTGTCCTTGTGTACAGGCATTTTTGAGTCATTTTGGAAGATTTCCAATCATATTTCCCAACATCCATAACAATATCTTCAGGGAAGTAGTAAAATGGCCAATACGTGTATATTACATCATTATCCGGGATTGTTTTTGCGATCTGGTATCCTTCAAGATGGCTGTCCCCGGAACTTGCATAGTAAAATACAAGATTAAAGGACATGATGAGATTTATTACTATGATAACTGAAACAATCAGAAGAAAACCTTTTTTAAGCAATGGGCGGGCATTTGAGGAGAGTGCTGTTTCCACTCCCTTTGCACACAGAATGATAAATGCAGGGAGTGCCGGTATAAGATAGCGGAAATCCAGCATTACCATGTCAATTATATCTTCTATGCCGTTGCCGACCATCCTGGAATTGATCATAAAGAACAAGATGAACAGTCCTGCAAAAAGAAGGAGAATGCCTGATTCTTTTACACGCAACCAGTTCAGGGAGATTTTTTTCCGCAGAAGACACCATACAATCGTGAGAGCGACAAGTGCAAGTGGTCCATAGTAGAAGGTATAATTGTGGTATGGAATGACTGGATATTCAAAGAGAAATTGCGAAGGAAAGAGAGAGAGACCGATAATGGTCATTACTTGTGCTACAAGGATGGATATGTAGAACATACTGCTTCGTTCTGACGTAAAAAACGGCACAATACTCAAAAAAAGGAGTCCGGAGCAGAGGATCATAAGAGTTTGCTGATTGAGTGAGGAAAGCCATAATGGAAATGCATCAAGACCATAATAGAATGGCGTTATGATTGAAAATTCCGATCCGATATGTGGTGAAACAAACGACATCATGATCGCAAGCAAAGACAGGCTTGCGATGAACCCGATCAGAACAGGTATCAGAGTTGACCTGGACAACAGTCTGTATCCGGATAATGTTATGATGATCAGTGGAAATAGCAAAATTCCTGGTTCTTTTATACCGGTAGAGAAGAAAGCAAAGATCAATGACAGCCATAAGAAGGAGTTTGTTGGGGTCTTTACATATTTTACAAGAAACAGAATCGAGAATATACTAAAAGACATAAGAGGCATATCCAGGTACGCCCATTTATTCACGATAAAGAACGCAGGAAGAGTAAGGGCGATGATCACTGCGAGAACAGCCTCGAATTTGCCATATATCTCTTTTGCAAGTAAAAATATCCCACAAATCCCTGCAAATCCGATTGCCATATTTGTAAGATGTGTAACGACTTCAGACTCTCCGAAGAGACGATACATGAAGCCCCATATAACATATACAAACGAGGTTCGTTCTGACGAGGAAAAAAAAGTGACAACATCAGAACCCAGATAAAAGTTTGCCCGTGCGACATGCTGTATCGCGTCCCACCTGTATGCAGCGTCAAAACCTGCAAACCAGACGACAGCCAATGCCACAAGGATTGGAATGATAATGATATCAGATTTTGTTTTATAATATTGATAGAGAGAGACCCCAAGGAGGAGTATTATGAGGTATTTTAGATAGTTTAAAATGAGTAATAAATCATTATCATCTGAATAGTACCCATAGTAGAGCAGGAGAATAAAACAGGAACATAACAGAGAACTGATCAGTGCCAGTAAGGAGAGACGATCAATTCTCCTGAAACGTACAGAGTGTGCATTGATGTGTTCCTGTGCCCCGGACATATCCGTATACCGTTGGCTGAATCAGTTTAAAAATACCTCTTTCACGTACCATACGCAGGTTCCAGAACAGATACATTTGTACTGTCATTATATTCCTACATTCATATCAATGGCTCCAGCTTCAGGCTTTAAGAGTATTCGTGGTAGAAGAGTCAGAGACAGGCATGGAGTTACGTTGGAGAAGGACTAATAGTATTGAGTATCAGAAACCCCCAACCGCCCCTCTCCCCATCCGCAAATGCTTCGCAAGGGGATGTTGGCCGGGGTATCCGCAGGTGCGGCGCGGGAGGGGCGGGAATGCTTCCTTTGGCTGCCAGAGCAGATAAAAGCCCGAAAACTTTGCAATCGCCTTTCAGGTTGCTCTTTCGAGCAAGGGTTTATCAGCTCTGTCATCCTGATCCCCTTCGCTTGACCCCGCCCCCCGATACCCGCGCCGCACCTGCTTCAGTCATCCTCAATGATCCGGTTGTTGCATCGGGGATGAAAGAGATGGGGGATCTCAAACGGGATCTTTTCCCACGTTCCGAAGAATTCAGGAAAGAACCCTCGCGATCAGAATTCTGGAGAAGAGTCGTTTTTGTTTCTGGTGTTGTCTTCAGGGAAGAGTATCTGTTGTTTGGAGCATCTTGTGTTTGGGGTCAGCGGTTGTGGGAGAGCAGGGAGAGGACCTGTTTCATCTCCTGTATATGGAACTGGCCTGCTGCAGGGGCGTCGCCAGCCCCACAATGGCAGTAGGCGAAGTGGGAACCCATCAGGAGGAGAAACGGCCGGAGCCAGGAGTAGCCTGTTCCCATAATGGAGACGCAGATCGGCTTTTCCGCATGCACCAGGCAGGAGAGGAGCGTGAT
>PWRF01000322.1 GCA_003556325.1 Bacteroidales bacterium | reverse complement strand
TTTTTGAAACGAAATGTCTAGCGATTTTTGAAACGAAATGTCTAGCGATTTTTGAAACGAAATGTCTAGCGATTTTTGAAACGAAATGTCTAGCGATTTTTGAAACGAAATGTCTACAGTTTTGGTATCACAAACGCATATTCAAAACACATATTTGAAGATACAAGAAGGGAGTTTGACGGTAGTTTGCGTCTCCGCTTCGGGAAAACTACCCCCCTGAACTCAAAATCGGCCTAAGAACAGGTACTACAAATCTAAAATGTTTTTCCAAATGTTTTTCCAAGGCTGGCGATGGCTCTCTTGTTTCGACTCGCTCTGGGAGTTTTCGCTCTGTCGTCTCCGCTTCGGGGAAGTTTTTCTGGAGGTTCGAGTGTGGACCTAAGACTCCGTAGCACAAAACGAATATGTTTTTCCATTAAGATAGACGAGTGGATAGGCGAGTAAGATAGACGAGTAAGAGGGGCGAGCTTTGAAGCTAAGAAGAGAGATGTGCCGTTTGAATAGAATCTATTCTTGCGTTTCTTGCGATCTATTTCTTCTCTTTCAGGGCGCGAAGGGGACTCCCTCTTTTGTCTTGACTTCGTCTCTGGTTCTCGACCAAGATGTCCGAAGCCTAATTCGGGTAGATGACGGTCACGAGGCAAACAGATAGAAAGCAAGCAGCAATCGGATAGCAACAATCAGATAGCAACAATCGGAGAACAAGATGAGTGTAGGGAACGGAGCAGGCAACAAGACAAGCGGTAAGTGTCTAGTGTGTGGGGGAGACGAAGGTAGCTGCCTTGAGGTTACGAGGTCTTTGCTCGCCAAGAGTCTTAGTCTAGAAGGTCTTGCGGACGACATAAACGATTCCGCTAAAGAGCTTTGTGACAGATTGGTGTGCTCCGGGGACAAAGACCTGGCTGAATTGTCCAGAAAGATTGTCGAGCGCCTGGGTGTTTTTGAGGAGCAGTCTGCCAAGACCTGCCAAGCTGTGACAGGTGTGTACGAAGAGCTGGTTGATTTGCAGAAACTGCTCAAGAAGGATCCCCAGTGTGTCCTGGACAGGGTCCGTTAAACGGGGAAGAAGGGAGACTCGGGCCATCCCCGTAGGCTACTTTAGAAGCTCCTTTCTTTCTTTTAGGCTTGACATTTTCTGCGGGTTGAGCTAGGACTGTGATTGCAGTGATGCCCGGACTGGTTCCAGTTGCGGGTACGATGACAAGGAACGAGGCGTTTTTCCAAGAAGAAATTCGGGAGGAGCCTCGCCTCTCGATAGGATCAAACCAGACCAGGAGAAGGTGTAATGGGACGAAAGAGTAAAGTAGATAGGCCACGTTGTCCGACCTGCCATCGGCTGATGCCGAAGCCCAAGGAGTTGACCCCTGAGCAGGTCGAGAAGCGCAAGGCTCAGTTGGCCAAGAAGCAGGAGCGTCTCGAAAAGCTGAAGGCCGAGGCCGACAGAATCAAGGCGATGTTGGCTTCCGCGAAGGTCGAAGAGGAAGTCGAAGAGGAAGAGGAGGAAGAGGAAGAGGAGGAAGAGGAAGAGGAGGAGGAGTACGACGACTAGTTCTTCCTTCGGACCCTTCTACTTAAGGTAGGGGAGCCAGGGCAAGTGCTCCTTTCTCCCCTTCCTATCTGGGTATAGCTCAACCTGGAAGAGCACCTGCCTCCACCATGATAGCTCAAGAGTCCAAGACCGTTTCCTGTTCCTACTGCGGGAGCGACTTCTCGAAGCCTCTGTATAGGATCAGAGAGTACGAGAAGATGGGGTGGAGAGTCTTCTGCTCCGATGATTGTCAGTGGTCTGCAAAGAGAACTTCGGTGGAGGTAAGGTGCTCTTTCTGCGGAGAGCTTTTCCTCAAGACACCTTCTGAGGTAGCGAAGAGCAAGACAGGCAATAGTTTTTGCTCCAAGGGTTGTGCGGTTTCCTATAACAACAGCACGAACCCTAAAAGGAAGGCTCTTGAGAAAACGCTTTGCGAGGTTTGCTCCAGCCCGGTTAAGACTAGGAGAGCGAGGGTCTGTTCTTCGAAGTGTCGGGGCGATAAGATTCACAAAGATTATATAGACTTGTGGAAGGCAGGGTTGGAGTCGGGTTCAAGTTCTAGCGGAGTCCACAGGCAAGTCAGAAGATATCTTTTCGAGAGACACGGGCATAGTTGTTCTGATTGCGGGTGGTCGGCGGTGAACGCTTACACAGGGCTGATCCCTCTTACTGTTCATCATGTAGATGGGGACTGGACAAATAATGTCGAGTCGAATCTACAGTTGCTTTGTCCCAACTGTCACTCACTTACGCCCAACTTCGGTTCTCGGAATAAGGCTAGTACAAAGAGAAAAGACTCATTTAGGAGCTAGCAGGAGGTTGCTGGTTCGAATCCAGTTGCCCAGACAGGACAGTTGAATAGGGATGGGCGGTTTGAATAAGAGGGATCAGGCGGGTTAGCTCTCGTCTCTCTCCTCGGGCGGCTTGCTTGAGCCTCTTCTTGAGATCGTCTAAAGGAGATGAAGCAGATGAATTTGCCGGATATTCAGGTGCTTTTGTACGAAACTACTAGGGAGTTGGTGAGATCTCACCTTGAAGATAACAAGAAGAATCGAGAAGCTGAGCTAAAAGAGCTTTGCGCGATCATCGGGGAAGATCCCGATGTCTTCTTTCGCAACGTGATGGCTGAACCCAGGATAGAGTTAGACGAGTGAATCTTCGACTGCCCAGGGGCCAGGGATGGTCCGGAATCTCTTTGAGGGGATCCCGCATTCCCGACATAATTACATAACTATGCGAGTGGTCTCGCCGATAGACCCTATAAACTCAGGCCGTCCACTCTCACGGTCGAAAACAGTGAGAAAGTTGGCCGCTTGCTACAACTAGCGGATCGTTCCAAGATCGAATACTTGCTCTCCCAGTCTGCCGCACCGTCTAACCTGGTGAGAGAAAAGAGACGGTAAAATTTATGTTAGAAGTAAAAGCTTCGTCGTAGTAGGTGGAGGGATGTTGTCCCATAGAAGCCTGGCGAGGCGTCAAAAGCGCATATTGAATAGAGGTCCTGGATCTCTGCCACCGCTCTTTCTTTCTCCGGGGTTGGGGCTATAAGCTGGACGGTGCTGGCTGGTCGCTGATGAGGTACTTCCCCGCTCCTCAGTAGTCAGCCCAGAGATCCTTTTTCAAGATTTGACGGGATATGCCGAGAAGAAACGAGTTGGTTACTCGTGGACACTGCGGCTGACTTCCATCTGACCAGTGGAAGTTGCGGGTTCGTTGCCCACTATTCCGAGTCTCGCAGGGGCGGGAGAAGTAACCTAGATAATTCACGAGATAACTCAAGATAGTAGAGGAGAGAACGATGATGTGGTTGAGCCGATTCCTGATTTTTGTAGTTGCTATTTTCTTCTGCCTCGGTGCGGGTTGGCAGGTCGAAGAAGACAAAGATGCCATGACTGATGAGCCTCGGGCTTACTTCGTCAGGCAAGCCGAGGAGTCTTCTCAGATTGCTATAGTAGGTCTTTGTGAGGGAGGGCGGTTGGTGGGCCTGGGACTTCACATTCCGGGTATGGACGGGACCCCCGACTCCAGTCTCGACAGCGTTATGCTTCGATTCGATTCCGGAGAGCCTATTACGGATAGGTCGGTCAGCTCTACCCCGTCTACTTTGAGGATCCCGAATGCTCACAGGTACTTGTCTCAGCTACTGGGGAGCGAACGGCTCATTATTCGATACTCTGGGATTAGCCGGATGTGGACTTGGAGCTTCAAGTTGGAAGGACTCAAGGAGGTGTTCCAGGCCCATGCCGCTGTTTGCGGCCCGATACCTGAGCCGAAGCCTGAGCCCGAAGCGTCCGAAACCGAGCCGAAGTCCGAGTAGATGGTCAAGAAGTTCCAAGACCGTTTGAAGGAGCTATCTACCTTAGAAGACGGGTGGACGGAGTACGGCTCGAAGGTAGAAAAGGAACTTCTGTCTTTTCTAGCCGAAGTCACTCCACGAATAGTGGTGGAGGCAGAAGTTCCTATTCCCGAAGTCTTTCCAACTATGGAAGGCGGGGTTCAGTTGGAATGGGTTCTTGGGGACTGGGAGTTGGAGTTCCTCTTCCTTAGAGATAGCGAGGATGCTGAAGTCTACGGCGTGAGTACAGTCTCGGAGGATTCCTTCGAGGAGGATATTTCCCGCACGGATGTAGAAAGAATGATCCAGATTCTACAGAAGTTCAGATCGTTTCTGCTTGACAATGCCCCTGCTTTGTAGTATGGTCGCAGTTGGATCGAGAGGAACTCGACCTGAATCAATCGTATTTACAGATACAGCTACAGTTAGGAGACAGTTATGGCTAGCAAAAAGGAAGTGAAGCCGAAGACTCGGCGAAAGAGAATTCCCCGACCAAGGTGCGAATCTTGTGGTCAGTTGATGCCACTCCCGCCTTCTCCTGAGAAGATCGCGAAGGCGAAGGAACGCTTGGCCAAGAAGCAGGAGCAGTTGAAGGAGCTTCAGGCCGAGTTGGAAGCCCAGACCCAGAAGATGCGGGCGATGGGTGTCCTCGAAGCCGAAGAGGCCGAGGAAGAGGAAGATTGAGAAGCGTTGCTCATTGAGCGCGTTTCTTGCCCCTCCTTCTCTTTTAACTTCCCTTGGAGGGAAGGAGGGGTTTTTTCTCTTCAACTATTCGAATCTCTGATACTTCTATGACCCTATCCGATCTAGTTACCGAAGCTTTGAGTAAGTCCAAAGGCGACAACTACGCCGCTGCGAAGTTGCTGGAGAAGTGGTGTAAGACTCGAAAAGGAGTCCTCGAAGCTTTGATTCCGGATCGTCTTATCAGGCGGGCTTGCTGGGATCTGGTCCGTTATCAGGGTCGCAAAGAGCGTCGAGAGATATGGATGGCTCCGAGGTACTCCAAGAGTTCCCGTGGTAAGAGGGTCATGGCCGAAGCCAAGACTCGGCTGATGGATTTCCGATTACCCATTCCCGGAGGTAAAATGCTTCGTTACGCTACTCCAGAAGATCTCGATTTGGCGATCAAGCACTACCGAACCCAAATCAAGGCCGAGACTGAACGAGTGGAGTGGCTTGAGAGGATCAGACCAAGAGTTACTCGAACAGTTGGTGAAGACCTAACAGAAGAAGATCTCCAGAAATTGAGAGGGTGATTCCTCAGAACAAGTGCTACCCTGTGACCGCTTTGAATCGTCCTCGCCTAGTTTTGCCGGTCATGCCACCAGCGTTACCCGACCCCATGTTTACCGGCATTGATATCTGAATAGCTTTGATAAGAGGGCCAATCTCGGCCTGATACCCCCGAGTGAGCGTGCCCTCTTTGCGGGAAACCTCGCCACCGCTGTTACCCGACCAACTTTTGTTTCCCGCTTTCTTTTCGAGAAGCGCCAGATGCGCATTGTTATTCAATGTAGTTATACGCTTTTGCGGGAGACCTTAGCCCATCTGTTACCCCAACATGGACTGTTTCCCGCATTCTTTTTCATTGCCTTTGAAGGGGCGCACGAATCATGATACCCACTCTCCCATTGCTCCTTCATTTTTCTCTACAGGTGTTAGCCTCTTTTCACTGTTTTAGACAGATCCTTTAGATCTTTGTTACACAGCCTCCCAATAGATCTGTCTTCTTTCACCGGAGGGTCCCAAAGACAATGATGCCTATTGGGATGTTACCCTCCTTTTTCAGCAGGTCTGTGACAAAATTGTTGCCCAAAGACAGGATGACCTGCTTTTCTTTTCAACGGAGGGCCTTGATGACTCTTGATATCCAGAAGGTAAATGCCCTCCTTTTCTCAGCAGGTCCTTAGTCTATCTGTCACCCGGTTCCTCCGTGACCTATTCCCTTTTCAACGAAGTGCTACCTCCTAAATGTTGCCCAAAGAAACTCTGCCCTTCGACCTTCCAGGGGAAGACCTTTGGCTCCTTGATACCCTGCCCCGAAGTGTCTTCCCCTATCTTTCAAGAGAAGGTCAGACTCCTTGTGTTGCCCGTCTCGAAACTTCCTTCTCTCCCTTTTTTTACTGAAGGGCCTTGCTCATCGTGTTACCCAAATGATTGCTGCCCTTCAAATTTTCAGGGAAGACTAATCGAGCATTGAGATCCCGACCAGACCTGTCTTCCCATCTTTTAAGATGGCCTCCTTGATCATGTTACCCAACGAATATTTGCCATCATGTTTCTACTTTAGAGAGAAGGTCATGCTAGCCATGACACCCAATAAGGCTTTTCCTTCTCTCTCTTTTTAAGGGAAGACTCGCGACCTGCCTGTTACCCAAGATCAAAGTGTCTTCCCGATTTTCCCCGAGCCACAGCGAGTCTACCTCCAATGATACCCGTAAAAAGTATTCTCGCTGTTTTTCTATAACCCAAAGCAGGAGAGCAAGATGGATACAGTAGATCCAGGTAGTCAGATACAGTCTAGCAAAGTAGATATCGATCATGCGTGCGATCTTCTTCGGGAGCATCATCGCAACAGAGAAGATATTCACCGCGCCGAGAAGGCAATTACATTACGAATCAAAGCTAAGTGCAGGCGTCTTTGCGCGGCGACTATGCCCGAAGCTTCGAGGAAGAAGGTTAAGGACGAAGCTGGTAAGCTGTACAAGTCGATGCGAAATGGTGCGGAACATCTTCTCGTTAGAGAGGCCCTTGTGGTCTGCGATTCCCTCTTCGCAGCCCGAAGGATTCTCGAATCCAGGAGGAAGGACTTCGAGAAGGACATGAGGAAGGTAGCCCGAACTCTTCCTGTCCATCCTTGGGCCGTAGCAACGAGAGGTTTTGGAGAGCTAGGGCTTGCACAGATAGTCGGTGAATGCGGAGATCTCTCACTCTACAGTAACCCGGCTAAGCTCTGGAAGAGGCTAGGACTTGCTGTTATCGAGGGAGGAAGGCAGC
>PWRF01000139.1 GCA_003556325.1 Bacteroidales bacterium | reverse complement strand
TACAGAAAAATTCCAGAATTTACAAAAGGCAGTTTCGGCGTACAACATACTTTTTTGCTTTTTCTCATCAGGTACGGGTAACAAAATCTTCAAGGCTTTGCTCCTGAAAATATTTTTTAAACTGCATCGTAACATCAGAAACCAATCCATTCATCAGGCATTTATCGAAAGGACAGATCTTACGATCCAGCGGACATTCCGGAACATCAATTTTCCCTTCAATAGCCTCATAGATCTCCAGAACAGTGATCTCATCGGACGGTTTTGCAAGAATAAATCCTCCGCTGGGACCGCGTACTGATTTCAGGTAATTATGTTTGACGAGCTGCTGAAGCACTTTCGCAAGGTGATTTCTGGATGCGCCCATCTCCTCTGCTATACTGTTTACATTGATATGGCTATCTGATTTAGCGATCAATACCATAGCATGAAGAGCAAGTGAGGCTGCTTCAGAAAAATGAACAAGTTTTGCCATCTTATCAGTTTTTATATTTTCGTTAAGCTAAAACAGTGCAGGTGTTGTTTTATTCAGAAAACCATTTTCTGCACTTTCACATTATCCAGTTTCCACAATTCGTTTTCAAGCCGCATACATTCTTCCTGGCTACCGGTTAGTTCGAGAAGGATGAGTCCGCAGTTTTCGCAATCCTCTAGTTCGAGGGTATGCAACCCAAGGCGTGTGCGGATGGTACAACCATATTTTGTGAGTATGTCCTGCACTGCCTGTGCAGCTGTGGTCCTGGATTCAACCATAACGCCCAAAATTCTTACTTCTGACATGTTTTCAGGATTTAATAGTTCATATGATCGAATTTCATCTCCTTGATTTCGACGCCCCCGATTAGAGCCAACTCCTCACGCAAGGCTTGCCATTGTTCAGGCTTTCCATGGAGCACCAGGAGAATGGTACCCACCCGGCTGCAGACATTGTCTGACAACTCATGAAAGCCCAGCCTTGTTCGAATGACTTCGGCGTATTTGCTCAGAACTTCCTGTGTTTTCCCCGCTTCCTTGATGCGGTCGAACACCAAAATGCCCAGAATCATGGTTTGTTGCATAATCCTACGATTTAAAAATACAGATCCCGTTGACCGGATTTAATTTTGTCAATTTTTTCTTTCAGCCTGGCAACTTTCTGCTCCTGTCCAAGCTCTTCTATTTTGTTCTCAATAAGCTTATAACCAGCTTTTTTTGTGTCATCGGATGCATAGTCCTCAAGGTATTCTGCAAGAGTAAGCAAGGCATTAGGCGTGCAATACCTCTTAATAAATCCCGGGACAGAGAATTCCATAAAATGTTCTCCTGTCCGCCCTAACCGGTAGCATGCGGTGCAAAAAGAAGGTATATATCCCGTCTTGATAAGTTCATCCATGATTTCACTCAGCGACCGGTTGTCATTGATCTGGAACTGCCCCTTGCTTAAATCCTGGGTGTCATGTTTCCCTTTGGAATAGCCGCCCAGCTCAAGGTTTGTCCCACCATCGATCTGAGAAACCCCGAACCGGAGGATCTGGTCGCGGGTATGGGCAGGTTCGCGGGCGGTAAGTATCATGCCCGTATACGGTACTGCCAGGCGAAGAATGCTTACAAGCCTGACAAATTCATCGTCTTTAACCAGGTTATCCTTGTCGATATCCAGCGACATGGCATTTTGTATCCGGGGAAAAGAGATCGTATGAGGGCCCACGTTATACACTGCCTCAAAATGATTGACATGCCTCACCAGCCCGAGCACCTCAAAACGCCAGTCATAAAGGCCAAACAAGGCACCGATGCCGACATCGTCAATTCCGGCTTCCTGCGCCCGGTCAAGGGCAGTCAGGCGCCAGTCGTAATTTCGCTTGATACCGCCCAGGTGCACCTTCATATAGGTAGGCTGGTGATAGGTCTCCTGGAATATTTGAAACGTGCCGATACCCGCTTCTTTAATAGTCCTGAAACCGGGTATATCGAAAGGCGCTGCGTTGATGTTCACACGCCTGATCTCACCCTTGCCGTGTTTGACATTATATACAATGTTAACGGTTTCGGCAATGAAACGGGCAGAATATTTTGGATGCTCCCCGTAAACAAGGATCAATCGTTTGTGCCCCTGATCTATTAATGCTTTGGTTTCAGTGACCAGCTCATCTTCATTGAGCGTGATACGCTTAACCCCTTTGTTGGAGGACCTGAAGCCGCAATACTGGCAATTGTTCGTGCACAGGTCGCCAACATATAATGGTGCAAAAAGCACAATGCGTTCGCCGTAAACCTTTTCTTTCAACTCCCGCGCACCTTCTTTGATTTCCTCTATAAGCTCCGGATCGTCAGCATTGATAAGTACGGCAGTTTCTTCAAGCGACAAACGTTTTTTATCAAGAGAAGCCTGGATCACATCCCGTACACGATGCTTATCAGGCTTTACATCGTTGATAAAACCCCATATCTCGTCTGCATCTATAAAGGGTTGCATTCTTTTATCGGGGATACGGTATGTTTGCGGCGTATAGATCATTATTTACGAATTTACTATAGGTTTTACAAAAATACGATATTTTTTGCTCTTTAAGGGGGTTTCAGGCTATAAAAAGCATTAAAATAATTTAATTACCGCATTACCAAATACGTGTTTTCGCCCGGGTCTACCAGGCAGAGGAAGTTCCCTGATCATATGGAAATTTTGAGCCCATCGTAGGCCAGTGCCACGTTGTCGGGCAAAATGTTGTTGATTTCCTCATGAAGTCCCATAAAGTGGCTGAGATGGGTGATCCAGGCTTGCCGGGGTTTTGCCTTTTCGATAACCTCCAATGCTTCTTCAAGAGAAAAATGGGAAATATGCTTGGATTTGCGCAGTGCATTAATAACGAGCACCTTGCTCCCTTTTATTTTATTGATCTCATTTTCTTCGATGTGACTGGCATCTGTGACATATGAAAAATCCCCGACACGGAAACCAAAGACAGGCATTTTATGATGCAATACTTCTATGGGAGTAAACTCTATCCCATTAATTGTAAAAGGGTTATTGCTGATTATGTGAAAATGCAGCTGGGGTGCCCCGAAAAACCGTTTTTCCTTCAAGACATAGGGAAATTCCTTGTTTATAGAGTCGATCACCTTTTCGGTGGCATAGATATCCACAGTTTTATTCAGTACGTAATTGAAGGCTCTTACGTCGTCGAGCCCTGCAATATGATCCCGATGGCCGTGGGTGAAGAGGATGGCGGATATGTCGTCCACTTTTTCACGTATCATCTGGTACCTGAAGTCGGGTCCGCAGTCTATCACGTAGTGTTCTCCCTGCACCTCAATCATTACGGAGGTTCTGAGTCTGTGATCCCGCGGATCGTTGCTGACGCACACGTGGCAGTCGCATGCCACCACAGGCACTCCGGTAGAAGTCCCGGTACCCAGAAAAGTAACAGTCATCGTATTCGGGTCAGCCATTTTTACCGGGTTTATGTATTAATAGATGAGGTCTTCTACCATTTCCCTGGCTTCAGAAACAGCATGTTTATCTATGGATCCGTTGATTGCAGGATCTCCTTCCCAGACACGCTTGTAGAAATAGAGGGTGCCGGCGTGCTCTCCCGCATCGAGGGTATCATAGATCAGAAAGCTTTCCACCCTCGGTTGTTTTTTGGCATCATGGGAAATATAGGTCATTGACTTCAGCCAGTCTTGTTTTATAAGCAAATTGGTAGCATAGATACCCGGTGGGGGGATCAGTTTCTCTTCCGCGGTGATCTGTATTCCGATCACTGCCTGCTGGCTGACATCCGTGTGAACGGGGCCCTGGTAAAGCTGGCCCTTTATGATATACTGATGATCCAGGTAGGCGTTCGCCCTCTGGATGTTGCCTTCCTGCAGTGCCCTGCGTATCTTGGTAGAGCTTACGGTTTCGTTCTCTATCATTTGAAGCGGGATCTCTTCCACGCCAAAGCCCATGTCCCTGCTGAGGCGATGCAAATAGGAATAATCACCTTTCCTGGCATACCCAAAATGATGATTATGGCCAACGACGATAACCCTGGCTTCCAGGTGGCCGATAAGCATGTTTACAACAAAATCACGCGAAGAGGTTTTTGAAAACTCAAGAGAAAACGGAATGATGATCAGGTGTTGCAATCCGGCTTTTTCCAACAACTCGATTTTCTCTTCCTGCGAACTGATCATTTTAAGGTCCTGGTGATTGGGATAGAGTACTTTTCTGGGGTGCGGATAGAAGGTGATGAGTACCGATTCGCCGCCAATTTCTTCAGCAATCTCGTTGAGCCTTTCAATGATCAGTTTATGGCCCACATGCACTCCATCAAAGGAACCGGTTGTAACAACGGCATTTTTGATTTTTCCTGCTGCTTCTGCTGTATGGTAATAGACTTTCATTTTACAAGATAAGCTAGTTTTTCAAGTGAGGTTACAATATCATATTCTTCAAGATGTACGTTTTCAGGTACACTAAGGGGCACAGAAGTGTAATTCAGCAAGCCCTTTATGCCGGCTTCCAGAAGCATCTTGCTTACGTCGTAAGCTGCTTCCGGCGAAACGGTAAGCACGGCGATGCTGATCTTTTCTTTCTCCACATAATTTTTAATCTGATTTATATGGTAACAGGGAATGCCGGCAACAACCCGGTCTGTTTTCTGAAGATCATTGTCGAAAGCAGCAACGATAGATAGTTTATCCCTTTTGCCTGCGAAATAACTTGTTATGGCACGTCCGAGGTTGCCCATGCCCACAATGATGATCTTCTGACCTTTGTCGCTGTCGATGATTTTTCCTATCAGATCCACCAGGTCTTTTACGACGTAGCCCTTGCTCTGGCTTCCTGAATAACCGATAAGCATAAGGTCTCTGCGAACCTGGACAGGTGTCAGGTTCATCATTTTGGCAAGTTCGTGCGAATAGATGTTGGTTTTGCCTTCCCTGATCCGGTTGTAGAGGATCCGCCTGTATTGACTCAGCCTCTCAACAGTTTTTCCGGGCAACTCTTTTTGTTTATTCTTTCCCATGCTTTGCAGATATTAGCTGATATATGATAGTTCATTAAGAGATTTATTCTTCCCCCTGGTCAAAAACGACTGTAAAGCAACTCCCTTCGCCGGGCTGGCTGTCAACACTTACAGAGGCACCATACAGATCAAGTACTTTTTTCACGATCGACAGTCCAAGGCCGCTGCCGCTGATATCTTTGGTTTCCTTGCTTTTTATGCGCACAAAATCCTCGAAAAGCCTTTTGGTGTCTTCCGGCTCCATGCCGATACCTGTGTCTGATACGGCCATGATCACCCTGCCGTTGTCTTTTTTGAGATCAATATCTACCCTTCCACCCACTTTATTGTATTTTACAGCATTGGAAATCAGATTATTACAAACTATTTCCAATTCCTGGCGGTCGGCGTCCAGGGTTATTTTTTCATTGCAATTCAGGTACACGTCAACATCTTTTTGTATGGCCAGCGGCTGAAAAGCTTCAATAGAGTATTGTATGATCTCGCACAGGCTTACAGGTTCAATTTTTCGTTTCTTTTTGCCGCTTTCTATCCTTGTAAAGTCGAGCATGTCCATGATAAGGTTCCTCATACCCTGCAACCTGTGCAGGGATCTGTCGATCATTTCCATGTATTCGGTGATCTGCTCCCCGTATTTCTTTTCCTGCATCATTTTCAGGTAGCCTTCGATGGCATTGAGGGGAGACTTAAGCTCATGTGACAGCACGGATAAAAACTGGAAACGCACCTGCCGGCCTTCTGTGTTAAGCTTTTTGGTCATCCTGCGCAGGAAAAGCTGCTTTGTGATCGTCTCTACCGAAGCCCGCAGTTCTTTTGGCGTAAAGGGCTTGGGCACAAAGTCGTAAGCCCCTTTCCGGGTGGCTTTCACTGCTAACTCAAGCGATGCATAGGAAGTAATCATAACCACCACCACATCGATATTTTGCTGGTTTATGTATTCAAGGACCTCCACTCCCTGGATGCCCGGCAGCTTATTATCCAGCAAAACGATATCCAGTGGTTTGCTTTTAATGATTTTCAGCGCTTCTTCTCCCGTTTCGGCCACATCCACATCGAAACCATAATCTTCATCCATAAAGGGAAAACTAACCGTATAGTTTTCCAGTATGCGGCTTACGCCACTGCGTATGCCCGGCTCATCGTCCACAACAAGAAGCTTCAGTTTCTCCATGTCTAAAGTTTTAACAGCTTCTTTATCTCCCTGTGCAATTGATCCATCCGGATGCCCTTATCCAGGAAAAGATCAGCTTTGATCCAGTCGCGTTCTTCTTCCGTGGTCACGTCGAACAACATACCTGTTTCTGCTGTCACCGCGGATACAATAATCACGGGCACATCCGGATATTTGGTTTTTATCCTGTGTCCCAGGATAAAACCCGTATCCTGGTTTTCCATCATCAGGTCAAGGATCGCCAGATCCGGGCGGGTGCGCTCAATGATGTCCTCAGCTTCTTTCTGGGTCCCGGCTGTGATCACATCAAAACCCATATCCCTGATACCCTCTCTCATCTGAAAGAGATAATCTACATCGTCGTCGACGATGAGTATGGTTTTCTTTTCTTGTTTAAGCATGATATTTATGATTTATGGGCTTATCCGATAAATTCTTCGTCTTTTTTACTTTCTGTTTTTTCTTTGGATTTGCGGGGCAGGCTTACGTAAAAAGTGGTTCCTGTGGCCCCTTTCTGCGGGTCGTCGTTAGAATCAACCGAGATGCTGCCAGAATGCATCTTAATGATGCCGTAAATAATGGGAAGTCCAAGGCCTGTCCCCTGCCCGGTTTCCTTGGTGGTAAAGAAGGGCTCAAACATCCTTTCCTGGTTTTCTTTGGATATTCCCGTTCCGGTGTCAGATATCCTGATCTCCAGCTTGTCTTCATCCTCCTTTTCGCTTACCACGATACTTAGCTTGCCTCCATCGGGCATGGCATCTATGGCGTTTTTGAAGAGGTTCGAAAACACCTGGACCATTTGGTCATGGTCGCATTCGATGTCGGGGTTCCGTGTATTGATGCGGATATCCAGATCCACATTTTCAGGCAGAACAAAGGTTTTCAGTCCGCCGTTGATAAGTTTCCTGACGTCCACCCTGTCAATTTTCACCTTGCTTTTCCTGGCGAAGTTCAGCAGGCCTCCGACGATTTTTTTACAGCGGTCTGCCTGCTCCACTATCATCTTCAGGTCGCGGTAAAAAGGCGAAGAGGGATCCATTTCGTCGAGCAGTATATGGCTGTACATGATGACCACGCCCAGCGGATTGTTTACCTCGTGGGCGATACCGGCTGCCAGCTGCCCCATCGAGGCAAGCTTTTCGCTTTGTTTCAGGGCGTCCTGTGTGCTGGCCAGCTTCTTGTTCGACTTGTCCAGCTCCTTAATATACTCGTGTAACTTATCTATGGTGTACGGCAGGCACATTTCCGACTCTGCCAATCCCTGCAAAATGGCAACTGCATGTTCGTAGCAGGTATCGTAACCACATGCTCCGCAGTTCAGCTCATCCTCAGGCTCTTTTTTGCCAAAGCGACGAAGCACTTCTTTTATTTCCTCTTCGCGCGGCAGGTCCGGGAAACGCTGGTCGTCGGCAGCGAAAGACCTGCTCAGCTCAAGCTGAAGATAGGTCTCAAGGTCTTTCTGCCATTGCTCCTGGTCAATAAGGTCGTTTCTCCTTTTCGCAAAGTTTGAAATGTTTTTTCTCTTGTAGAAAAACTGCCGGCTGTGACTCATCCCCGGGCCGTTTATGCAGCCGTTGCACAACAGGAGATCAAACATTTTGGCTTCAAGGTAGCCTTCCTCAAACTCACGCAGCACTTCAATAATATCGTGCCGGCCCTCGGCTACGATAATATCCCCTTTCACAAAATCCTCTTCCAGGTCTACGGTCTGCAGCATGCCCCCGCTGATTGGAAATATGGCACCCTTTCCGGCAACCGGCGGATCAAAATCATGAGGTTCCACTTTGTCTTCGCTGAGCTTTTTCTCGGCAAACATCCTTCGAAGCTCCACAAAAGATATTACCTCATCAATAAGTCCTTCGAACTGCTCTTCTCCTGCTTCTACTTTTTTGGCAATGCATGGCCCTATGAACACCACAGCGAGGTCGTCGCCGTGTTTTTCCTTCAGTACTTTTGCGGTGGCAACCATAGGTGATACCACAGGTACCAGTGAATCTATGATCTGCGGATGGTGTTTTTCCACGTAACTTACAATCGACGGGCAACTTGTAGAGATAAGCGGTTTGTTAGGCCTGGACTCCAGTAGTTCCTTGTATTTGTTCGCGATGAGTTCAGCACCAAACGCCACCTCGTTCACATAATCAAAGCCCAGTGCCTTGATCATGCCCACAAAGTGGCGATAGTCCTTTATATCGGTAAATTCGCCACTTATAGAGGGTGCCACAATAGCTGCCACTTTCCTGTGGCTGTGCAACAGGGTTTTTACCTTGTCGATGGAGAAAGCAAACATTTTTGCATCGCGGCTGCACACACGTATACAATTGCCGCAAGCGATGCACCTTTTGGTAAGAATCTCAGCCTGCCCGTTGATGATCTTTATTGCTTTGGCAGGACACTCCCTGACGCATGTATAGCATACCTTACAGCGATCTTTTACCGTATATATGATTTCGTTATTCCTGTCACTCATAGTAGTAGCACTCCCAGTTTCGTTATTCCGGTTCTTCCCAGATCATGTTCTCTTTAAAATGATATTTGTCGAAGAGCTTCATCGCCAGGGGGTTTTCTGCTGCATGACCGGGTTTGCCGGATTTCTCCATATCGATACAGATCTTCTTTCTCGTCCTGACTTGTTCAAATCCTCTGCTAATGGGTTGTCCTCCTCCCCCCGCGCAACCGGCGAGGCAAGCCATTACCTCCAGGTAGTGGATGTCATCACGTTTCTCGTCTTCAAGTTCACGTAAATACTTTTCTGCTTCTGCAATGCTGCTCACCCATGCAAACCCAACGGTGTTCCGGCCAATCGTAATATGGATCTCTCTTTTGCCTGCGAGGTTTTTTGGCTGCAAAAACCGGAAGCTCTCCTTGTTTTTTCCTCCCATAATACGGAACAATTCCCGTGCCACGGCTTCCGCTTTGCCTCCCGAATAGCCTGGCTTAAATGCTGCTGCAGACGACTGACTGAATGGGGCGTCAGGTTTTTCTTCCTCCATATGTTCCAGGCTCAGCCCAAAGCTGCGCAGGAGTCTGAACAGTTCACGAACCGTGAGAACGGAATCTACTTCGGCAATGCCTTTATGAGTATTCTGTTCCCACGACGACTCATACTTTTTGGCTACGCATGGCATCACCGTTACCGTGTAGATGTCGTCTGCTGGTATGTCGTTATCTTTTGCATACACTTTTTTGATCAGGCTGCCTGCAATATGCTGAGGTGACTTCACCTTAGCCAGGTGGTCAGACATATGCGGCCGGGCGTCGCCCACATACCTTACCCATGAAGGACAGCAGGAAGAGAGCATAGGCAGCTTTTCTTCCTTGTTTTGTATGCGTTCAGCCAGCTGACGCGCTTCTTCCATCACATTGATGTCGATTGCCGTCCCCATGTCAAACACCATACTTGCTCCCAGGCGTTTCAATGCCGCAGTAAGCCTGTTTATGACCATGTCTTTGGGTTTCAGGCGCAGTTCAGCGGTGAGACTGGCTATTACAGACGGACTTATCGCAAATGTGACTTTTTTCCCGGAGGCCAGGGCAGCCTGCACTTTTTCCAGGTGGGATATGTCGACAAGGGCGGCTGTCGGGCATACCTGGATACATTGTCCGCAGTGTATGCATGAGGAGACATTCAACCCCTTTCGAAAAGCACTGTTTACTTTGGTTTGATTGCCCCTGGAAATAAAGTCGATGGCGGTAACCAGCTGAACCTCTTCACAGATCCTGACACAGCGGCTGCACAATACACACTTTGCGGGATCTCTAGCCACACTGGTACTGGAGTAATCCGGAAAGTCGGACAGCTTTCCTGCAAAGTACTTTCTCTCTTTAACGTTCATCTCTTCTGCCAGCCATTGCAGTTCGCAATGTCCGTTTCTCTGGCAATACAGGCAGTCGTACGGGTGGTTGGAGAGCAATAGCTCCACCAGCGATTTCCGCGCCCGTATTACGCGTTGTGAGTTGGTGCTGACTTTCATTCCCTCCTCTACGGGATAGGAACAGGAAGTGATCAGGTCCTGTTTGCCCTCCACCTCAACAACACACAGGCGGCATGCCCCGGTCGGGGAAAACCTGTTCATGTGGCATAGTGTAGGGATTTTAAACCCGTTTTGCTGCAGGGCGGACAATAAGCTTCCGCCCTCCCGGGCTACTATCGTCTTGTTATTTACTGTTATCTTACATTCCATACCAGGCTTCCATTATTTGATAAGCACCGCATTAAACTTGCATACTTCGAAGCAGGTGCCGCATCCGATGCATTTATCCTGAACGATAAAATGAGGATAGCGGGGCGAGCCAATGATGGCGTCGACGGGACACTTTTTAAAACAAGCGGTACAACCTGTACAGGCATCCACATCGATAAAGAAGACCCTCAGGTCCGTACAGGTGTTGGCAGCACATTTTCTGTCGAAAATATGGGCATCGAACTCGCTTTTAAAATGTTTCAGGGTGTTCAGAATGGCGTTTGGCGAAGATTTTCCCAGAGAGCACAGCGATGTTTCGCGGATCACGCCTGCTAGGCTTTTCAACTGCATAACCCCTTTGAATCGTTGCAGAGTCTGAAAAGATTTGCTCTCCCCGGGTCGTCGTTTTGCATTGTCCATTACCTCAAGCATGCGTGCGGTTCCTTCACGGCAGGGTATGCATTTCCCGCAGCTTTCGTTTTTAAAGAACGCGGTAAAAAAGCGGGCCATGTCCACCATGCAAACGCCCGTGTCGAGAACAACGAATGCTCCGCTGCCGAGCGCTCCCCCGATCTTTTTAAGTTCGTCAAAATCGACCCTGGTGTCAAGGGTTTCCCCGGTGATGTAGCTGCCGCTATTGATTCCCAGCACTATGGCCTTGAAGTCCTTTTCGCCGGCCATGCCGCCCCCTGTCTTCCAGACGATGTCACGGAACGTTGTACCCATCGGAACTTCTACGGTGCCGTAGTTACGCAACTTGCCGGAGAGAGTGAATACTTTTGTGCCCTTGCTGCCTTCTGTTCCGGTGTTCCGAAACCAATCCGCGCCGTTTCTCATGATAAGAGGCACATTAAAGAGGGTTTCGACATTGTTTACAATGGTAGGATGATCCCAGAGGCCTTTTTCTGAGGGATAGGGCGGTTTTAATTCGGGCATCGCGCGTTTGCCTTCCAGGCTGTTATTCAGGGCAGTTTCTTCACCACATACGAAGGCCCTGGCGCCTTTTTTGACTGAAATCTCAATATTTACGCCCGAGTCAAGAATATGGTGGCCTGTCAAGCCATACTCCCGGGCCTGCCGGATCGCCTCTTCGAGTCGTTCGATGGCCAGGCTGAACTCTTCCCGGATAAAGACGAATGCCTTGCCGGCACCAATTGCGTATGCGCCTATAAGCAAAGCTTCTATGAGCCGATGCGGGTTGCTTTCGATGATGGCCCGGTTCATGTAGCTACCCGGGTCACTTTCGACCGCATTACACACGAGGTATTTGCTATCACTCACTGCCCGGAGGGCAGACAGCCACTTCCTGCCGGCCGGGTAGCCGCCTCCGCCCCTGCCGGCAAGCCCGCTGTCTTCAATGACCTTACACACCTGGGCCGGGGTTTGGGCAGATATCGTATCTGTAAAAGCCCAGTACCCTCCTTTGGCAATATAGCTCTCTATGGAAACAGGGTCGATCACACCGCACAGATCCATGATCAGACGCTGCTGCCCTGCAAAAAATGGATGCTTGTGAATGGGGCTTACCCCTTCCCAACGCTGCAAAACAGGGTTTTCATACTGACCGGCAGGATCTTGCTCCGGCAGGTTGTTGTTCAGCACGTCGTCCAGGAGTGCCTGTACCTTATCCGAAGTGATGTTTCCAAAAGAAAGACGTGCCTTGCCGGGCAGCTGGATATCCACGATGGGTTCCATCCTGCAAAAGCCCACGCACCCTCCTTCCACAAGTGTAGCTTCGATACCGTGATCGCCCAGATACTCACGAATGGCCTGATAGGTTTTTTTCGCCCCGGCAATCATGCCACACGTGGCCATTCCCACATATATCATGGTCTTGTGCACCCGTTCGCCGGAAATATATGACAAGGATTTACGAACTGTGGCGTCTTCATCGCGCCTGTGATCCAACAAAACTTTGTTGATCAAAAACTGGCGGGGATTTTGTGTGTCATCCAAGGTCATAGGATATTGTTTTCTTTTTCCCTGATCGACTTTACCAGCTCCTTCAAAGAGTCAAGGCTGATATTTGTATAATACTCATCATTTACCTCCACAAGGGGCGCAAGCCCGCAGGCGCCAACACAACTGACAACTTCAAGACTGAACAACCCGTGTTGATCTGTTTCACCCGTGCCCACCTTAAGCAGCTTTTCGAGCTCCCTGAGGAGCGTGGAGGCCCCTGCCACATGGCAGGCCGTACCGTGGCAAAGTCGAAAATGATACTTGCCAACAGGACCAAAACGGAAATTGTCGTAAAATGTGGCTACTCCATATATCTTATTGATACTGATGTCAAGATATTTTCCCACGTCTTTGATCACCTGCTCCGATAAAAACCCTTTCTCATCCTGTACGGTTTGCAGGATCGGAATCAGGTCCTCCCTCCTGCCGTTGGGAAACTTCTCAAAAATATGCTCCAAATCAGATTCCATTGCGTCGATTGCGTTGATATTTTGTTCACAATATAAAACAAAATAAAATAATAAGGCTAAATGTCTTTATATCAGTGATTTACAAATCAAAAAACCCATAGAACAAAGATAATCAAAAAATTGGAACTGCGACCATAGTCGCGTTAACCCCCAAGATTTTGTGCGATAAATGTTATTAAGATTAAATCTTAAAAAGATTATATAAGGTAAGATGTGAAGGAATTAACTGGTTTTTCGCAAAGCTTTACGTAATTTTGTATTTAATTCGCAGTGCGTTTGTTCTTAAAAAAGAAGTATGGCGGAAGAAAAGGCTGAAATAGTAATTTGCATGGGAAGCAGCTGTTTTTCAAGAGGAAACAAGCAATCACTCAATATTATCAAGGGATATCTCAGGGAAAGGGGCCTGGAAGAGCGGGTTGTTTTCAGGGGGTCCCACTGTTTTGGTGAATGCGATAAGGGGCCCGTGCTGATGATCGGTGGAAGCAAGCACACAGAGGTAACACCCGGGAAAATTGCAGATCTGCTGGATTCTTACTTTTTCGGATGAAAAATTATGGCAGATCCCGGAATCAGGGCATGAGCCTGTCAGCAAACCAAGTAATAACCCAAGCAAAGGGCATGAAAATCATTGACATTGATCAAAAGAAATGCACGCAATCTTATGCATGCATAAGGGCTTGTCCGGTAAAGGCAATTACAGCCAGGAACAAGGACGGCATGCCGGTTGTAAATCACAGTCGCTGTATCGGTTGTGGCAGCTGTTTGTTCGTTTGCGCTGCCGATGCCGTTACGCATTTCAGTGAGCTGGAAGACGCCATTGCCCTGCTGGAGTCTGACCAGAAGACGGCGGCCATCGTGGACCCTACCATAAGCGGGGAGTTTCCTGATATTACAGACTACCGGAAGTTTGTGGAGATGATTCGCAAACTGGGGTTTGATTATGTAAACGAAGTGTCTTTTGGTGTGGATCTGGTAGCGCGTAAGTACCGTGACCTGCTATCCAATTTCAAGGGCAAGTATTATCTTCTGGCGAATTGTCCAAGCCTGGTTTCCTATGTTGAGAAATACGCACCCGGTATTGCCGAAAACCTCGCCCCCATCGTAACTCCCATGACAGCTGCAGCAAAGATCGTCCGCAAAAACGCCGGCAGTGATGTCAAAATTGTGTTTTTCGGGCCATGCCTTTCAGCCAAACATGATGCCAGGCTTCAGAAGGGCGACGGGCGCGTTGACATCGTTTTAACCTTTAAGGAGTTGAGAGAGCTGTTTGCCCGATATAATATCAAGGAGTCAAAAGTTGAATATTCGGATTTCGATCCCCCCATTGGCTCGCATGGGTCCCTGTATCCTGTAAGCAAAGGTATTCTGGAAGCTGCAGGCATAGACGACTCCCTGCTTCAAGGGAAAGTGGTTACCGTGGAGGGGAAACTCAACATGATGGACGCGGTGGATGAATTCAACGATCATACGGAAAGCCTGAAAAAGCATTTCAATGTTTTTTATCATTTGGGTTGTCTGATGGGCCCGGGAACCACTGACCGGTCGATGAAGTTCCTCCGGCACACCATGGTGGTGGACTATGCAAACAAGCGCCTGAAAGATTTTGATAAAAGCCGCTGGGAAAAAGACATTACAGACCATCTTGAACTGGACCTGAAACGGGAATTTGTTAACGACGATCAGCGCATTTCACAACCGGATAACGACCAGCTGGAGGAGATCCTCAAAAGCCTCGGAAAACGCATGGATGAAAGCGCAGCCTGCAGCGCCTGCGGCTTCAGGAACTGCCGTGACTTTGCTGCCAGCATAAGCCAGGGCTTGTCTAAACCGGAAATGTGCCTGAACTATTCGGTAAAAAACAAGCAGGACTATATCAGGATCCTCAAAAACAACAACGAAAAACTTAAAAAACAACAGGACAAACTCATCGATAAAGAAAAAGAGCTGCTCGAGGACAATCAGAAACTTAAACAACGGACGGACACTACTTCCGCCCTGCTGAAAAACCTGCCTTCGGCCGCTGTTATCGTAGATGAAAAATTAAAGGTGATAGAATCAAACGAAAGTTTCATTAAAGTACTCGGCGAAGATGCAGAAATGATCAATGAAGTGATCCCCGGCTTGGCTGGTGCGGATCTGAAAACCCTGCTTCCCTATAATCTTTACAACCTGTTTACATATGTCCTGGAAAACGACGAGAACATTACCGGGAAAGATGTTCAGCATGATGACCGGCTTCTGAATGTGAGCATATATTCGCTTAAACCCGGCAAAATTGTGGGCGGGGTGTTTCGTGACATGTACGTTGCAGAGGTTCGGCAGGAGGAGATTATCAACAGGGTCAGTGAAGTGATTGATGAAAACCTCAAAATGGTTCAGCAGATTGCCTTTTCGCTGGGTGAAGGCGCCAGTACGACCGAAAAAATGCTTAACAGTATCATTGAAACTTACCGGAAAACAAGTAAGGACTAAAATACGGGCGGCAAAATATATATGGACGATAGTTTTTACATAGAAGTGGGGTCGTCGCAACGCAACCACATCGGAGAGCGTATTTGCGGGGACATGTTTCTTTCCGAGAAAGTCAGGGAAGAGGGCCGCACTGTGGTAGCCTTATCTGACGGCATGGGCCATGGCGTGAAAGCCAATCTGCTGGCTACACTGACGGCAACCATGGCAGTCAATTTCACCAAAGAGCACAAAGATGCCCACAAGATAGCGGAGATCATCATGAACACACTTCCCGTCTGCAGTGAGCGAAAAATAAGCTATGCCACCTTTACCATTGTCGACATAGACAAGGATGGGCAGTCTACCATTCTGAACTACGACAATCCCGATGCCATAATAATACGCCACGACGATTTTTTTCTCCCGGAGTGGCAGGACATTACGATTGAGGCGGATGACAGATCGGAAAAACAGATCCGGGCATGTACCTTCAGGGCACAAAAGGAAGACCGCATACTGCTTATGACAGATGGGATTACACAGTCGGGGCTTGGCAAGGGAAAATATCTCCTGGGATGGGGCTACGACAATGTGCAGGAATACGCGCTGTCGCTTGTTAAGGAAAAGCCCGGCATATCCGCCGGCAAACTCGCTTCAATGATCGTGAACAAGGCACATGCGAACGACAACTACCAGGCAAAGGACGATACCAGCGCTGCAGTGATCTATTTCCGTGAGCCGCGCCATCTTTTGATCTGCAGCGGGCCGCCTTATGAAAAAAGCAAGGATAAGGAACTGGCCGGGCTTGTCAGGGACTTTAGCGGCAAAAAAATAATAAGCGGGGGAACAACGGCTGAGATCGTATCCCGTGAACTGGGAATAGAAATTGAAGACAACCTGGAGTTCGATGATCCCGACCTGCCTCCGCTGTCTTTCATGAAAGGGATCGATCTGGTGACCGAAGGTATCCTTACCCTGAGCAAGACCGCTGAGATCCTCGATAAATACAGTCCACGTACCGAGCTCGGAAAAGGACCGGCCGACCGTATCGTAAAACAGATCCTCGACAGCGATGCCATACACCTGGTTGCAGGAACGGCTATCAACGTGGCCCACCAGGATCCCAACCTGCCGGTAGAACTGGAAATCAGGCGGTCCGTCATGAAGAAAATCGCCCGCATTCTGGAAGAAAAATTTCTGAAAGAGGTCAGCCTGAAATATATATGATCTGACCCGGTGCCTGATACAAAAGACCTAAGGCCTGCCCTATTGCGGGCATGCAGAGAACTGCCGGGTGTAAACCATGACTTTATGTGAGATGAATAAGGATGAACTATATATGCAGCGTTGCCTTGAACTGGCCCGGGGAGGGCTTGGCAAGACCGCACCTAACCCCATGGTGGGTGCTGTGGTGGTCCATAACGGCACCATCCTGGGCGAAGGCTATCACCGGGAGTATGGTGGCCCGCACGCCGAAGTGCATGCCATCGCAGCGGTCAGGGAAAGATGGAAACTCAGTGAGTCGACTTTGTATGTGAATCTCGAACCGTGTGTTCACCAGGGAAAAACACCGCCCTGCACAGACCTGATACTGAAGGAGAAAATATCCTCTGTGATAATAGGCACTGCAGACCCTTTCGACGAAGTCGCCGGCAAAGGCATTGCTAAACTCAGGTCAAGGGGTTGCCATGTAGAGGTGGGAGTGCTGAAAGAGGAGTGCAGGGACCTCAACAGGCGTTTTTTTACTTTTCACGAGAAAAAAAGACCTTATATTATTCTGAAATGGGCACAGACCGCCGACGGTTTTATCGATGTTAACCGGATGCCGGGAGCCATTAACAGGCCTACCTGGATCACCAGCGAAAAACTCCGGATGCTGGTGCACAAATGGCGAACACAGGAATCCGCGATCATGGTTGGAACACAAACAGCTGTCAAAGATAACCCCCAGTTAAACGTTCGTGACTGGCACGGAAGAAACCCGGTACGCATCGTACTCGATCAGGACCTGGCACTTCCGGCTCACCTCAACCTCCTGGACAACAGCCAGGAAACCATTGTGATCAACGAAATAACAGAAAAAACAAAAGGAAAGACCCAATACTGGAGATTCCGATTTGACGACCTTCTTCTCGATCAGCTTATGGGAAGATTGTACCAGGAAAACCTGCAGTCGATCCTGGTGGAAGGAGGACAACACATGCTTCAGAGCTTTATCGGCAAAAACCTGTGGGATGAGGCCAGGATCTTTACCGGCCGGCAATTTTTTGGTGAGGGCGTGCCTGCCCCCCGGATAAAAAAACCGTCGGATCTTATGACAACCCACGTCGGGAAAGAAGTCTTTCACTGTTTTAAAAACCCTGATTTACGAAAGGCTGTGAGCCGCTCCACAGATGCGCCTTCCCTGTAAATATTCCGTTACCTCATGTAGCCCCGGAGAGATGCTGCTGATCAACCGTATGTTGTAACTATTTGTGATGCGTAGCAGAATTATGAAAGACACATACAAAACCATAACAAAGAGTTCAGAGGGAATATATAAAGACAAAGGCAGCAAGTTCATTGCACTGGCTTTCCCGGTTGCAGACTAGGAGGAGGCCAAAACCATTCTCTCCCAAATCAGAAAAGAGTACTATGACGCCCACCACCATTGTTATGCCTGGGCCTTAGGTTATGAGCAGGAAAATCACAAATTCAACGACGACGGAGAACCGTCCGGCAGCGCGGGGAAACCCATATGGGGCCAGATTCGCTCTTTTGAGCTGACCAATATACTAATTGTAGCTATACGCTATTTCGGGGGCACCAAACTGGGGGTCAGAGGCCTTATTGATGCTTACAAAGGAGCAGCACAGGATGCCATAGAAAACAATAAAATTGTAACCAAAACCATCAGGGACTATTATAGTATTTATTTTGACTATCCCTCCATGAATGATGTTATGCGCATCATGAAAGAGTTTGACCTCCCTCAGCACAAACATGATTTCGGGATCAGTTGCCGGATTGATTTTTCTATCCGGAAGAACGAAACGGAAAAAGTATTGAGTCAATTTGCATTATTACGGGAAACAAAACTAAAGTTTTTGCATACCTCCTGATTTCTAAACTGTTGTTTCATAACCTCCTTTTTATTTAAAAAATTTCCTGCTCCGGCTATTGTTTATTTGAGGAATTAGCCTTAATATTGCTTTTCATTTCTTCCTCTAAACGTATAAATAGCATGTATAAGAACCGAAATTCTTTACTCGGTACGTGGCTCTTTTTGCTTCTGTTTTTGGTCTCGTGTGCGCAGCCGGAAGCACCTGTTCGTGTTGAAGGCGAGATTATACCGATAGACGCAGAGCACGTTGCGGAGAAAGATCCGGCGGTAGATTCTGTAATATCTGTATACAGGGAAACGCTTGAGGCAGAAATGGATGAGGTCCTGGCGCATTCGGATCAACGAATGGAGCGTGGCACGCCAGAAGGATTGCTCAATAATTTTGTGGCGGACCTTATCATGGAAAAAGGCCGCGAGTTATACACCCCTGAAGACGGCCAGCCTATTGATTTTACATTACTTAACTACGGTGGATTGCGGGCACCGCTGCCCGAAGGCCCGGTTACCCGCGGCCACATCTTCGAACTTATGCCGTTTGAAAACGAGATGATGGTTCTTACCCTGTCGCCGGAGAAAACCTGGGAAGCCTTTGAATACCTGGCTGCAGCTGACGTTGGAATGCCGGTCAGCGGTATTTCCCTTGTTATTGATGACAGAAATGTGGAATCAGTAAAAATCCAGGGGCAGGCTTTTGACGAAAACAGAAATTATAAGATCCTGACATCGGACTACCTTGCGGGTGGCGGAGATGATATGAGGTTTTTTCTGGATCCTGTAAACGAGGAGCTACTCGGCAAGCGGATCCGCGACGCCATCATATCCTACGCTACAGAACAAGACCATAAGGGAGAAACCCTAAGCAGCGAACTCGACGGACGAATTACAAGAAACTAACCATGCAGAAACTGAACAGACGCAGGTTTCTTAAAACCATAGGTATTGCCGGTGCAGCCTCTTTGGCGGGAATACCTGCATTTGCCCTGAGAGATGCAGGCATCAGCAGGATCACAATCCTTCATACCAATGACACACACAGTCGCCTGGACCCCTATCCCGATGACGATCCTGACTATCCCGGTATGGGAGGATATGCACGCAGAGCCAGGCTTATCAGCAAAGAACGTACTATCGATCCCAACCTGATTGTTCTCGACGCAGGAGACGTCTTTCAGGGTACACCCTATTTCAATATGTATGGCGGGAAACCCGAACTTAAGCTGATGAGCAAAATGGGATACGATGCCGTCGCATTCGGCAATCATGAATTTGACAATGGGCTGGACGGGTTTCTGGAAGTGCTGCCTTATGCAGATTTTCCTTTCCTTGCTGCCAATTATGATTTCAGCGATACAATTCTCGCAGGCAAAGTAAAAGATTATTGTATTCTTGAAAGAAACGGGTTGAAAATTGGAATCTACGGACTGGGAATAGAATTGGAAGGGCTGGTAAGCCGAAATCTCTACGAGGGCACTGTTTACCACGACCCGGTCAGGGTGGCCCGGGAAACTGAGGAAAAACTGAAAGAAGAATACAAATGCGATCTGATCATTTGTGTCTCTCACCTGGGATACAAATACGAAGATGATAAGGTTAGTGATGTGGAAGTTGCCCGGGCCACCTCGCTTACAAATATTATCATAGGTGGCCATACACACACCCTGCTTGATCCTCCGGCACGGATAAGAAACCGCGAGGGTATGGATGTGGCCATCGGACAGGCCGGATATGGCGGAGCATATGTGGGTCGTATGGAAGTTTTCCTTGACCGGAAAAACGGAAATAGTTTCGTCGAATCCTATACAATAAATTTATGACAAAAACAAGGGGTAAAACATTTTTTTATTCACTTTTTTTACGCAATTTTTGTTAACAACTTTTTGCGCTTAGCATCCATTTTTTAATCCTTGATTATCACGGTCAAGGAAATTAACGTCCGGAACACCACTAAAACCAAAACAACGAATGGATCGAGTTTACGACAAGGTATGGTCGCATTGTCTTACTGTTATCAGGGATATTATCAGCCCCAGTGCATTCAAGACCTGGTTTGCGCCTATTAAGCCTGTTCGTCTCAAAAACAATGTTCTTACGCTTCAGGTTCCCAGTCAGTTCTTTTACGAATGGCTGGAGGAACATTATATTGATTTGCTCAAAAAAACCATTAAAAAGGAACTTGGACCGGAGGGAAGGCTGGAATACAGTATTGTTATGGATAATACAAGATCCGTGCAACACAAACAGCCTTTCACTGTTCATGCACCCACTTTAAACAAAAAGGCTCTCAAAAACCCTCCCATTAATATTCCCATTGATCTGAACAAGGACCCGGTGGAGGCCAAAACGGTACCCAACCCTTTTGTGATACCGGGTCTTAAGAAACTGAATATTCATCCGCAATTAATTGATTCGTACAATTTTGACAATTTTATCCAGGGCGATTGCAACCGGCTGGCACGCAGCGCAGGATTGGCCGTTGGTCAAAACCCGGGTAAGACCTCCTTTAACCCACTTTTGATATACAGTGGCAATGGCCTTGGCAAAACACACCTGGTCCATGCAATTGGCATTGAAGTAAAAAGCCATTTCTCTGAAAAAACGGTCCTGTATGTTACTGCTGAACAATTTACCAACCAGTTTATCGACTCGATCCGGAACAACAACCAGAATGATTTCGTTCATTTTTATCAGCTTATCGATGTGCTGATCGTTGATGACATCCATTGCCTGGCAGGAAAACCGAAAACCCAGGATGTGTTTTTCCACCTTTTCAATTACCTGCATCAGAACGGCAAACAGATAGTGCTTACAAGCGACCAGCCGCCAGTGGAAATGAGCGGCATAGAACCCCGTCTTCTTTCCCGCTTCAAATGGGGTCTTTCGGCAGACCTGCAGGTGCCCGACTTCGAAACGCGGATGGCCATCCTGCAGAAAAAAATCCGCAACGACGGAATGGAAATGCCTCTGGAAGTACTCGAACTTATAAGCAGCAAGATAAACACGAATGTCCGGGAAATGGAAGGTGCCCTGATCTCTATCCTGGCACAGTCGTCAATGAATAAAAAAGACATCACCCCAAAACTCGCAGCAAGTGTAATCGACAAGTTTGTAAAATACAGTCCGCAGGAAGTTACCATTGACTACATCCAGAATACAGTCTGCCAATATTTTGACATCCCACTCGAAAAACTGAAATCAAAAAGCCGAAAGAGAGAAACAGTTCAGGCAAGGCAACTGGCCATGTACTTCTCCAAACTCTATACAAACTCCTCACTTGCTGTCATTGGCAACAAGTGCGGCAATAAAGATCATGCAACCGTGCTTCATGCATGTAAAACAATACGCAACCTGGTCGATACCGACAAACGGTTTAAACGTTATGTGGATGAATTGGATAATATCATCAAAACCACATAACTCAGTACGCCAGATGCAGGATGTATGCATATGGGTATAGTTTTGAACAAAACGGGTTGCGGCAAGGTTTCAGATACAGGATACATTGCGGTTTGCAAGCATACCGAAACTCACCCACCCGGCCAAACCAAAAGGGCTGAGATGCTTTTATCTCAGGATTCCTTACTTAAATGACCTGATCAAAAAGAAGTATTATGCGCATATTAATGGTTTGCCTTGGAAATATTTGCCGTTCTCCCCTGGCTGAGGGTATAATGAAAGATAAGGCAGAAAAATCCGGATTAGAAGTTGTTGCAGATTCAGCAGGTACGGCTGCTTATCACGTCGGGGAACCGCCAGACCAGCGTTCTATGGAAGTGGCGAAAAAACATAACATCGATATTTCAAACCAAAGGGCCAGGCAGTTTGAAGTGCGCGACTTTGACGCATTTGACAGGATCTACGTAATGGATAAAAACAATTACGAAGACGTTATTGCCCTTGCAACCAGTACAGAAGATGTTGAAAAAGTTGATTTGATATTGAATGCAGTGAATCCTGGCGAAAACAGGTCTGTTCCGGACCCTTATTACGGTGGCAAAGACGGATTTGATAAAGTATACAGCATGCTTGAGGAGAGCTGTTCAGCCATCGTAGAAAATCTTAAAAAAGAAACCACCTGATCGACAACTTTCTTTAAAACGCCATACCTGTTTCTGAAACATCATGGGCGATCCTTTCCCTTATGAAGACAAACATTGATAGCATTCCTGCCGTCCGGCAACTGAAAGAAGCAAGGGAAGTCATCCGCCCGTATATTCACCGTACACCTGTTTTCACCAGTGCAACCCTTGACCGCATTACGGGTGCCAGGTTGTTTTTTAAGTGCGAGAATTTTCAAAAAGGCGGATCGTTTAAATTCAGAGGTGCAAGCAATGCAGTGATGACCCTCCCGGAAAATGCACTTTCCAAAGGGGTTGCCACGCACTCTTCAGGCAATCATGCCCAGGCATTGTCGCTGGCAGCTCGTATTCGCAACATTAAGGCTTTTATTGTGATGCCTGAAAACGCGCCAAAGATAAAAGTCTCTGCGGTACAGGAGTACGGAGGAGAGATACATTTTTGTGCTCCCACCCTGCCCGATCGTGAACGGACACTCAAAAAGCTGATCGGCAAGACCGAAGCTGCTGAAATCCACCCTTACAACGATTACCGGATCATCGCCGGTCAGTCTTCGGTAGCTGCCGAGATCATCGAAGAGATAACAGACCCTGATATTCTGCTGGTGCCGGTCGGCGGAGGAGGGCTCCTGAGCGGCAGCATCCTGAGTACCCGCTATCTTTCGCCACGGACAAAGGTCTATGCAGCAGAACCAGAGAAAGCCGATGATGCCTTCCAAAGCTTCCGGCAAAAGAAATTTGTTCCCGCAGACAAACCCCAGACCATAGCCGATGGGTTGCGTACCTCCCTGGGCAGCAAAACATACCCCATCATTATGGGTGGCGTAACCGATATACTCACAGCCACAGAGGAAAGCATTGTAAAAGCCATGTACCTCATCTGGGAACGCATGAAAATAATAGTTGAACCAAGCGCAGCTGTTCCTCTTGCCTGCATCTTTGACAACCCTCTTCCGTTCAGAAAAAAACGCGTAGCCATAATTCTCTCAGGAGGAAATGTAGACCTGGGCAAACTGCCCTGGAATGAAGAACCTGCAAGCATTCACTGAAACCAATACTCCAGGTGAAACACCCAGGTTGAGAAACCCGGCTTTCCGGGAATATTGATTTTGATACACAGGAGGGATGATTATTGGTCGCCGGGCGCTGGAATGAAGAATTATATCAATCAAGCAAGAAATAATAATAAGAAAAAGACGGCAATTGGCGTTGCACAAGTCGCAGGAGTTTTTTACTTCAGGAACGGACAACAGGGAAGCCCGGATAGCTTCCGGGGCAAAAGGGAATTTACTGATTTTCCGGATTTACCACATATATAGTGATCACGATGAATGCACAAGATAAACAAAAGGGCACCCTTTACCTGGTACCCTCTTCGCTTGGGGAGAATGAGCTCTCATCGGTATGGCCTGCCGGCAACCACGAAATCATCAGCCAGCTCGACACATTCATTGTTGAAAATCTGCGCACCGCCCGGCGATTTCTCCGAAAAGCCGGCTATAAAAAAAGCTT
>PWRF01000306.1 GCA_003556325.1 Bacteroidales bacterium | reverse complement strand
CCTCCGTCATTGGTGAGTCTTCCCCTGTACTCCATCTCTCTCTGGTTGAGAATATCCACACCTGCTTCGGAGCGGAATGTGAGTCCGGGTGCGATGTCATATTGCGCAAAAATATTTCCGAAGCTCCGGAAAATTTCAGTGTCAAAGTGGTTGTATTCCCTTACGAGCAACCCGTTTTCGTAAAGTGTTCTCCGGTTCAGCTCTCCCGTTTCCGGATCATGGGTCGGGTTCATGGGTGGCAGGGCAACCATCTGCAGTGGGGTTGCAAAGGCTCTGTCGTGAGCTACCCTGAAGTTGCGTGTGCGGATAAGGTTCATGTTCAAACCGAAAGCCAGACGGTCGGTAGCGTCCTGATCCAGGTTCAGCCTGGCGTTGATACGGTCGAAGTCATTGCCAATAACGACAGATTGCTGGTCCATGGCGCTCAGTGCGGCATAAAAACGGGTGTTTTCAGTACCGCCGGATGCGGAAAAGTCTATTTGCTGCAATCCGCCTCTGCGCAGGGCCTCTTCTTCCCAGTTTACATCGGGGCCACTCCATACGTCTTCCGGGTTGTCGGGGTCACGCCAGTTTATCAGTCTGGCGTCCAGAACTTCCTCCCAGCTGGAAAAATTGCCCATATTGCCATCCTCATCGGCAACATTATCATAGGCTCGCTGTATCAATGTAATGTATTGTTCCCTGTTCAGAAAGCCCACTGTGTTAGAAGGTTCGCTGAAACCCACCTGGGAAGAAAAGCTGAATTGTGTAGCGCCTTCCCGTCCGCGTTTTGTGGTGATGATAATCACACCGTTCGATGCCCGTGATCCATAGATAGCTGCCGCAGAAGCATCTTTCAGCACCTCTACCGATTCGATGTCGGCCGGATTAAGGTCTGCAAGCGGGTTGGTAGGCTCATTTGATGCGGTTCCGAGGTTTTGCGTAACAACGGGTACACCATCAATTACATACAAGGGTTCGTTGCTTGCTGAGATCGAAGAGGAGCCCCTGATACGTGTCCGCACAGCCTGGCCAACTTTTCCGCTGCCGCCGGAGATATGCACACCGGAGGTCCGGCCCTGCAATGCAGTTTCGAAACTTGGCATGGTTGCCTCCATCAAATCCCGCGAGTCAATGGAAGATATGGAACCTGTGAGCTCATATTTGAGCTGGGACCCATACCCTACTACCACTACTTCACCGAGCACTGCAACATCTGTGCGAAGTGCAACATTGATAATGCTGCGGCCTTCCACCGGAATATTACGTGTTTCCATCCCGATGTAGGAAAAAACCAGCGTAGCATCTTCGGCGACCCGCAGTTCATAGTTACCTTCAATATCGGTAACTGTACCCTGCGTGGTGCCCTCCACAGTGATGGTAACACCGGGCAGGCTTTCACCGGTTTCCTGGTCGGTAACCGTTCCGGTAACGCTTACTTGCTGGCCCAGCAAAGATCCGCCAAGGAATAGCAGCATCCCTGCAAAAGCTAAAAATCTTTTCATGATGATTGGGTTTTGGTTAGTAAATACAAGAAATATGAGGGTATAAAAAGTATCAAGTTCATTACTGGCCTCCTATTCTAACAAATGTATTAATTTTTTTTAATTTTTTTTTAAAAAATGTTAATTATTATGTCTGCTATTTATAAGGTCATGAAACGCCCATATCAGGATTTTTGCACACACAGGAGGATGATTATAATCACGGGGGCATTCAGACCAAGTAGGCTTTTGTCTATTAGCTATTGGTTATTGGCAAGAAAGCCAAAAGCTAAAAGCCAAGAGCCAATAGCAGACCTGTTGAAAAATCAAACATCAAATAATCAATCAGTTGAAAAAATATAAACATATGAACAGGCAACAAAAGCGGGTGATCCGGTCAATACCGGATCACCCGCTCTGCGAATAAACCTGATAAAAAACTACGGTTAGTGGTTAGGTTGTACCAGGTTATTGGTGTTGAGCTCTGACTGTGGGATGGGCCAAACATACTGTGTACGATCGGGCTCCATGGGATCTACATCGCCTTTCGCACGAAACTCCCTTACCGTGCGCTGAATGTCCATATTGTCGATACCTTCTGCGAGAAACTCCATCTCGCGCTCCAGCCATACTCTTTCAACAAACTCTTCCACATCGTTGATATCTATGGGATCTGCACCGGGGTTAGACCTTAAGAACACAGCGTTCAGGAGGTCTAACGCTCTGGATGTCACACTGCCGTTATGGCGCGCTTCGGCCTCGGCCAGGTTGAGCAATACTTCTGCATACCGCATGACTGGCGCCCAATCCTGCTGGCCTTCTGTGGGGTATTTGTGTATAAAGAGATGGTCTACACCCCCGACAGTCCGCTCCCGAACCAGAAGCCTGCGGTGATCATCCTCCGGGAACTCATCGCTGCTCCACACATGGCTGTCCTGGTTGATTGGATACTCCTGACCGCCAATAGGTGGCTCAGAAAAATAGTGCGCCAGGAAGTTCTGCGTACCGGGCAGTTCCGTGGGCGTCATGGGAATGGAGAAAACGGACTCGGACGTGGTATAGTCGGTCCAGATTTCTTCGAAGTTCTCATGCAACGCATAAGCTACCCCTTCGGGAGCTTCAAAAGGAGCTGAAGCAGATACAATGTTGTTCGCCTGTTCTACCACGCTTGCGTAATCGCTCATATGCAGATAGACTCGCGTTTTGAACGCGATCACAGACGATTTGTGGAGACGCGTAACGAAAAAGTCGTTATTGCCGCCGCTGACATCAGGCAGCAGGTCTACAGCTGCAGTGAGGTCTTCGAGGATTTGCTCATAGGTTTCTTCCAGCGTTACCCTGGGCATATCGTTGTCGGCGGATGATTTTTGTGCCGTGATGCGCAACAAGGCGCCCCAATCCTGGGGATCCTGGTTATAAGGCCTTGCATAGAGCTGAATGACGTGGTGAAAAGCCATGCCGCGCAGGGCAAGTGCTTCGCCATAGAATTGATCAAACTCAGCCTGGGTAAGAATATCACCTCCCAGCAGCATTTCCTCGTTTGCCTCGAGGCCTTCGATAAACATATTCACCCTGTTTACCGCTGCATATAACTGGTTCCAGAGGTTTCCAACCTCACCTGTTGTGGGAAACACAAGGTTTTGCCAGGTCTGGTATCCTGTAACACCGTTGGCCTGGAGGTTCAGAAAATGATCCCCCCGGATGGAGTTGTACACCTGGTAGCGTCCGCCAAGGTATTGACCGCTTTTGAAGGCGGCATAGATGCCGTTCACCTGGGCCTCTACCCTTTCTTTGGTGTCAAACACCGAAAGTTCCGAGAGAGCTGTTTCGGGCACCGGCTCAAGGTATTCATCGTAACACGAAGTAAAGCCGAATGCCAAAAGCAAAACCAGAAATAGATTTATGATTGTTTTTTTCATGATAGGTCAATTTTTGGGGTTAAAAAGAAATGTTTGCACCGATGGAGAACGTTCTCGCCTGTGGTACGGTGTTACGGTCAACACCGGGCGCCAGGTTGGTGTCTCCCATAGAGGAGATTTCCGGGTCACTGCCGTCATAACCGGTGAAGGTATAGAGGTTGAATCCCTGGACATACACTCTGGCACTGCTTATACCGGCATTCATAAGAAAATCATTGCGCAGGGTATAGCCAATGCTGATATTTCTGACCTTGAGGAAGTCACCCCGTTGAACGTTTTGTGATTGTACCATGGTGTTTCCGTTAGATACGTTGTCGCCCCAAACTGGCCTTGGGATATCTGTTTCGTGGCCGGGTTCCCTCCAGAAGTTTTCCGCCACATAGGCTTCATAGTTCCAGCCAGCCCTGTGGTCGCGCATTCCGGCAATTGAACCGTTGTACACATAAAAATCAAGTGCAAACGTCAGGCCGAGGTTAAAGTCCCAGTTCCTGTAACGTATCGTATTGTCGAGCCCTCCGTAGTATTTTGGCAGCGGGCTGCCCAGTGCTACACCATCATCAGTGATGTTAATGGCCCTGGACTCGGTACCGTCTTCGTATCTCCAGCCATGGAGGTCTTCGCCGATCTCTGCCCAGGCATCCGCACTTCCGTGGCCATAATAGACCACTCCGGTAGAGCCGTCTTCGTAAATTTTCTGGAACATCCTTCGTCCGGTATCCGGGCATACACCCAGCGTCTCAATACCCCAGATCATGCCAAGAGGATGTCCTACCATTGAGCGGTTTGTTGTTTCAAGGTGAGTTTCACCTATCAGGTAGGGTACGCCTTCGGCAAGTTCGGTTAACTCGTTCTCCATGTAAGTAATGTTAAAGTCTGTCACCCAGGAGAAGTCACGTGTAGTGATGTTGTAGCTGGTCAGGTCAAATTCGATACCCCGGTTCATCATCGACCCGATGTTTTCGGGCAATACATTTCCGGGTATACCTTTGGATGGTGACTGGGGTACGCTGAGGATCAATCCGTCTATGTCGTTATGGTAGTATCCCAATTCAAACTGCAGCCTGTCGTCCATAATACCAAACGCCATACCGACGTCAATTTTGTTACTGGTTTCCCACTCGAGGTCGGCGTTACCGGCCTGGTTAAAGAAGAGAGTGGCATTGTTGTAATATTGTCCGGCTCCGTAAAGGAACAGCGAGGCAAAATTGCCAACACCGGTGATGTTACCCACCCTGCCGTAGCTTGCCTTGAGCCTGAAGTCAGAGAAAAGGTCTCCCAGGTTGCTGTTTACGAAGAAATCCTCGCGCGAGAGGTTCCACATGGCGGAAATGCCGCCAAAGTTACCATACTTGTTACCCTCTGCCAGTCCGGAGAAACCATCACGGCGCACACTTGCTTCGAGGAAATAGCGGCGGTCCCAGTCCATGTTCACGCGGCTGAAGAATGAAATGAAATAGTTTTCTGAAAGCAATTGCACCGGCGGAACGTTTTCTTCGAGCCAGCTTCCCTGGAAGTTGCGGTAAAACTCATCTCCCAGTTCATAACGCCATGCGCTCCAGCCGTCCCATTCGGTATGCTGCTCTTCTGAACCAACGAGCAGGTTCACGTTCAGATTGTCGGCAGCGGTGAACATATAGTTCAGGGTATTGGTCCAGTTCCAGCGGCTTCTGCGGTCAAAATAGTTGAAGGCGTCGCCCCCGCGGGTGCGGCCATCGGCATGATCAGGATGCCAGAATTGCTTGGCCTCTGAGTTGTGGTTGTCAACCCCAAAAACAGAACGGAAAACGAGTCCGTCGAACGGTTCAAGGTTTACCGCTACGTTACCTACCAGACGGTCAACCTCGGAGAAGGAATAGTTAAAGTCCTGGATCCAAACGGGATGGAAGAAACCGGTGCTTTGGGTGTTTTCCAGCCTTCCGAGTGCATTTGCATCAAAGTTGATGTTGTATTCACCTTCCGTGGTGCTTATAATATTGCCGTCGTCATCAAAACGAACAAAAGCAGGAACGTTGGGTGCCGAAACCATTGCAAGGCGTCCAAGGCCTGCCGTAGAGAAGTTAGCGCCAGCAAGAGAGCCTGTGTTTGGTGAATCAGTATGCGTATTTGAATAGCTTATGTTAGCATCAAACTTGAGCCAGTCGGTCATCTCGTGGTCAATGTTCATACGGGCATTGATCCTTGAAAACTCGTTTGTTCTTACAATACCCTCTTGCTCTAAGTAGTTCAGGCCAAAGTAATACCTTGTTTCACTGGTTCCGCCCGATACGCTGATTGAATGCGAGTGCTGAAAGCCGGTCTGATAAACATAATCAGACCAATCCGTATCGATCAGGTTGCCGTCGATGTCAAAGGCCAGGAAGTATGCATCCGTCAACCCGGAGTTCTGCCGCGCCGTGTTTTTTGTAAGCACATATTGCTCGGCATTAGCCATGTCATGCAGGTTATGCGCCGAAGACCATCCGGCATTGACATCGTAAGTCACCCGGACGTCTCCTTCCTGCCCTCTGCGGGTGGTGATGATGACCACGCCGTTGGCGGCCCTTGAACCGTAGATCGCTGTAGCCGAGGCATCCTTAAGCACTTCGATCGACTCAATGTCTGAAGGGCTGATGTCGGCCAGCGGGTTCACTGCCGCATCTGTCCTTCCCAGGTCTCCTGTAAATACGGGCACCCCATCAACGATGTAGAGGGGGCTGGAGCTGCCCGCGATGGAGTTAACACCGCGGATGCGGATCACCGGCGGGTTACCCAGGACCGCGTTGGGCAACGTAAGGCTCACACCTGAGGCCTTACCCTGGAGTGCCTGATCAAATGACTGAATGGGGATGGTACGGATGGCGTCTCCGCTCACCGAGGAGATGGACCCCGATATATCCCGCCGTTGCTGCACACCGTATCCAACTACCACCGTTTCTTGAAGGACCGCAATGTCGGGCTCCATTTGTACGTTGATCACTTCCTGGTCGCCTACAAAGACGTCCTGTGTGATCATCCCGATGAAAGAAAACCTGAGCGTTGCATCTTCCGGCACGCGTAGCTCGTAACGCCCGTCGAGGTCAGTAACCGTACCTATTGTTGTTCCCACAACGGTAACGGTCACCCCGGGCAGTGTGGCACCATCCTCAAGGTCAGTAACCTCACCGGTTACCGTACGCTCCTGGGAATACACCATACCGCCCGCCAGAACGAGCGAAATGAACATTAAAAATAATCTTTTCATGTTGGTTTTGTTTTGGTTTATAACTATAAGGTTTAGTTTGCCAGACAGGCCATGATGCCTATCCAACTAACAAATGTATAAAATTTATTAATTTTTTGCTAAAATTTGGTTAATTTTTTGGTTTTTTAAATCATTTATATAGAAAAAGCCCGCTGCATGAGCAGCGGGCTTGCTGGCAATCAAACGCTTATAGATTGCTTTGCTTGTTATTTGCTGAACAGATTACCAACCGGGGTTCTGTACCATATTTTCATTGGTGGTCATGTCGTTGGAAGGGATACCCCAGACAAACTTGAAATGACCCGGTTCAATGGACAGTTCATGGAATGTTGAGCCTCTCATGATGAAGTCAGGGTTCTGCACCTCACCACGTTCAACACCCATATCCCAGCGCATGAGGTCATTCAGGCGCTGTCCTTCGGCAAAAAGCTCACGCAGACGTTCTTCCTGGATCGCTTCAAACAGATCATCCCCTGAAAGTCCGCTCAACGCTTCCACGCCGCGGGCTTCGCGGATCTCGTTCAGGTACGACAGGGCTGCACCTTCGTCAACATGAAACATAGCCTCTATCACGTTCATATAAGTCTCAGAGAGATGGAAGACTTTCGGCATGTGCTGATAGTTGGTGTGTGTGGGGTACAATTCAGGGTTTCCGGGATACTTATTGACCAACTTAATACCCTCATAGTCCTGGCCTTGAATAAAGAGTGGTTTTTCATCAAAGAATACATGCTTGCGGAAATCGTTATCTTCAAACATGTCAATGACCCACTGCTGAGGAACAAAGTCAGGTGTGTATTTGCCGGATCCCGGCTGGAAGCCCAGGTAGATATTGTTTGTACCTGCACCGGCTTTCAGTTCGTCCGGACGCTCCACATACACGTGGAAAATGATCTCGGAAGACTGATCAAGTTCCCATTTGCTGTTCAGTCCGGCCAGATCCGTTTCCAAAGAATACCTGCCGCTGTTGATCAGCTCTTCCCCAACAGCTACAGCACCTTCGTAGTCCTGCATATGCATTCTGACACGGGTTTCAAGTGCAAGTGCCGCATCACGGGTGGCAAAGAATGAGTTTTGCCCTCCGTGAGGGAGGCGTTCTTTTGCAGCCTCCAGGTCTGAGAGGATCTGGTCATACGTTTCCTGTACAGTAGCCCTTGCAGGTCTTGCGGCGGGATCGTACGTCAGTACCAGTGGCACGCCAAGATCCTGGGATGCAGTGGCAGGATCGTAGGGCATACCCCACCTTAACACCAGCTGATGTAAGTAGAATGCACGAACCAGATGCGCTTCCCCGGTAAACTGTTCCAGTAGAGCTATGTCGGCGTCTGAATCGGCCTCCACCAGCATCATGTTGTCAACAATGTTGTTAACATTCACCAGTGCACTATAGTACCACTGCCACACATCACGTATGGTGTAATCTGTAGACAAGAGAGGTTCCCAGCGATGGGGGTTGCCGTTGCGGTTACCGAAATCCAGGGTTGCATTGAGCAAATCTGCCTGCACATCGGTAGAGAACATAAACAAGCCGTATACGCGATTTTTCAGCTGCGCATACATACCAAGTCTGATGGTTTCGGCGTCGGTCATTGTGCGGAATGCATCGGTCTGCTCAATGGCATCATGGGGCAATTTTTCCACATCACAGGAAACAGTGAATGCAATGGAGACACTCAAAACCACGAATATTTTCAATACTTTTTTCATGATCAATGTCGTTTTTTTAAGTTTAGAAAGTTAATGTCAAACCGAAAGATACCTGCCTTGTATTCGGGTTGGTACCCATTCCAATGTTGGAGTCAACCTCAGGGTCTGGTCCGAGATAGTCAGTGACGGTCCAGAGGTTTCTTCCTGTTACGAAAATTCTTGAACCCTGGATGAATCCGGTTTGCTGTAAAATAGACTGTGGCAGATCATAAGAGACTGTCAGGTTTTTCAGGCGCATAAACGATGCGTCTTCAATAAGCCTTGAGTCAAACTGTGTAAACTGCACATCATTTCTTGGGAACTGGGTTACGTCGCCCGGCTCTTTCCAGTAGTCGAGAACCGATTCGTGCTGGTTCCAGCCGGCAAAGTTGGTGGGGTTCTCGGTGAAAAAGCGGTCGTTATTGATCATGTATTTGCCTAACACGACAGAGAAGTCTGCCTGGACACGGAAGTTGCGCCAGCCGGCGTTAAATCCGAAACCTCCGGCAAACGGGGGATACCTGTCGGTACCTGTATATTGCTCAAGGTCGGCAGTGTTAAAAGTCTTAGTGGTTTCCTCCTTGGTGGTTTGGGTCCTGTCTTCGCCAGGAACATACCACATAGGCATACCGTCATCGGGGTCGATACCGGCGAATATGGGATAGTAGAAAGCAACGGGGTTGCCAACTACCCAGGCCACACCGGTGTTCGGGATAATCCAGTAATCACGTCCGTGGAAAAGCTCGGTAACTTCGTTAGTGTTGTAGTTGAAGTTTACATAGGGGGTGAAGAAGTAGTCACGTCCCTGAAGCACGTCGCCCCTGAGTTCTACGTCAATACCGGAGTTTCTGAGAGAGCCGACGTTTTCGGTGATGGTGGAAAATCCGCTTGTATAAGGCTGAGGTACTGAAAGCAGCATGTTTTCAGTTTCCCTGATGTAGTATTCAACATCAAAGCTCAAGCGATCAGCAAACAGGGCACCATATAAGCCAAGGGTGGTCTTGGTCTGCTCCTCCCAGGAGAGTCTTGGGTTACCGGGAGTGGAGATCAGCCATCCTGAGGCACCTTGATACTGGGTGGTACCAACCGTGGCAAGGTGAGCGTAGTTTCCGATCTCAGAGTTACCGCTGGTTCCAATGCTGAACTTCACATTAAGGGCAGAGATCCAGTCAAACTGATTCATGAAATCGGCATTTGCCATATTCCACATAACACCGGTTGCGTAGAAAGTGGCGGTCCTGTTGTCGCGTCCGAAACGCGAAGACTCGTCCTGACGTACAGAGAAGTCAACGAAGTACGTCTCATCAAGAGCATAGTCCAGGCGTCCGAAGAAGGAGGAGTATGCGTACTCTGTCCTGGCATGGTCAACCGAAATGTCTTCCGGGCCAGCCGTGAGCAGCATCAGCCTGTCGTCGTTGTGTCCTGAAGATTCACCTTCAAACCTTTCAAAGTCATTTTCAAGGAATTCCTGGCCGGCCAGCACGGTAAAGTCGTGGCGTCTGCCCACATTAAAGCGGTACTCCGCTGTATTAGTAATGTTCCTTGTAATGTTCCTGGAAAAATATTCGCGGGATCTTCCGTGGCCAAGGTTTCCGACAAATGAGGGCAGGCGCTGACTGTAGAAGCGGTAATCGTATCCGTCAATGCCGGCCTGTGTGCGAATGGTAAGGCCCTCCATAGGATTCAGCTGAACAAAACCAACCAGGTTGGCCTGGATGTTATCGCCCTGTGAGGGGAACATGCGCTCACGGTAGTAAGGGTCATAACGTCCTGTACCCGGCATCAGCCCGTCCACAGGTTCTCCATCTTCATCATATGGGGAGTAGAATGGAGGGATCAGACTGCTCAAACCACCCTCAATAAAGTTAGAAGCAAAGGGGTTACGTTGCCTGTAGTCGTTTGAGAGTGCGATGTTGGCGCCAAAGCTCAGCCAGTCGTTGGCATGTGAGTTCAGGTTTGCCCTAACGGAATACCTCTCAAAGTCGGACATGGTGGCCAGGCCTTCCTGTGAAAAGTAAGATCCTGAAATGTAATAGGTAGTTCTGCCACCACCTCCCTGGATCGACATATCGGCCTGGTAGGTTGGTGCGGTTTCCTGGTAGAAGTACCGGTGCCACCTGGTGTCGTGCGGATACTGTTCAAGGAGGTTTTCGACCTGCTGTTCTGTCTGGTATCCGGTCTCAATCCAGAAATTGGTGAGCTGCTCGGTGTTCATGAAACGGTTGAAGTAATCTTCGTTTGCAAGCGAAGAAATACCGTACTGTGTGTTCACCGTAATGGTTGCCACTTCGTCGCGGTGGCCGCGCTTGGTGGTGATGTAGATCACACCGTTTGCAGCGCGTGCGCCGTAGATAGAGGTAGCAGAAGCATCTTTCAGTACGCTGACGCTCTCGATGTCGTTAGGGTTGAGCGAAAGGATGTTGCCCGGTGCGACGGGTGCACCATCCAGTACGTACAGCGGTGTGGAGCTGGCTCCCAGCGATCCCACTCCGTGCAGGCGCATGGAGGAAACCTCGCTGGGCTCCCCGGAAGAGGTGAATACCTGAAGCCCGGAAACGCGGCCCTGCATGGCATCCCATACGTTGGCCACCGGCCTTCTTTCAATCTCTTCCGCACCCACTGTGGAGATCGATCCTACGACAGTACCCACAGGGCGCGCCGTACCGTAACCGACAACCACTACTTCGCCAAGAGCCGTTACCTCAGCCTCCATAGCTACATTGATTAAACTGCGACCGTCAACAGGGATCTCACGGGTGGTCATCCCGATAAAAGAAAATACCAGTACATCGTCAGCGTCAGCACGGATCTCGTACCGGCCGTCAACATCTGTAACGGTACCCCTTGTTGTACCTTCAACGAGTACAGTAACCCCCGGCAACGTAGCGTCGTCGGAGGCATCTGTCACCGTTCCGGTAATGGTCAATTCCTGCCCAAGCACATGTGTCCCAAATGCCATGAGCAAAAACAAGCCAAAACTAAGAATTCTCTTCATGGTGTTTTTGTTTAAGTTAATAATTGGTGGTTCATTGAAATTAAAAATAACTCTTTCTTGTTCAAATTAATTTTTCTTGTTCATTTTGTCATTAAAAAACCCAGCAAATATAATTAAATTTTTGTTAAATCTTAACCAGTAAACGGTTTTTTTGAACTCACTGGTATGTGCCAATAACAAGAGGACTTATCATGAACCGTACATACATATCATTTTTTTCGCTTAGACAAAATATTCGTATTTTTGACCTTAAATCCATATATACCAATTTTTCTGAACTTTTTACTCTCCGATTATGAAAAATCTTTCTGCCTTGATTCTCAGGACGGCATTCATATTACCTTTTATTGTATATTCTCAGCCTGCTTTTTCGCAAATGCAGCACGGCGGCGAGCCCTATGCCGCCTCATACGGGTTGAATCTGGATGACCTTATTATCAATGAAAAAGTACTGGATCTGTCTCCGGAACAGGAACACCGGCGACAATACCATAGCGGGAGGATGACACCTCCCGGTGAAGCCATGCATGCAGGCTTCCCCATATCAACTGACATTACACCCGAAACCCATGGTGTGAAAACGGTGCGCAACGGTAAGCAGGTCTGGCAGATGAAGATCAGGTCGCCGGAGGCCAGGGCAACAGGACTGGTATTTGAAGATTTTTACCTTCCTGAAGGTGCCCGGTTATTCGTTTATGACAGCGGGCTGGAGCATATAGCCGGGAGTTTCACACACAAGAACAACACTGATCACGGCGTGTTCACCACGCAAATTATCCCGGGAGACCACCTTATCGTCGAATACCGGGAGACCATGGGGGATGATCCTGCATCCGGATGGTCAGGGAACATTCGTATCAGCGAAATCATTCATATCAGCCAGGGCAGCCCGGATGCCCCGGGCGGGCGTAGCCTCGGCAGCGCAGAATGGTGCCATGTTAATGTAAACTGCTCAGAGGGTCTCAACTGGCAGCGACAAAAAAGAGGTGTTGCCAGGATGCTGATGCGTGTGGGCGACAGCTACTTCTGGTGTAGCGGATCACTTATTAACAATACGCGGCAGGACGGGACGCCTTTTTTAATTACGGCAGCTCATTGCGGAAGCAATGCCACGTTTGAGGATTATCAACTGTGGCAGTTTTATTTCAACTTTGAAAGGCCGGTATGCGAAAACGAAGGCTTGCCGGCACATAATGTACTGTATGGTGCCGAGTTTTTGTCAGAAGGCCCCCTGGAGGGCGGTTCGGACTTCAAGCTGTTGAGGCTCACCCAACGACCCCCTGCCTCATGGCGTCCCTATTACAACGGCTGGAACCGCCTTGACGAACCCGCACACGAGGGTGTTGCGATACATCATCCCGGCGGAGATGCAAAAAAAATCTCAACCTTTAATGAAACTGTCATGTCTTCAAACCCCATAGTCAGCGGCCAGCAGATGGCCGAAAATTCTGCCTGGCGGGTTACCTGGAAGGAAACAGAGAACGGGTTCGGTGTCACACAAGGGGGGTCTTCCGGTTCTCCTCTCTTTAATCAGGACGGGCTTATTGTGGGCACACTCACGGGCGGATCATCCAACTGCAATGCCACACACAACCCCGACTTTTTCGGGAAAATCAGCTACCATTGGGACCAGAACGGGGATGCCTTTCATGAACAGATCGCTGGCTGGCTAGATCCCCTGAATACAGGCGCCACCCAACTCCCGGGCTACGACCCGAACATGCCAAACCACCCGCCACCCGGCTTCGTTAAAGCCACCCCCACGGCAGAACAGCACATCGCATTAAAATGGTATAAGCCGGGACATACGCCCAACAAGCCGGGCTGGCATACTTATGCAACTTCTTACAGCGGAAAAGAATGGTACGGACCCGAACGCGCAACCCTCTTTCATACCGATGCCTTCAACTTTTCCTACCCCGCCACCATCAGCAAAGTGTCGCATGTCTTTTTTGAAACAGCCTCCAATCCATGGCCGAGTGATGAGTTCAGATTTGTCATTTATGACCACACCGCAACCAACATACTGTATCAATCGGAAATACTCCACGCAGAACATCTTACCGAAATCATCCACGAACCGGAAGAACACGTTGTCGTTAACAAACCCTTTTATGTAGCCGTAGAAGCAATGCATCCCAGCGGCAGGCCCTCGTCAGCTTTCGAGCGAATAAACCTCGGAAATGCAGTGTCGTTTCACGGAAACCGGTTTAACTGGCAAAACGCAGGTGACGCAAACAACCAATACGTTTATCTCACCCAGGTTTACATTTCCGGAGAATATGAGCAGACTAACGGAGGCACAGACAAAGAAGCCGCCGATGATAAGACTTACGGAACAAGCCACAGGGTATTGTCCGCAAACACCGGCCATGCTGTTGCATCCGGCACCAAGCGATGGGAAAACTCAGTTGTACAATATAATGTATATAAGAACGGCGATCTTATTCATGTGATAGACGGACCGGATCAGGGCGTGACTACATATGAACATACAGATGAAAGCGGCCACTCCGGCGAGAGTTTTGATGCCTACCATGTAACAGCTGTATATCCCGACGGCATCGAATCACAGCCATCAAACACCGCCTGGCTTTCGCACCTTGACTTTTGCGATGTAACGGTAGACGTTTTCCCTTTTGATGAAGCTTTCGGGGACGGTGAGATACCCGAATGCTGGACCGCTGAGTCGCCGGGGGAAGGCTGGGAGATAAGCACCGGGACGACTTTTAATGAAGTTCAGATAGAGCCTTTAACAGGCACGTTTTTTTCCTATGTGGAACATCATGAAAACGATGAACCAAAAGCCCACTGGCTTATCAGCCCCCCACTCGATATCTCCGGGCTGGAAACCCCCGCACTGGGCTTTTGGTTTAACGCCTCCTATCCGTCGAGCAGCACCGGGCCAACGCTAAGCGTTTATGTAAAGACCGATGAAGGCTCCTTTAACAAGTTCTGGGATGCACATCTGCACCCCGGATTTACACCTACTAACGAACTTTTATGGTATCGCGCAAGAACAGACCTTTCGGAGTTCAAAGGGGCAGGGCTGATACGTATTGCCTTCCAGCTGGAGGTAAGTGAGGCATCCTTCAGTGCGATAGACGCGATCACCGTCGAAGATGCCACGAACGACGTGTTTCCGCTGAACCTGATGGTTATGCCGTCAAACAGAGGAGAAGTGTACGGCGCTGGGAATTACATCGGGGGTGAGCGGGTCACCGTGCATGCAGAACCCAATACCGGTTACAATTTCCACTATTGGATGCACCAGCATGACACCCTGGCTACGGCACAGACATACCATTTCCTGATGCCTGACTCACCCTACACCCTGACCGCCTTGTTTGACCCGGGAACGCCTCCTGTGTCGGCCGGTGATCCCGATGCAGCCCAATCAGCCATTACCCTGTACCCCAACCCAAGCACAGGGAGGGCTACCTTATGGTTTGGAGAAGGTCTTGAGGATGTGCTTATCAGGGTCTTTGACAGCCAGGGCAGGATAATACGGGAGCAAAAGCATGGCACGATTTCCGGTAACACGGAACTGAACCTGGATCTCCGGGGCTATCCGAATGGATTGTATTTCATTTCCATCCAAAGCACCAAGGATTCCAGCTTGCTGCGCCTGCAACTAACGCGCTGATCCATAAGGCGTCCCGAAAGGGTGTCAATGCGAATAACTCCTTATTTAATGCTGGGTTCACAATATTAAACCCTTTTTTTGACATTTTCAACCCCGGGAATACTACCATTTCCCCACACCATACTAAGCAAACCACCAGAAACGTTTGTTTAAACAAAGGGTATATCAATTTGTTACACCCTTGCTGTTTGGCACAAAATGTGTACATTGTAATACTGTACATGGGATTACTCTGACACCCCGCATCACAATTTAAAAACAAAAAGGGAACCTTTCGAAATGAAGTTATTTTATTTAAACCGTATCACTTTAGCATTACTTGCTATATTTCTCATGGTGGGAAATGCTCCCGCACAAACCATGGACACCGGTGATGAGTTTGCAAATCACGTGCTGCAAGGCATGCAGAAAATGGAAATTGCCTATCCCCAGCAAAAAGTGTTTCTTCATATTGACAAAAATGAATACCTGGCCGGTGAGCGCATCTGGTTCAAAGCTTATGTGGTTAATGCCACAACACACAGGCCCGACACGATGAGTACCAACCTGCACGTAAAATTGCTGAACAACAAGGGTGACATTGCTTCCGTGCTTCTGCTGCGCCTTCAAAACGGCTTTGCATACGGCGACATCGCCCTTCCCGACTCCCTGTCGGAAGGCAATTACCAGTTTATAGCCTTTACGGACTGGATGCAGAATTTTGACAGGAAGTTTTTTTTCCAGGACGACGTGTATGTCTACAACCCTATTGAAGAGAATTTTATAAGGCGTACCGATGTATGGCGTAACCGACGCTTTAACCGGCAACTGGCAAGGGCAGAAGAAGAAATGCAGTTTGCCTTTTTCCCTGAGGGGGGAAATTTCCTTTCCGGGATGGAGAACGAAGTGGCTTTCCGGGCTGTAAATGCTCTTGGAGCCGGAGTGGTTGCTTCGGGAGAAGTCTTTGATGATAATGGCAATAGCCTCCTCACCTTCGAGACCTACCACAACGGGATGGGATCTTTTGTTCTGGAGCCCGAGGCAGGCAGGGAATACATAGCCAGGATTGAGTTTGAGGATGGCAGCAGGCAGCGCATACCGCTACCCACCGTTCAGCCCAACGGATATCAGCTGTCGGCAACGCATAACAATAATGAAATTGATATCCGGGTAAACACCAATTTTTTGCCATCCAGCCTCGACATGTCCGACGATGTGTATGTGATGGCTCAGGTTAGAGGGAGGGCCTATTTTATGGACAAAGGCACCCTCAACAACGGGCACTTCTCTGCCAGCATCCCCCTGGATATCCTTCCTACAGGCATATGCCAGATCAGTCTGTTTACCGGGGAAGGCCTGCCTATAGCCGAACGACTGGTGTTTGTCAACCAGGGCGATATTGAAATGGCAGATGTAACCGATTTTCGTGTGACAAACAACGAAGGCAGCCAGCAGATGGAGTTGGATCTCCTTCTCGACAATACCCTTGCTCCGGGAAGTTATTCCGTGGCTGTGCTGGATGCCAAAGACGCAGATAGCGACTGGCGATCCAACATTGCTGCCAACCTGCTGCTTTTTAGTGATCTGGGCTATGGCATGAAAGATCCCTGGTTTTATCTCGATCCTGATTCGGAAAAATCCGCCAGGGCCACAGACCTCGTTATGATGACACACGGCTGGAAACGCTTTGAAATGGATAGTATTATCAATCACGATTACCCGGAGATACGCCATGGTTTCCCTGAAGGGTTTTCGCTCGCCGGAGAAGTGTCTCCGCGCTCCTCTGCAAGGAAAACCGGAGAGGTGAGCGTGGAGCTCGCCATCCATCAGAACGATAGAATCTATACATATGATACCACAACCAATGAAGACGGTGAGTTTGTTTTTTCAAACCTGATTTACGACGGAGAGTTTACTGCGAAGCTCCGGATAGACCCACGTTACGACAAGCGGGCGATGAATATTGAACTTGGGGGCAGGGACTTCTATGAGACCCAATACACCAACAACTTCCATACGCGGCCCCTGCAGGTTACGTCGCGCGGTGATGACTGGGAGCGTACCAAAAGACCCGAGACCATCATACAAAAACGCGGCCTGATCGAGCCCGGAGAGGAACGAACCCCTTCGATGTTCGCAAATGCCGACCAGGTCATCTACTTTGACGACATCCGTGACCAGTATAACACTGTATTGGATGTGCTTCGTACCCGTGTTCGTGGTTTGCGGATCACCGGCGGTGAGATCACCCTGCGCGGGCCAAGCTCCGTATTTTTTACCAACGAGCCGCTTTTCCTCATTGATGAAACCGTAGTGAACAGGGGTGCTTTTTTGAATATGAACGTCCGCCAGATCGACCGCCTGGCAGTGATGAGAGGACCACAGAGTGCCATCCTGGGCGCAAGAGGCGCGAACGGAGCCTTGCTGATTTACACATTACGCGGCGACAGCCAGTGGCACCAAAGCTATGAGTACCTCCTGAGAGGTTTCCATGAACCTGTCGAAACATTTGAAACAAAAATTGACACCGGCAAGTTTGTGCAGTACAACCTCGACAGAACCCTTTTCTGGGAGCCCAACCTGCAGGCAGATGAAAACGGCGCCGCCAGCCTTTCCTTCGAAACAGACGAAAAGGTCAGGAACGTGCGGGTGATCATTCAGGGCATCGACGAAGAGGGAAGGATTACTTTTGATGATATTATCCTGTAAAAGGGTATCATCCTGTAAAAAAGGATATTGAACCCTTTCAGGGTTCTGTATTTCATCTGTTTGTAATTTTGAAACCAATTGGTTTTCCGGTGTTTATTCTTTCAGCAGGACTGCTATTGGCTTTTGGCTATTAGCTTTTGGCTTTCTTGCTAATAGCCAAAAGCCTACTTAGTGAATAACGCCGTATGAAATGCGGGGGTGGCCTTAAAAAATGCGGGGCTATGTAATGCCGGATAAAATAAAAAAGGCGAAGGCCGTGCAATGTGCACGGCCTTCGCTTTTTTATGGTTGGGCTTATACAGCCCTTGCCTGATTGAATTATCTGGCTACGTTGAAACGCTGGGTTTCCATACCTTCAGTGGTTGTTACCTGCATGAAGTACAATCCGTTGGTCAGGTTTGAAACATTCAGTGTCTCTTGCTGCGTCTGCATGACCATGCGTCCGCTCACGTCATAAACTTTCACGTCGAGGATTTCTCCTGCAACGTTTACGTTGATGAAAGAGCTGGCCGGGTTGGGATAGATCACCATGTTCAGGTTATCTTCGTCAACCTCCACAACAGAAACTGGCTGTTCGCCCCATACGTCGTTGATCACGGTGTCTTCAGTAATGATAACCGAGCGGTTCGGATCGCCGGGCCATTCGCCGCCCTCCCAGCCGTCGCCAAAGGCATCGGAGAAGTACTTATACTCATGCGCGCCTTCCAAAATATCGACGGTAGCTGTATAAATAAGATCTTCATCGTTGCCGTTGTCTTCCACATCTGCATCGAGAGTGATGGCATCGAGCTGGAAGATGAAGGCATCTTCACTTACGTAGTTGATGGCAAAGCGTGCCACTTCACCGGCATAGTCGCCAAGATCGAAAGAATACTCAGTCCACTCGGTGGGTACTTCAATGTACGGCTCGGTGCTTACCGCGATAAAGTTACCGGGGTCATCGCCGGTGGTTGACACGAGTACGCGGATCCTTTCGAGTCCGTAGGCAGCGGTGTGGGACCTTGCCCAGAAGCTCAGCGTGCTTGTTTCGTGCATTGAGAATTCAGGCGAGATGAGCCATTTGTCGTCATCAAAGTCTGTATACTGAATTGCTACGGCATACTTATCGCCATCAACGGGCGGATCTGTCTCATGAATGGGAGGATCAGTTTCGTAAGGGTTGAATACAATCCATGCCCACTCTCCGCCTTCGTTCGGGAAGCTGAAGTCGCCGGCACCCCATGTGGGACCGTCAGACAGCTGGATGGTGATCCAGGGAGACAGGTCTGTGGTAAAGTCATCATAATCCTGGAAGTTTTCATAGAAGGTGTAGGGGGGTGCATCCTTGGCCGGATCTATCAGTGTCATTTGCACTGATCCTTCTGTGCCAGGCTCTGCCCAGTCTGTGGGAGTACCAGTCATAAACACGTGGTGCTCGTCGGGATCGAATCCTTCTACACCTGTCATGTCCACGTTGAATGTTACGGAGTACATTTCCGCATCTGTGAGAACAACATCAACGGTCATATCATCTTCAACGGTTATTTCACCTGAAGCTGTTCCATAACCGGGTGCTGATACGGTGTACGCATGCGTGCCTGCCGGCACCTCTTCAAACACATAGTCACCTGCTTCGTTGGTGAAGGGGCCGAGTTCGATAACCGCATCGTCAACGGGGTCGCCGGCAGTATCTTCTACGTTGAAGGTCACAGTGTAAAATTCATCCGGTTCGTCGCCGGGGATCACATATGCCTCGATGTTCCAGGAAAGATCAAAGCCAACGTCGGCAGCGGGCTGCCATGGGTTATCTCCAAACTGCAATAAGTCAGACATGGGTGAGAAGTCACCGCCAATGGTAAATGCAGCGGGGAAAACACCGTCGCCAGGGTCACCGATTTCCCAGCCGATCCAAAGCTCCTGGGTGATGTCAATCGTGTAGGCATCGAACAATTCAACTTCTACCCAGTCTTCCTCGGCGGTCATCATAGCCTGGCTGACCATCATGACAGGATCACTGATATCTCCCTGCCAGATCGTTGCCACGGCGTCGTTGGGCTCATGGTTCATGAAAACACGGATCCTTGTTACCTGGTATCCTGCATAGGCTGCCAGGTCATCGGGCATCCAGCGGATAGCAGCAAACCATTGAGCTCCGTCGCCGCCCAGTCCAAGCGCGTTTTCGTTAATCCCGCCATCGCCGGTGTCTTCCCAATAGTTCCACCACTCACCGTCTTTGTCCGTCCGGTCGTTTTCGACCGTCACCGGATTGGTGCTTGGCGCCAATTGAATTTCCTGCGCCACACCATAAACGGCGAACACAGAAAACATCAGCATAAATGTAATTGCTTGTAAAACTTTCTTCATGATAATGTTTTTTTAATGAAACAAAAAAGTTGATTTTAAGGGTGTTAATTAATAGTGATTTGATTGTGTATGGGTGTTTTAATTTCTCCGCTAATATAAAAAATATTTGTTTTCAAAAAAAAAATTAAATTTTTAATTCTTCCGGAGCCGGCTTTAAAACCCGCATAAGGCCTGTGCTCAGCCACTTTTTAGGGCGTAAATTATCAACAAATATAGTTATAATTTGTTAAAATCAAAACAACAAGCTGCAATTTTTTATTTCTGCTGCCGGTTATTAAAAAAACAAGCGGTTGCCCCGGTCAACAGACCAGGACAACCGCTTTATTCTGCAATCCTGTTTACAGCAAAGCAGGGTGCTCAAAAGCTACCAGGCTATTTGCTGTTTTTAGCGTACTATTTGAAAGCGTTTCGATTCAACTCCCCTGTTTGTGGTAACCTGCAGGATATACATGCCGTTATGCAGATCTGGCAGATTCAGGGTTGTGCTTGCTTCTTCCTGCTGGAGGACCATTCTTCCGCTGATGTCAAATATCCGCACTTCTGTTATCTCTCCTTCTACATTTATATTAATGTGTGAAGTGGCCGGATTTGGATAGAGGGACAGGTTCAGATCGATCATATCAATATCTTCAGCCGACACCTCATAGTCACCCCAGACATCATTTAACACTGTATCATCAGATATCATCGCTTCGCGGTTGGGATCTCCTTCCCATTCGCCGCCATCCCAGCCTTCGTCTATAGCATCTGAGAAATACTTGTATTCGATCAATCCTTCTTCAACGGCTTCTTCAGTGGCGGTATAGATCAGCTGCCCTTCATTTTTTGCAGGGTCAACCAGCTCCATCTGAATGGACTCTTCGGTGCCAGGTTCGGGCCAGTCAAGAAAACTGCCGGAGATGAAAACGTGGTGTTCATCCGGGTCAAAGCCTTCAACATCGGTCATGTCTACGTTGAAGGTAACTGAATAGAAATCCGGGTCGGGGTCTTCCAGTGGCTCTACAAAAGCTTCGATATTCCACGCCACATCAAAACCGAAATCAGCAGCGGGTCCCCAGGGGTCGTCACCTAACTGCAGAAGGTCGGACATGGGGGTGAATGCGTCTGTGGTAGTAAATGCAGCCGGGAATAAACCGTCTCCGGGGTCCCCCATTTCCCATCCAATCCAGAGCTCCTGGCTTGTGTCGATCATATAGGGGTCGAACAGTTCAACTTCTACCCAGTCTTCCTGGGCGGTCATCATGGCCTGGCTAATCATCTCCACAGGCTCACTTATGTCGCCCTGCCAGATCTTGGCAACGGCAGATGTGGGCTCATCGTTCATGAACACACGGATTTTTGTAACGGCCCATCCCTCATAGGCAGCCAGATCTTCGGGGCTCCAGCGGATCGCAGCATTCCATTCAACCGCCTCTGCAACCCCCAGGGCGTTGTCGTTGATCTCGCCATCGGGAACAGCTTCGTAATAATTGATCCATTCCCCATCCTTTTCAGTCCGGTCGTCCGCCACCGGTACGGGGTTCGTATCCATAGCCTGCTGAAAGTCCTGTGCACTCAGTGCGCCACTGAAAACAAACCCAATTGTCAATACAAAAGCAATCGTCTTAAAAAATCGCATAATGGTAAAAATTTTAATGTAACAAATCATTTTGTGAAACAATAAATTAATAAGATCAGTGTTTTTAAAAAACCGATGTTAAATTGTCTTAAATGCCAATAAAATCAATGTGCTTCGGAGTTTAAAAACTATAACAAATGTATGTAAATCATAAGGGCTGCCCAAACCTGCTGTGTGAACTTTTGTTAAATCTGATATATTTTTTCCATACCAGCCTATGGCACCTATGCGAAACACTTTCCTGCAGAAACCGTATAAGTCATCTGGGATACAGGACGTAATCCTCCCCCCTGCATCGCCGGATCAAAAATAAATACGTGAATCAGGGTCGGTTTTGGTTTTTTTTCTTTACTTTGGAAGTTCGTTTTCGCCGTATTTTCCGTATAACCGGCATGATTGCCTGACTTATCATATTGTTTGTCAGGCCATTAAAAAACAAAAAACCTAAAAAAATATGTCAATCAAGCAAAAGACACTGGACCTGAAGAAGCGCATGCAGAGTGCCATACAAGGCGGGGGTGCAAAGGCTATCGAGAAACAGGTCGCCATGGGCAAGATGACGGCGCGTGAGCGCATCGTTTCGCTGCTGGACCCCAACTCATTTCACGAGTACGATCTCTTTGTGGAGCATTCTGCCAAAGATTTTGACATGGACAAGAAGCACCTGCCGGGCGACGGGGTGATCACAGGAACGGGGACGATCAGTGGCTTCCCTGTGTGTATTTATGCCCAGGACTTTACGGTGGCAGGTGGCTCGCTGGGGCTTATGCATGCCCGCAAGATAGGAAAGATCATGGACCACGCCATGAAGCTCAAAATCCCCATCATTGGCATCAACGACTCAGGTGGCGCACGTATTCAGGAAGGCGTGAACTCCCTGGCCGGATACGGCGAGATCTTTTACCGCAACACCCAGGCATCGGGCGTCATACCACAGATCTCTGTCATCCTCGGGCCGTGCGCCGGAGGAGCGGTCTATTCGCCGGCACTCACCGATTTCGTGTTCGTAGTGGATAAGATCTCCAAGATGTTTATCACCGGACCCGAAGTAATACGCTCCGTGCTCGGCGAGGAGATCACCATGGAAGAACTCGGTGGCGCCAGGGTACACAGCGAAATTACAGGAAACGCGCATTTTTTCTCCGAAAGCGAAGAAGAATGTTTCCAGAAAATCAAAAAACTGGTTTCCTACATACCCTGGAGCAACAAGAAAAAAGCAGCCTCATTCCCCAAAAAAGCACCCAAATCAAAACAGTATCGTATAGATAACATTATACCCACCGACCCGAGAGAACCTTACGACGTAAGAGATATCATAAAGTCCATAAGCGACGACAGCGAATTTTTTGAAGTACAGGAACTCTATGCCGCCAATATGGTGATCGGCTTTGGACGACTTAACGGGCAAACCGTCGGCTTTGTTGCAAACCAGCCCCTGATCCTGGCCGGAGTGCTTGATGTCGACTCGTCCGACAAGGCAGCTCGCTTTATTCGCTTCTGCGACGCCTTTAACATCCCATTGGTAACCCTGGTAGACCTTCCCGGATACCTCCCGGGGATCGACCAGGAACATTCAGGAGTGATCCGCCACGGAGCCAAGATCCTGTATTCCTACAGCGAAGCTACCGTGCCCAAGGTGACCGTGATACTCCGCAAGGCATATGGCGGAGGCTATATCGCCATGTGTTCGCGACATCTGAAGGCCGACTTCGTATTTGCCTGGCCTACCGCCGAAATCGCCGTAATGGGTCCCGAAGGAGCCGCAAACATCATTTTCCGCCACGAGATCATGAATGCCTCAAACCCGGAAGAAACCCGGCAACGTAAGGTTGATGAATACAAGCAAAAATTTGCCAACCCATACGTGGCTGCAGCACACGGCTATATCGACGCAGTTATAGAACCAGGCGAAACCCGTAAGTTCCTGCTGCATGCCCTCGAAATAGCTGAAGAAAAAGACGAAAAAGGACCAGAGAAAAAACACGGGATACCCCCGTTCTGATCTGATGCCATCAAACGCACATCACAGGTTTTTTGACACACAGGGGGATGATTATTGGGACGTTTCGACATTTCGACATTTTGACAGTTGCAACACAACCCCTAAACTTTTGTCAGGAACATAAACACCTCAATAACAATTAGTTGAAGAACTATAACCACATGAAAAAAAGAAAATCCCAAAAAAAGGATACCCTTTCCCTGGTAGTTGACGATGTGGTATATACCACCTATCCCAACAAAAAATACCAGCAACGCAAGCCCTATGCCCCCCTGAACCCGAAAATAATTACATCCTTCATGCCAGGAAACATCCAGAAAGTTTTCGTCAAGAAAGGGCAAAAGGTAAAGGAAGGCAGCGAGCTATGCGTGCTGGAGGCCATGAAGATGAAAAACGTGATCCTCTCCCCGGCTGATGGGACTATAAAGCGTGTAAACATCCAGGAAGGAGACATCGTTTCCAAAAACCATCCGCTGGTTGAATTGCAGTAAACTTCCATAAACCCGTACCAACGGAAAATTGCCTGGTATAACACTGTTGCCTCATGAATGAGATCGTATTTGCCAGTCATAACCAGAACAAGATCGAAGAAATCAGGGCTATCCTCGGCCCTGATTTCTTTGTAAAAGGCCTTACAGACATCAACTGCACGGAGGAGATCCCGGAACCTTTTG
>PWRF01000342.1 GCA_003556325.1 Bacteroidales bacterium | reverse complement strand
TGCCTTATGAAGTGCAGTACCGTATGTCGGACCTGTCGCGCAAGGTGATCAGGCAGATCGGATTATCAAATTCGGCCTTCAACATCGAATATTTTTATAATGAAGAAGAAAACGAAATCAATCTCCTGGAAGTGAACCCCCGCATGTCGCAATCCCATGCCGACCTGTTTGAAAAGGTGCATGGCATCTCCCATCACCATATCATGCTTAGTCTGGCACTTGACCGCAGGCCCTGTCCGCTTGAAAACGAGGGTGATTTTGAGGTGGCTGCGCATTTTATGCTCCGGACTTTCACCAAAGAAGGTGTCGTAAAGGAAGTTCCCGGCAAAAAGGAAATTGAGGAACTGAAAGACAAGTATCCCGAGATGGAGATTAGTTTGGCGGTTAGTAAAGGCATGAATCTTAGCGACATCGAAGAACATCATGTTGACAGCTATAGCTGTGTGCTGGCTTATGTTAACCTTGGCGGTCAGACCAGAGAGGAACTTCTTGAAAAATATGAAGACGTAAAAAAGCGCTTGACGTTTACGATTGAATAGAGTAAAAACCAGCCGTAGCAGCAACGCAAAAGTAAGATCCCATGAAGTCATTGAAACAAGTAAACCATGTACTGTTTTTTATACTGATCGTTTTTCTGCTGCTGTTTTTTGGGTCTCCCTTTCTTGTCCCTTTTCTCTTCGGGGTGTTCTTTGCCTCTTTGATGACCCCCTTTTCCAACTTGCTGGAAAAGATGCGTGTGCCCCGGGCCATTTCCGCATTGCTCAGCACACTGGTCATATTTGTTGTGGTAGGAGGTATTTTATATGCACTGAGCAAGCAGGTAAGCCTGTTCGTGGCGGATATCTCAGAGGTCAGAGAAGAAACGGTGACAGTATTCCACAACATTCAGAACTACATTTCCTCCATCTTTAATGTAAGCCTTGAAGAGCAGAGAAACATCTGGGAGACCCGGTCAGCAGGTATTATCAACAGGCTTGAAACCTGGCTCACCAATTTTTTAGGCAATATCCTTAATACGGCCGCAGGATTCCTGCTGGTGCTTGTATACACCTATTTGCTTTTGTTTTACAGGAGTAAATTTGTGAATTCGCTGTTGCGTTATTTCAAGAAAGACAATGAAGCTGAGGTGAATGAGGTCATCCGGCAAACCAGCAAAGTGGTTCAGCACTATCTGCTGGGCAGGGTAAAAGTGATGGCATTGCTTGGAATCATGTATTATATCACTTTTCTCATTTTCGATATTCCCTATGCAGGTCTGTTAACGATTTTCGGCGCACTCGTAACCATCATCCCCTATCTTGGTCCTTTTATCAGCGGTATTCTACCCATCATTTTCGGCATTATCTATCTTGATCAGGTAGGGATCATCATCCTCTTTACCCTGATCATTATGACAGAGCAGATCGTTGAAAGCTATGTTTTTGAGCCTCTGATTATTGGAAGTGAAGTGCAGATCAATCCTTTGGTTGTCATTATTGCCATCACCATGGGTGCTATGGTCTGGGGTCTTGCCGGAATGATCCTGTTCGTACCTCTGTTTGCCATCTTTAAGATCGTATCCAGCTATACCCCGGGCCTTGAGCCAGTTTCTCATTTTCTCAGTCCTTCCAGGTAAGAGAACCGGAAAGGCGATCTCCGGATCATCGGCCGGAGGCCGGCTTTACGATGCTTAGCCACATTGTATCCTGACCGGCAGGGTATGATCAGGTTTCCACGCACACATCTTTTTTCGCCCTACTGCACATCAACCCCATCTGCAGGCTCAATACCGGGGATTTCTACGATACCAAAATCAACCACTACATTGGCGATCCCATTGACAACGAACTGAACTGCAATAACCGCCAGGATCAGACCAAACACCTTGGTGATGATCTGCCTCCCTGAGTCACCCAGGTATTTGACGATAACCTTTGAATACACCATTGAATAATAACAACTCACCGTGGTAAACAGCACGGCAAAAAATACGATCACTGTGTGATAGATTGTTGGGGCCTCGCTGGTGAGTATCATTACTGTGGCTATGGAGCCCGGCCCGCTTATGAAAGGAATGGCCAGGGGGATAACAGAGATATCGTCAGCAATCTCGCCCTCCGGCTTGGTTTTAGTTTCATCCTTACCGTTGCGGCTGCTTATCATACCCATGGCGATACCGAAAAGAATGATCCCTCCCGCGATCCGGAAGGCAGCCAGGGTGATGCCAAACAACTGAAATATTAAACCGCCCAGTAAAGCGAAAATAAAAAACAGGGTGGTGGAGATCCGTGTCGACTTCATGGCTATCTGCTTACGCTGTGGCTCATCCATTTGTGTGGTGAGCGACATAAACGCAAAAGCCGTGGTGAGTGGATTCACGATCACGAAAATACCCGCTATGGTAATGAGCAGGTAAGACAAAGTGGTTTGTAAAATTTCCAGGAATTCCATAAGATTTTTATATTTTATGTTAGGCAGATGATGTAAAAGTGATTTAATTGAAGATAAATATATCAAATAGCTTTCTTATTTGCAAGTATCTGTAACTTTTATTTCGGAAGGGAATCTATTGAGAAATCATTCGACCTGTTGTGGCTGGAGATTTTTATCCCCCCGAGGCTTTTAGGCATGGTTTTTTCATTCATTAGGGGTAGTAACACATAAAACTCAAAGTTATGTTTCACATTCTGGATTTCACAAAGGACAACCTCATAGCCTTCCGGGTTGACGGAAAGGTCGAAAAGGAAGACTATGACAAGCTCAAACCGTTGTTTGAAAAAACGGAAAGGGAGTACGACACACAAAAATTGTATGTTGAGATCACAAATATCGAAGGCGTTGAACCAGCTGCGCTTTGGGAAGATTTCAAAGTGTATTTTAAGCACATCAGAAACTTTGACAAGATAGCCATCGTAGCACCTGGAGGTGTCGGGAAAAAGCTGAGCAGCATAGGCAAGCCCTTTGTGTCTGGCGAGATGCGTTTTTTTGACACAGGTGAAGCCGTAACTGCCCGTGATTGGCTGATGGAAGAAGAAAAATAGATCCCAACAGGTGAACATTTCCTACATTCTCAGGTTTCCCTGTAGAATTATTACACAACACAACTAAAAATTATTGAGATATGAGTAAACATTATGCCAGCGCACAATGGGAAGGCGCGCTTCAGAACGGAAAAGGCAAATATGCCTTAAAGTCAAGCGGTTACGAGGGGACCGTGCATTTTTCATCGCGGTTTGAAGATGACAAATCGGCATCCAGCCCGGAGGAACTCATCGGAGCGGCGCACGCCAGCTGCTTTTCGATGGCTTTCTCTCATGCACTTGACCAGGAGGGCTATTCTCCTGAAAAGATCCACACCTTTGCCGAGGTTTCCCTGACTAAAACGGCTGATGGCTTTGCCATAAGCGATATTTTGCTTAAGACCAAAGGAAGTGTGAAGGGTATCGAAAACGAGAAGTTCCAGGAAATTGCCAATAAGGCAAAAGACGGCTGCCCGGTGTCTAAAGCACTGGCTGTGCCTTCTATCAGGCTCGAGGCGGAACTGGAATAGTCCGGTACAACAAGGGCGCGGCGGTTATTTGTTACTACATGCCCGGGGAAGATATTTGGGTCCGGAAAGGTTTTTTCCTGACAGCCGATAGAAACGATAACAGGCATAGCAAGGCATGAATTTCATAAGAATTATATTGAGTGGCAAGTATAAGGAGACTGGCCCTGTCGTGATGCGGTTGGCAAAACCGGTGCCAAAGCCATATTTCAGGTTTGACATGTTTTATGAACAGGTGGAGAGCATTCTGGCCAGCCGGACGATCCGCCATGTGCTTGTCGAGCGAAGAAAGGATTTTTCTGCACCCGCTTTTGGTGCCCTGGAAGAGATCCGGGCAGGCCTCGAGCGGTTAAAAAAGGCAGGCAGGGAAGTGCATTACTATGCACCTGAATATACCGCCACAGACTGTATGCTGTCGTCTGCTTGTCAGCACAGGATATTACATCCGCTGGGCAGTATTTCTTTCAGGGGAATGGCGGTGTCTTCACTTTTCTTCAGGAAGCTCTTAGATAAGTATGAGGTGGATGTTACCATCATCCGCAGGGACAGATACAAAAATTCTGCTGACCGGCTGCGGACTGAGCAATTTGACAAGTACGCGCGCGAGCAATACCAGGCTATAACGTCCGGGGTTGTGGACACCATGCGCAAAGCGGTGGAAATGCCTTCCGGGAGTGATAAAAAAAAGGGGTTTACAAAAGAAACGCTTGAAAATATGCTCGATGGCCGCACATATACGGCCGACGAGGCACTTGAAGCCGGCATGGTCGGTGAGTTACGCACCCTGCATGATCTGTTGGATGAATGGAAAAAGAAAAGATACAGGGAACGTTTCGTAGGGAAGGTGCTGCGTCTTCGTCCCGGGCCGCGTGTTGTCGTATTGGTGTTTGAAGGAATGATCGTAGACGGCCCGAACCGTAACCACCCACTGTTTGGCCAGGCGGCCGGCGACAGCCTTATGGTGAAGCAGATCCGGGCTTTGCGAAAAAATAAGCGGGTGAGGGGAGTCATTTTCCGGATCAACAGTCCTGGCGGCTCACCCACGGCAAGCGAAAACATATTGCGTGAACTGGAAGCCCTGAACAGGGAGAAGCCACTGGTAGTATCCATGGGGCCGGTGGCAGGCAGTGGCGGCTACTGGATCGCCGGTACCGGCCGTCGGATGTTTGCACTTCCTACGACCCTGACAGGGTCGATCGGGGTGATCACCCTGTTCTTTAACCTTGTCCAACTACTTGAAAAATATGGCATTACCACCGATTGTGTCAAAGAAGGCGAGTCAGCGGACCTGGGATCAGCTCTTCGTCCCATGACCGGGAAAGAGAAAAAATCAATCAGCCACACGGTGGATTTCCTTTACGACGCCTTTATCAAACGGGTGGCGGAAAATCGCAAATTGACACAGGAGAAGGTGAGAGAGCTTGGTGAAGGACGCCTGTGGCTCGGAAAGGATGCTGTCAGACGCAAGCTTGTTGATCAAACCGGTGGACTGCATGAAGCAATAGCTCACATGAAAGAGTTACTCCGAACCAGGAAGGTCAGTATCCGCTTTAAGCCGCGGCAACCGCTGCTCATGCGTATGCTGGGAAAACGTTTCGCTGCCGGGAAACAAGGAGCCTGGTTCGCAGAACAATTTGCCGGTATACAACCAGGAATTGAAGGCGGATTGCCCGACATGCCTTTCGGAGATGCCGGCCTGCATGAACAGGGTGTCCCGCTGTCTCTCGCACGTGCCTGCCTGTCGGTTCATGGGCAAATGTTCCTCTCTGACAACCTGTTGTTTGAACTGTTTTCCAGTCTCTCCGAACCCGGCTGAACTAAGCGATGCGAATGTCATCAATAATATCTACCACCCCAGCCGTATAAGCAGCAATGCTCAGCGCCTCTCTTTTTATGGCATATGAAGGAACCGTGCCCTGCAGATGGGCGGTTCCGTTTTCCACGTTTACCCTGATCAGGTTCTCATCTACCAGATTGTTTCGACGGAGCGCACTAACAATATCCGTCCTTATATCTTCGTCGAGTGCAGAAATTCCCGGTACGACTTTCAGGTCATTCACCACGCGAAAAACACCTGCTGAGGATATGGCGATCTCTTCGGCGAGATTTCGCTCCCAGTAACTGTCAACATTGCCTGTAAGGGTGACGACACCATTGTGACACTCCACCATAATGCCTTCTGCATTCAACTGATCGTTCCAGAGCATTTTTGACCTCACATTGCCGGCGATCTCATCGTCGCCGGGCACGCCGGCTTCGTCAGGGAAGGAAACGTCCAGCAGGTTTTCCACATGGGTGATGCCGGCTATAAGAAAAGCCTCCCGCTCGGCAGTCAGCTTTTGGGCATAACTGGGTACACTGCCTTCGAGTGTTGCCAGATTTCCTTCAACTGTTACGTGTATGTTGTTGGCATTTACACTGTCGTTCCATACAAGCTGATCAATGATCTCTTTTTTCTTTGTTTCATTTGCTAATGGGTCCATAGGATTTATTTTTCTGATGCATATACAGGTAAGGTGAACCAAAACGCAAAATCTGCCGTTTTGACTCATTTCTCAGTGTTTTAAAAATCGCCCGGGGGGATGTTACCGGGCAAGTCTACCGGTAAACATCCCTCCGGTCAACGGCTTATTTATGAAGACATACGATATTTACCCATGTATTCCGCCTCATCCAGAACATGATCCTTTATGTTTTCATAAAATTCCTCCCGGGTATAGATTGACTCCGGCGGAAGTTTCTTTTTCAGGGCGAAAATCCGGAAAAAATAACGGTGTTCTTCACCCTTTGGCGGGCAAGGGCCCCGGTATCCGATCTTTCCAAAATCATTTTTTGATTGTATGGCGCCATTCTCCATGTTTTTTTCAATGGGAATGATCTTTTCCAGGCTGTGACAGTCAGGGGGCAGGTTATACACCATCCAGTGCGTGAAAGTGCCGCCCGGTGCATCCGGGTCTTCCATGATCAACGCGAAGGTAACGGTCCCTTTGGGTTCTCCGTCCCAATGTAGCCGGGGAGATACATCATCTCCCTCACATGCATGGACAGCAGGTATCTTTGCCCCATATTCGAATGCAGGACTTGAAATATTGAATGCCATAGTATCCTCCTTTCATTAGGTACATAATAATAATGTGTATCCGCATAATCATCCCTCTGTATACCGGGTCGCTGGCATAGCCGGGTCGCTTCTCCACAACTGCAGGACCCGCTGTAAGTGCCACAGAGACAATACCCGCAGATGTGATCGTTCTGCGCGGACTTTCCTACAGGCTTCCGCGGAAGAGCTCTTTCAGCTCTTTGGGAAGCTGTGCGATGATATTTTCAAACTCGCCTTTAGACACATAGGTGCCAAGCGCCGCAAATACGGTCTGAATAATTTCCTCTGTGGATTGTTCCCAGCTGAACTCCCGCTCTCCGTATTCTTCCTGGTGCTTTTCCACCTCATTGACAAAGTCTTCCCTGGTATTCAGATCCAGCGGCTTCTCACGGTATTTCCACCTGTCCACATAGATTGCTTTCAGGAACATGGGTAACTGGGAAAGCAGGTTGAATGATTCGCTGATTG
>PWRF01000018.1 GCA_003556325.1 Bacteroidales bacterium | reverse complement strand
CAAAAGAAAAATTTGAACGTACGAAGCCGCACGTGAACATTGGTACGATCGGTCACGTTGACCACGGTAAAACCACGCTCACCGCTGCGATTACACAAGTGTTGGCAGAAAAAGGCTGGTCGGAGATCAGATCATTCGACTCCATCGACAACGCCCCGGAGGAAAAGGAAAGAGGTATTACCATCAATACAGCACATGTTGAGTACCAAACGGAAACGCGTCACTATGCACACGTTGACTGCCCCGGTCACGCCGACTACGTGAAGAACATGGTAACAGGTGCTGCCCAGATGGACGGCGCGATCCTCGTGGTTGCCGCTACCGACGGACCCATGCCTCAAACCCGTGAGCATATTCTCCTGGCACGCCAGGTAGGTGTTCCTGCACTCGTAGTGTTCATGAACAAGGTAGACCTTGTGGATGACGAAGAGCTTCTCGAACTGGTTGAAATGGAGATTCGCGAACTTCTCTCGTTCTACGAATTTGACGGAGACAATATCCCCGTAGTACAGGGATCCGCATTGGGCGGACTGAACAACGAGCCCAAATGGGTGGAAAAGGTCGTTGAGTTGATGGATGCTGTTGACAACCACATTCCGTTGCCGGAACGCGATATCGACAAGGACTTCCTGATGCCCGTTGAGGACGTATTCTCCATCACAGGACGCGGTACCGTTGCCACAGGCCGTATCGAAAGAGGAGTTATCAACAGCGGTGACCCCGTAGATATCATCGGTATGGGAGCCGAAAAACTTAAGTCGGTTGTAACCGGTGTGGAAATGTTCCGCAAGATCCTCGACCGTGGAGAAGCCGGTGACAACACTGGACTGTTGCTCCGTGGTATTGATAAAGATGCCATCTCACGTGGTATGGTGATCTGTAAGCCCGGCTCTGTGAAACCTCATAACAAATTCAAGGCCGAGGTCTATATCCTGAAAAAAGAAGAAGGCGGACGCCACACTCCGTTTGGCAACATATACCGTCCCCAGTTCTTCTTCCGCACCACCGACGTTACTGGTGAGATTTACCTGCCCGAAGGACGTGAAATGGTCATGCCCGGTGACAACCTTACCATTACCGTGGAACTGATCGCAGATGTGGCTATGGACAAAGGCCTCCGCTTTGCGATCCGCGAAGGTGGCCGCACCGTAGGCGCCGGCCAGGTAACAGAAATTATTGACTAATATTCGCACAGTATACCGCGTTTCCTGCAACAGGAACGAATAATTCCTGCGGCAGGAAACCGGAATACACGGGTGTAGCTCAATTGGTAGAGTAGCGGTCTCCAAAACCGTTGGTTGAGGGTTCGATTCCTTCCACCCGTGCTAAAGATTAGAATATTCCAGTATTATGAAGAAAATCAGAGCCTATATCAGCGAATCCTATGATGAGTTAATCAACAAGGTTTCCTGGCCCTCTTGGAGCGAACTGAAAAGCAGTGCAGTGGTTGTATCTATTGCTTCCCTTATAATCGCAGCGATCGTTTATTTGATGGATATATCCTTTAGCTCCGTTCTTGAACAATTTTACCGTCTCTTTTTGTAAACATTCCGTGATTGCCCGGCCAGGAATATTTCTGATGATCTGTACTGATTTTCAATGGCAGGGTAAATCTGAAATGACGGAAGAAGATCTCGTAAAAACATGAGCGAACAAGTGAAAAAATGGTACGTCGTACGAGCGGTAAGCGGTGGCGAAAAAAAGGTAAAACAATACCTTGAAAACGAAATCGCGAGACTTGGACTCGAAGACTATATTTCGCAAGTGCTCATACCTACCGAAAAAGTCTACCAGGTGCGTAAAGGGAAAAAAGTCAGCGCCGAGCGCAACTATTTTCCCGGTTATGTGCTTATAGAAGCTTCCCTGGTAGGTGAGATCCCGCATATCATCCGGAATGTGCCCGGTGTACTGGGTTTTTTGGGCTCTGATGGCGACCCGGTACCGCTAAGACAGTCTGAAGTGAATCGAATTTTGGGTAAGGTAGATGAACTGTCGGGCAAAGAAGAAGAACTGAACGTTCCCTACATTGTTGGGGAAACGGTTAAGGTTACAGACGGTCCTTTTAACAGTTTCTCAGGTGTTATAGAAGAAATCAACGAGGAGAAGAAAAAACTAAAAGTGATGGTAAAGATTTTCGGACGTAAAACACCCCTGGAGCTGAGCTTCATGCAAGTGGAAAAGGAATGACAGGCCGGAAAGGCTGCGGTGTTACGGCCGCAGTTGGCTTGCACGACAGATACTTGCTGAAGATGTTAATCCCCTTATTTGAAAAACAATCAGAAAATGGCAAAAGAAGTTAGTGGAATCATTAAGCTGCAAATCAGAGGAGGTGCTGCAAATCCATCTCCCCCTGTAGGACCCGCACTGGGTGCGAAGGGCGTAAATATCATGGAGTTTTGCAAGCAGTTCAATGCCCGTACACAAGACAAGGCAGGCAAGGTGATACCCGTAATCATTACGGTTTTTAAGGACAAGTCTTTCAACTTTATCCTCAAAAATCCACCTGTTGCCGTGCAGTTGCGCGAGGCAGCCAAGATCAAATCAGGTTCACCAGAACCTAACCGGGCAAAAGTAGCAACTATTACCTGGGATAAGGTAAAGACCATCGCTGAAGAAAAGATGCCAGACCTTAACTGCTTTACGGTTGAATCTGCCATGAATATGGTAGCAGGAACCGCACGCAGTATGGGGATACGTATCAAAGGGGAACGCCCGGCTTAATGCCAGTATAAACATGGCATGGGCTAAGTTTAAATCATGCTTAACGCAATCGAAAAATGGCTAAATTAACGAAAAACCAAACAGAAGCTTTAGCAAAGTACGATAAAAACGGAGTTTACCCCCTGGCCGAAGCGGCAGAAATTGTCAAAAAAGTCAATTATGCCAATTTTGACGCCTCGGTGGATATGAATATCCGCCTCGGTGTTGACCCGCGAAAAGCAAACCAGATGGTGCGCGGCGTGGTCACCCTGCCACATGGCTCGGGAAAAACGGTGCGTGTACTCGTACTCTGCACTCCTGAAAAGGAAGATGAAGCAAAAGAAGCCGGAGCTGATTACGTTGGCCTGGATGAGTACGTGGAGAAGATCAAAGGAGGCTGGACAGACGTGGATGTGGTGATCACCACACCCAATGTCATGCCCAAAGTAGGTGCTCTTGGCCGTATCCTCGGACCCCGGGGACTAATGCCAAACCCCAAAGCCGGAACCGTAACCATGGATATCGCGAAAGCCGTATCGGAGGTGAAAGCAGGTAAAATCGACTTTAAAGTGGATAAGTACGGTATTGTCCATGTAGCAATAGGAAAAGTATCTTTTGAAAAAGATAAGATCGTTGACAATGCCCGTGAACTCATTCAGACTATTATTCGGTTAAAACCTGCAGCAGCCAAAGGAACCTACGTGCGAAGCATCTATATGTCAAGTACGATGAGTCCCGGCATCCAGGTAGACACCAAATCAGTAACCTTATAAATATAAGGTGCTTCACCTTTAAAGATGTTTACATTGATATGAAAAGCAGAGAAGAAAAATATCAGATCATTGAATCGCTGACTGAAAAGCTCAAAACCAGCGAAGTCATATATCTGACAGATACTTCCGACCTGAACGTGGAAACAATAAATAACCTGAGAAGGCTTTGTTTCCGCAGGAATGTCACCATGGAGGTAGTGAAAAACTCCTTGCTGAAGAAAGCCATGGAGCAGAGCGAAAAAAACCTGGAGCCTCTCTATGAAGCCCTGGCCGGACCTACCTCTGTGATGCTTTCTGACACTGGCAACGTCCCCGCTAAACTGATCAAGGAATTTCAAAAGGCCAGAAGACTGGAAAAGCCAGTCGTCAAAGGCGCCTATGTGGAAGAGTCTTTCTACATAGGAGCTGATCAGCTTGAGGCATTGGCGAACATCAAGTCGAAAAACGAATTGATCGGCGATGTGATCGGACTGTTGCAATCACCGGCCACCAACGTGATCGCAGCCCTTCAGTCGGGCGGCAACACCTTGTCAGGCCTGGTAAAAACGCTTTCCGAAAAAGAAGAAAGCTAAACCCAATTATTTTTTCATCCGTTCTTGAACAGTAAAACCCAATAAAAACAATAAGAAAATGGCAGATTTGAAAGATTTTGCAGAAAAGTTGGTTAACCTGACCGTTAAAGAGGTCAATGAGTTGGCAGAGATTTTGAAAGAAGAATATGGCATCGAGCCCGCGGCTGCCGCACCAGTAGCCGTTGCCGCCGCAGGCGGAGAAGCAGGCGGAGAAGCCGCCGAGGAACAGACTGAATTTGATGTGATCCTCAAAGCACCCGGCTCATCTAAACTCGCTGTTGTGAAGCTGGTTAAAGAACTTACCAGCCTCGGCCTGAAAGAGTCTAAGGAACTTGTCGATGGCGCACCAAAAGCCATAAAAGAAGCAGTTACAAAAGATGAAGCCGAGTCACTGAAAAAACAACTCGAGGAAGCCGGAGCAGAGGTGGAGATAAAGTAGCGCTGATTTTACAAGCCCATAAAGATTAGACTTCTGCCGAATGCCTCATTCGCTGTAGAAGTCTGATCTTTATTACACGTTATCCTGTTTCTTCTTTATTAGCTTTTAGTAACCTCAAACCTTCATACCTTGGCAGCAAAACAAAAAAACGCAGAAAGGATCAATTTCGGCAAAGTTACTGCCCACTTTGATTATCCAGATTTTCTCGAAATACAGATAAAGTCCTTCCAGGACTTTTTCCAGTTAGAGACAACCCCCGAAAACCGGAAAAACGAAGGGCTCTTCAAAGTGTTCAGCGAGAACTTCCCCATTTCGGATGCCAGAAACAACTTTGTGCTGGAGTTTCTCGACTACTTTATTGATCCGCCCAAATATTCTATCCAGGAATGTATCGAAAGAGGCCTTACCTACAGCGTTCCCCTGAAGGCCAAACTTAAACTCTATTGCACTGACCCTGAGCATGAAGACTTTGAAACCATCATCCAGGACGTGTATCTCGGGACCATCCCCTACATGACACCCAGGGGTACCTTCCTGATCAACGGCGCCGAAAGGGTAGTGGTATCCCAGCTGCACCGCTCTCCGGGCGTGTTCTTCGGAACCAGCGTGCATGCCAACGGAACACAGTTGTATAGCGCCCGCATCATCCCGTTCAAAGGGTCGTGGATAGAATTCGCCACCGATATAAACAGCGTAATGTACGCCTATATCGACCGCAAAAAGAAATTGCCGGTGACAACCCTGCTCAGAGCAATTGGGTTTGAAACCGACAAGGAGATCCTGGAGATCTTTAACCTTGCCGATGAAGTAAAAGTCACCAAGACAGGCCTCAAAAAATACGTCGGCCGTAAGCTTGCCGCAAGGGTGCTGAGATCGTGGGTTGAAGATTTTGTTGATGAAGATACCGGAGAAGTGGTTTCCATTGAACGTACCGAAGTTATTATTGACCGCGAAACCGTCCTGGAAAACGAACACATTGAGCAAATACTGGATGCAGGCGTAAAAACAATCATCCTGCACAAAGAAGGACTCAATGTAAACGATTATATCCTGGTATACAATACACTGCAAAAAGATACCACAAACTCCGAAAAAGAAGCTGTTGAGTTCATATACCGCCTGCTCAGAAATGCCGACCCGCCCGACGACGAGACGGCACGCAGCATGATTGAAAAACTCTTCTTCTCAGATAAGCGCTATGACCTGGGCGATGTCGGCCGCTACCGCATCAACAGGAAGCTTAACCTGGACACCCCCATGGATGTTAAGGTCCTTACCAAAGAGGACATTATCTATATCGTAAAGTATCTTATCGAACTCGTTAATGCCAAGGCTGATGTCGACGATATCGACCACCTGAGCAACCGCCGCGTTCGTACGGTCGGAGAACAGCTTTATACCCAGTTTGGAGTAGGACTTGCGCGAATGGCCCGCACCATCCGCGAGAGAATGAATGTCAGGGACAATGAGGTATTTGCCCCTACAGACCTGATCAATGCAAAAACGCTTTCATCAGTCATAAACTCCTTCTTCGGCACCAACCAGCTCTCCCAGTTTATGGATCAAACCAACCCCCTGGCCGAGATAACGCACAAAAGGCGTATGTCTGCGCTTGGCCCCGGTGGATTGTCGCGCGAGAGAGCAGGATTTGAGGTCAGGGATGTGCACTTTACCCATTACGGCCGCCTGTGTACAATAGAGACCCCGGAAGGCCCGAATATCGGATTGATATCCTCTCTCTGTGTATTTGCAAAGGTTAACGACCTGGGATTCATCGAAACCCCTTACTTCGAAGTAAAAGAAGGAAAGGTGCGTTTCGACAAAGCACCTTTGTACCTTTCTGCAGAAGAAGAAGAAACAGAAATTATCAGCCAGGCCAACGTCCCCCTGAAAAAGGACGGCTCATTCGCCGATGATCGTATAAAGGTCCGCTATCAGGCAGATTACCCGATCGTTGAACCTGAACAGATCAACCTTATGGACGTGGGGCCGAACCAGATCGCCTCCATCGCTGCATCCCTTATCCCATTCCTGGAGCACGACGATGCCAACAGGGCCCTTATGGGAAGTAACATGATGCGCCAGGCGGTACCCCTGATAAAACCCGAAATACCTATCGTAGGTACCGGCCTTGAGAAGCGCGTGGCCAATGACTCAAGGGTCCTGATCCATGCCGAAGGCGATGGAACTGTCGAATACGTTGATGCCGACTCCATTGTCATCCGCTACGTCCGGTCAGAAGATGAGCGACTGGTGAGCTTTGAAGACGATGTGAAAACTTATGAGCTGACCAAGTTTGCCAAGACAAACCAGAACACTTGCCTGAACCTTAAGCCTATTGTGAACAAGGGGCAGAGTGTAAAAAGAGGACAGCTGCTTTGCGAAGGCTATGCCACAAAGAACGGAGAACTGGCACTGGGACGTAACCTGAAGGTGGCCTTCATGCCCTGGAAAGGATACAACTTTGAGGATGCCATCGTGGTTTCCGAAAAAATCGTGCACGACGACATGTTCACCTCTATCCACATTGAGGAATTCTCGCTCGACGTGCGTGACACGAAACGTGGAGCCGAGGAGCTTACCAGCGATATTCCCAACGTGAGTGCAGATGCTAT
>PWRF01000198.1 GCA_003556325.1 Bacteroidales bacterium | reverse complement strand
CCATCGGCATCGGTATGCAACACCACGGAGCCTTCTTCAACGTAGGCCTGGATGTTCCACATGCCGGCCAGCCCAAAATCGCTGGCTGGCGACCATGGATCATCACCAAGCTGCAGAAGGTTGCCATAGCCAATGGGTTGGGCTGAATTGCAAACGGCAGCCGGGAAGAATCCGTCGCCCGGGTCATCAATGGCCCAGCCAATCCAGAGTTCCTGTGTGGTGTCGATCATGTACGGCTGATCAAGGACCAGCTCTACCCAGTCTTCGGTGGCTGTACCCATGACAGCTTCCACCTGCAGGGTCAGGTTATCCTGGTCCGGGCCCTGCCATATCTTGGCGGTGGCACCGTTGGGCTGGTCGTTCATGAAGATCTCGATGATGCTCACCTGGTATCCGTCATAGGGGCCAAGGTCGGCTGGCTCCCAGCGGATGGCTGCGTGCCACTCACCAGCGCTGGTCAACCCTATGGCGTTGTCGTTGATCGCATTCGGGTTGTAGTAATAGATCCACTCGCCGCCACGGTAATTGATAAAGCCTGCTGAAACGTTACCAGGATTTGTCGAGGGAGCAGTTTCCAGCATGTGGCCGGATACGGCCTCACCCTGGCCGGTGGCAGCTTCAGCCCTCCTGGCCAATCCGCCGGGGGCGGGCAGCGCCACGCTGCGTTTTCTTTCCTGTATCACGGTGATCTCTGCCCCTTCAACAGGGTTATTGCCATCGTCCATCACACTGAAAGAAATGGTGTACATCTCGATCACCTCAAGGTGTACCTCTATGTCTTTGTCTGCTCCGTCAACCGTGAAGGTCACCTCTTCCCCAATGTAGCCGCCGGCGGTGATGTTCGCCGTATAGGTAACCTGGTCAACCAGCACGATAGAGGCCGTGCCGTCGGCGCCGGTTTCAAGCTGTTCGCCGTCGACCGATATCATGGCGCCTTCGATGGGAGCCTCTTCGGCAGTGTCTTCTTTCACGTGGAAGGTCACCTCGTACATATCGGGGGCCTCTCCAAGATGAATGTCATCGATGTACCAGAAATTAATTTGAAAGGAATCCCCATCAAAAACAAATGCCAGGTAAAAGTTGTCCGTTCCTACTCCATGATCACTTTCATTGAGGAAGAACTCCACTTCTTGAGCTGCAATATCGGAAGGGTCAACCCATTCATGAATGAGGTGTTCTTCGCCATCTGCTATGGCTACAACGCTCAGGGTATAAGGGCCGGGACCTGAAAAATTATCCACCATATGCTTGAAGCTTAACAACAGATCCGTATAACCTTCTGTATCGATTTTCGGTGTTGTCAGATAAAAAACGCCCTGCACTGAGGGAGTCCAGCTAAACCGCATCTCAGGGGCGTCCCCACCTGCGTTATTTGAATCGTGAACCGCCCAGTTATTTATATCCCGCTCCCATCCTTCCGGGATATCCCCTTCATCAACTCCGGCAAACTTTTCTGTAAACGGCAGTTCCATTCCTTCGATTGGTTCAAATACGGCTCTTACCGTCTGGTCTTCATCCATTACGATGGTGGTTTCGGGTGCGTCCGGATCGTCGACATTGCCGGTCCAGTGACTGAAATAGTATCCCATTCCGGGGGCAGCACTCAGTTCAGCCACATCACCATCAAGGTACTCATGATCACCGGGTTCGGGGATAACGGTTCCCATGCCATCGGGTTCTTCCATGGTAAGGGTGTATACGTCTTTCAGCTCAAAAAATGCCTGCAATTGCTTGTCTGCTGTTATGACAAGGCTTGTATCGGCCAGGCCGGAATAAAAGTCTCCGTTCAGTTCCCACCTGTCAAAGTACCAGGCTGAGTCCGCTTCGGCTGTAATATAAACGAGCGACTCATCGCTGTATAAATGATCGCCGGGTTCCGGTACAACGCTGCCCTGGCCCATGGGATCCATCATGGTAAGGGTCCATACGTCAAAGTCACCCACCCTGACATTGTCCACATATACCCAGTTAAAGCTCGGGTTGTCCTCGGGTTGGATATAATAATGGAAAGCCAGGTGATTGGTGCCTTCGTAATCTTCAAGGTTTAAGATGTATTCAACCCATTCGTCATCCAGATAAATATCTTCGATCAAAACTGCATGGTCGTGGAGGTCGTCAACGTTGTGATAGAGCTCATCCATGATCAGCACCCGCAGATGTTCTCTCACTCCGTCAGGCGCTCTGTGTGATTTACCCATGAAGATCAATTCATTGGCTTCCGGATTATCCATATTGATGGCCGGGGTGATCAGCCATTCGTCGGCTGTGAATCCGGTACCGGATCCCTGGTAAGACCTGGCGGAATAATCTCCTACAAATGAATGCACGTCGGTATGCTGCCAGTAGCTTGCTGAAGTCACAACTGTCCAGCCTTCCGGGGCTTCTGGTGCATCCGGGTCGTCCGGATCAGTAACCCAGTCGTCTTCAAAATTTTCAGTCCATGGGAAGGTGTTCACAACATCGTCGGGGATATCTTCTTCTACTTCTGTAATGTATCTTGTAACGAAGAAATCCCAGCTTCCTTCTGTGGGGAAACTTTCTCCACCGGCTTCAAATGTGCCCAGAAAGCGCCCCATGAAATAAGCATCGCCATCCTGGTTAACACCCATGGTGCCCAAAATCTCGTTCCCTTCGCCACCAAAGGCTCCTGCATCAACAAAGCTGCCATCTTCAGGGTCCATTAATGCATAAAAAATATCCCTTGATTCGTCATTCGAGCTTAAGGTGATATCATCGTTCAACTCCATTGTGCCAATAAATTCTCCTCCCACATACAGGATATCTCCCACAAAAGAGACAGACTTTGCCAATGCATTTTCGTCTTCATCGCCAAAAAACTTACTCCAGACCAGGTTGCGATCTTCGTCCAGTTTGATCACAAAGGCATCGGTACGCATTGGGTTTGATGGCTCAAAAGTCGTATCATCGTCCCAGGTCAGGGTGGTTCTGTTTGCACCTGCAATATACAGGTTGCCCTCATCATCGAATTGCATATCCCAGAAATTGGCCTGGTTGGTATCGTCGGTGTAGACATGATGGTCCCAGGCATAAGTTCCGTCGGGTTCTACCTCGATAAGCGCTATTCCACCGCCATCATTTTCGTAATGTACGTCATTAACGGTCAGCTCTTCGTTATAGCGAACGGCGAAAAGGATATTGCCATCATCGGTAACGGTAATGGCTTCCCCTCTGTCGTCGCCTTCGTGCGTGGAAATCCAGTGCCATTGATAAGCTCCGAGTGCGTCAAATTTCACAACCAGTGCATGGAAGTTAGTTCCACCGCTGCCTTCAGGGTCCACGACGGTTCCATCGATGTCGATGTCTGTACGAAACTGTGTGGTCACGTAAACGGCACCCGCATCGTCCACAACCAGGTTATTTGCACTTCCTGTCGGAATGATGCCGGCAGCGTGGCTCGACTCCATTTTCTTTACCCACTGCAGCACGCCGTTGTCAGAATACTTGGCTACAAAAGCAGCGCGGGTATCTGAGTTCATTACGGTTTCCGTAAAATCGGCGGAGCTGAATGTGGCTTCTCCCCGAAAATCGCCAAACAGATACACGTAATCATTCTTCCAGGCGGTTTTAAACCCGCTTGCACCGGTTACTCCATCGGCTTCTGCAGTTACAGCCCAGATAACTTCTTCGTCCGGCGAAAGTTTGACAAGAAACATCGTGTTTTGGCCGCTTTCCGGGTCGAAGGTCTCATCAAAGATGGTCATGTCGTTACGGAAATGGCCGCTGATGTATGCATTGCCATCATCGTCAACCGTAACCCCTTCGCCAAAATCGCCCATAGCGCCTCCGGCTGTTTCTGCCCAGTCAAAGACCAATTGCTGGGCGAAAAGCGACCCGGCAGCAAAAAACACTGCCAGTAATAGCGTAAAAAAATTCTTCATAGCTAAGTAGATTTGGTTAATAATTGGGATGGTAAAACAATTGCAACTGTTTTATGAGAAATTCTGTCGAAAAAGATTAAATAATCTCGATTCATTTCATTAATTGCTGTTCAAATATAGGTAAAAACAAGGTAATTGTCAAGTCTGTTTTTCATGCTGAACAAAACGGTAAAGTAATTTTTCTTTGTCTGCTTTGGCAATCAAAGGTCCTGTATCCAAAATAATAAAGCGAATCGCTGCATCAGACAGTCTTTAGCTGATGGTGATATGACCAGGATCTGTTGCGGGTAAAAGCTCAAGGTCCTTTTCATTGGATTAAGCTTATTTATTTTTCCAAATTCAATATCTTTACGCAATTAACCCTGCAGGGCAAATGCGGGGCTGTGATTTTGACGTTTCGACTTATTGCTTTTGTTCTTATATCCTTATGTCACTTTTACCAATAAAATCAGTATACCATGAAAAAAATTACATTATTGGTTGTCTTGCATGTATTGCTGTCTTCATTATTGCTAAAGCCAAACACGGCTAATGCCATCGGGGGATTTGATTCCTTTCATTTCCGGAACGAGTTTCTGATGACCTCGCCGGGGGCGATGGGGTTTGGCTTATATGGTTATGCCAACCCTGCCATTCTGAACTATGTCACCCATCCTGACATCACCTTTGCATGGTCGGACAACGACATGGGTTTATCGGATTTCAGCCGCTGGGGTGTCTTTGTTGGTATTCCGAATACCGGGTTTGCGGTTCACCGGTTGAGCCTGGAAGGGTATGCTGTGATTGACTACCGGCTGTCAACGGCTTTTGGTAACGAACGTTTTGCCTCAGGCTTGAGTGTGGGTTGGTCGGGCGGTGACACCGATTTTTTTGGTCGCGAAACAAACCTGACTTTCGGCAACTTATTCCGGCCTTCGCAATATTTGTCGATTGGTTTGATGGGAACCTTCCTGACCGATTTTGACGATTACGAGGGGGTGATCGATCTGGCGATACGACCGTTTGGCAATGAGCGCCTGGCTGTTTTTGGGGATTATGCCTTGCGTAAGGATATGGATATGGGCGACGGGATGTGGAGTGCAGGGGTGGCTGTGGAAGCCCTTCCCGGCCTGCGTTTTACCGGAAGGTATTTCGACCACGAGGCCTTTACCTTTGGTGTGCAGCTAAGCCTGGGGCGCATTGGCTTTTCTGCCCAGGGCGGCTTTGATGACTCTTTCAGTCACACGCATAACACCTATGCGGTTCGTGTGGGTGCGTATGACCGGAATGTGATCGATGATCGCCTGCGCGAGCCCTCATACTTCGTGGAACTGAATCTTTCGAGGCCCATGCGCTACCAGCGATACAGGCTTTTTGACAATGCGAATTCGTTGCGCAGGACCCTGGATGCCATTGATGCGGCGGCAGAAGACCCCCGTGTTTCCGGCATGGTGATCAATGCCTCCGGAATGGCCCTCAATCCGGCTATGACCTGGGAGATAAGGCAGCAGCTACAGGCCTTCCGCGATACGGGAAAGCAGGTAATTGTCTTCACGGATAATGCCTCCATGAACCAGTACCACCTGATCTCCGTGGCCGATCACATCGTGCTAGATCCGCAGGGAAGCTTGATGCTGCCGGGCTACATGATGGGAAACGTGTACCTCAACGACATGCTTCAAAAGCTTGGCATTGGTGTGGATGAGTGGCGCTACCACGAGTATAAGTCCGGTTTTGAAGCCCTTTCGCGCAACCAAATGAGCGATGAAGACCGCGAACAAAGGCAATTGCTGGTGGATAACATGTATGAACTGGCCAAACAAGACATTACCTCCAGCCGGGGAATCTCAGACGAAGAGTACGAAAGGCTTGTGAACGAGATGGTCTTCTTCAACGGTGATGATGCTATGGAACATGGCCTTGTGGACAAGCTGGGCCGGTGGACGGCAAAAGGCGATATTATTGAAGAGCTTACCGGGGAAGAACCTGCTATGCTTGCAACGAATAATCTGCAGCGGTATCAGTTGCCGCGCGACAATTACTGGGGCCGTAAGCCTGAGATAGCTGTGATATATGCAGTGGGCCCGGTAGACATGGATGCCGGCATGCGCGCCAGGTCGCTCGCAGAAGATGTCAAAAAGGCCCGTAAAGACAACAACGTCAAAGCGATCGTTTTCCGCGTGGAGTCGCCGGGTGGCTCTCCCCTGGCTTCGGATGTGCTTGCCGAACAACTTCTGCTTGCCAAAGAAGACAAGCCCGTGCTGATCAGCCAGGGTGCGCTCGCTGCTTCCGGAGGATACTGGCTGTCGATGTACGGCGATACCATTGTGGCTGCTCCAAATACCATTACCGGTTCCATCGGGGTGATTGCCGGTTTCTTTTATGACGAAGGCATCAAGGAGCGCGTGGGATACGAGACCGATTTTGTCAAACAGGGCGACATGGCTGCGATGGGCTTTGGGATTCCGGTGCCGCTCCTGGGAATCCCCATAATGGATAAACCTTTTGACGACAAAGAGGAGGAACTGGTGAGAAACATGATCGGCGGGCTCTATGAAACTTTCGTGAAAGAAGTGGCTGAATCCAGGGGAATGACCTTCGATGAGACGGATGTAATTTCCCGAGGCCGTGTCTGGTCGGGAACAGATGCCAAAGAGATTGGATTGGTGGATGCCATTGGCGGTTTGCAGCACACCATCAACATGGCACTGGAAGCTTCAGGCATCGGCGTGGATGGCGAATACGAGGTCGTCGAATATCCCGAACCGGGGCTGTTTGCCTTCAGCGGACTGGCATCGCGTCTATTGGGAATTGAGAGCAAAACGAGTATTGAAGAAGACCCTGCCGTGAAACATATCATGTGGCGCGCCCGGAACCAGGGAAAACCCATGCTGATCCTTCCTATGGAGTATATGCATGATTTTCTGTATGCGGAGTGAGGACGGTAATGGTTGCTGCCTATTGGCTTTTGGCTATTGACTTTTAGCTGTTGGCTTTTAGCTATTGGCTGTTTGCTGTTAGCTTTCGGCTTTAGGTTGCAGGCTTGAGGTTGTTAGCTGCTTGTTGGTTTTTGGCAGTTTTGAGGTTTGATCTTGCCTGGGATATTTGTTTGCATCAAAGATTTAATCTCCATGGGGCGGGTTCTGCTCTGACACGCCCAGGCATTTGAACACCTCTTCCAAACCTTCTTCTGTTTCGGAGAGGATGACCAGTCTGTCGCCGGCTCTCAGCTTCGTGTTTCCGTTTGGTGTGATGTATTTGTCGCCGCGCTTAATCATGGCAATGATGGCATGCGGCGGAAAATGCAGATCAACGATTTGTTTGCCGTCTGCGCATGCCCTGGGCGGAATCGTTACTTCCACCATAGAGGATTTCATTTGTTCAGTCAGCAGCAT
>PWRF01000108.1 GCA_003556325.1 Bacteroidales bacterium | reverse complement strand
TCTTCCCACTCCGGGTTGTCCACAACCATGCCGGCATATACGCCTTCTGCATGATTTTCAAATTCAGCATTAAAAAGGAATGCCCTTTTTTGACTGAAAAAAGCCATCAACTTCGCAATAATCACATAAGACAGTACGGCAAAAAAGGTCATGAAGGGGTTCAGGTACCACTTATCTTTCATCCCGTCTTCTTTCATCTTTTCATGGATCACCAGCAAATGCGTATATTCATTATCTTGTGCATCCCGCCCCCAGTCAATTACACTTTTCACTTCTTTTATACGTTCGGTATTGCGGAATTTCCTTGTCAGCTTAACGTAGTGCCTGATCTCCCAGACGCGGTATGGTATACTGGCCAAAATCTCCAGGAGCTTGGCCTTGGGCAAGGTGTTTTTCTTGCCTGCAACCAGGTCCATACCCGCGAAAAACACCTTAGCGATGAAGCTATACTTGTAGCGGGGTGTTTCAAGGGTAGTTTTGTGTTCTTTTTTTAAGTCGATTGATGCGGCTTTTTCCATATTGTGTGTAATTCTTTGATTGGTTATGTTTCTTCAATTGATTATCATGCGAAATGGGCATGTTTTTGATATTGTAATGGTCTTTAACAGGACTGGTTACTATCGTGTAAACCCTTTACGATGCAATAATAAATAAAAATTTCAGTAATAGGAGTCTCCGCCCTCAAAAAACCCTTATTTATAGACATACTTAATAAGGACAGGATATTGATATGTTCTTTGTATTGAGGGAATTAATAAACCACCATATGTTCATTTGTTTGCATTAGTATTTCCAGTTTGATCCCATTCATTCATTCACTTGAAATAGTATAAGCAATAGACTTTCAGGTCAATAATAACCTGAAAGTAATGTGTCAGTTTCTTTTCAAAAAACTGGGAGTGAGCAATACTTCACTTACCAGGTTAGTATTTGGTGAATATGGATATGTGAAAATATACTACTTTATTACGAAGTCCTGAAGGGAGACACTCCCTGCTTGATTAGTTTAAATTTATTTTTAGGAATGGGTGTGTTGTGATGCATGTGAAGAGTTGTTCCGTTACAAAGTGCCGTTATTCAGTTATTGGCAGTCAATGACCGTTTACAGAATCATGAACTCATCAAAAAACTCCATGGGTTTATCTGCAACCTCGAGGATGTGTTTTGGGTGTTCGCGTTCGAAATACCAGATCAGCTCCATTAGTTTTTCCTCAGGCCCTTCTGCTTGAATGATCAGTTTTTCGTGATCTTCGCGAACGGTTCCCGAGAGCCCCAGCTGTTTTGCCATGAAAAATGTACGAAACCGGTTGCCTGAGTTATGTTTAAGTCCGCGTATAATGATCTGAATGTGCTTCATCATAAAAATGGGAATGTTCATGATCAAAAATACGGGCGGTGAGCATTCGAAGCAACTATTTTGCATAGACGCTTCATAGACAATGCTTTCTTCATGCCAGTGAAAAGCATTGATAACAGTGAGTTACAGAATGTCTATCGGTTGTCTATGCTTTCAAGCAACGGAGATTGGGTGAAAAGTCGACGTAAACGGAGTTGGGCGGGTCAGAATTGCATCAGGAATTCAATAAGGTTGGACTCGTTTTGGAGGTTTAGTTTTTTTCTGAGCCGATATCGTTTGGTAATGGCAGAATCTACACTGATATTTAAGATTTGGGCAATTTCTTTGCTAGACAGGTTAATGCGCAGATAGGCACATAATTTAAGTTCGTTGTGTGTCAGGTTGGGATATTCTTTACCAAGGCGTGAAAAGAAACCTGGGTGCACTGCCTCAAAATGCCGCTGAAACAACTCCCATTGCTCATCCAGGTTGAAGTTGTCGTCAACCTCTTTGATAAGCTCTTCTATGCACGTTTCCCCATCGCATGAGTCACTGTTTAGGGCCTGCAGTGCCATAGTACGCACATTGTTTAAGACTTCATTTTTTTTAATGATGAGCAAGGCGGAACTGGCCAGCTCCCTGTTTTTTTGTTGCAGCTGGTTTTTTTGCATACGGTTGATCTCTTCCTCTGCTACCAATACTTCTTTTAAATGTTGCTGTTCCTGCAGACTTTTTTCATGGGCTATCCTGCTGAGTTCTTGCTCTGTTGTGAGCAATGCCTTGCTTTGCCGGAGAGATTTCCTTTTCAGGTTGAACATAATAAAAAATGTCGTTGCCAGGACGGCAATTGAAAAAGCAGAGATACTCATCATTACAAAGCGCAGCCTGAGGACATTGGATTGTTCTTTAAGCAGCAGGTTTTCCTTTTCTTTCATTTCTGTATCGTAGGCGGTTTGCAATTCTGCAATCCGTAATACAATATCTGCGTGGTTCAATGAATCGCTTAGCAACTTATAGCTGGTCATATAATCGTATGCTTTCTCATAATTGCCTTTGCTGGCATGATACTGATGCAGGTTGTCATAATTGCTCAGTTCAAGTTTTTTCAGCTGCAGCAGCCTGGATATTTCAAGGCTTTCAGTAAGCAAGGGAAGTGCTTCGTCGTTTCCATCGATCATCATAATAACACCCATATTGTTCAGGATGGTTGCCTGTGTCTGAATGTCATTTATTTGCCTGGCCATATCCAAAGCCCTGTTATAATATATAATGGCTCTGCTGTTTTGGCCCCGTTCCCTGGCAACAAGCCCCATATTGTGCGTTACTTTAACGATACCGGCTATATCAGTACCCATATTCTCTTTAATGGCTAATGATTCAGCATAGTACTTATCAGCCTTTTCAAGAAAGCCCTTTTTGTATGCTGTAATTCCCAGATTGAGCAATACTTCCGATTCTCCCTGCCTGTCGCCCTGATCACGACGCAGTTCAAGCGCTCGTTCGAGGTAAGTTTTGGCCAAATCATGGTTGTCTTTTCGCATGTGCACATTGGCGACATTCATTGTGGTCTGCGCCCTGAGCGGCAGGTTATCAATGCGGTCAGCAATTCTTAGGGCCCTGTAGTAATAATCTGTAGCGACATCAAGCCGGCCGCCGAAATAGGCAGCACCTGCCATATTAACCAGGTTATTCGCCATACCCAGGGAGTCATTTTCTGTTTCCCGAAGCTGAAATGATTGCGAGAAGGCCTGGTAGGCAGGTTCATATAATTGGTTGCTAATATGAATTTGGCCTATTGCCGTATATGCTCTTGCAGCGGAAGCTCTTTCATCAAGATTTTCATATAATCTTGCAGCGGTCCGGTAGTGGGTGACAGCTTCCTGATGATTGTTGCTTACACGTTCAATCAGTCCGAAATTGGCGGCACAATCTGCCAGCTTCAGAGGCATGTCAGCCTCAATGGCGATTTTTTCAATTGTTGCTACGAGAACACGGGCGCTGTCAAGCTGCCTTAACCGGAACTGTTCCCTTAGCGTTTCTGTCAGTTCTTCAATCAGAAGAGAATCACGTGAATGCTGAGCTGCGGGGTCTTTTATTACAAAGAAGAAGGCGCATAAAAGCAATACCGGCAAGATTGGGCGGTTCAGACCTCTATTTACAGATGCTGCCTTGTACATCATTTACATATTGAATGGATAATATATGGCATTCGCGCTAATAGAAATTGGTTTTATTCAGCAGGAATATTCCTGTAAGACCGGTTTGATTAAACTCCTTCATGCTATAATTCTTTTTGTTCAGAAGAAAGTGCAGTCACGCATCTGTACTTTTTGTAAATCATAACATAATAATTTATCTAAGCACGGTCGATGTTAAAAGATGATTATACCCTAACAAGATACAAAAAAAAATTAAAAACGATTTCTTTGTCATAATTTTTGTCAAAGAGAATTCGGCTTGGTTAGTACATTAATTGTCAGTATTTTGTCATGTTACCGGAGACAGGGGTTCATGTAAGTTTCAAAAAAGATTTCGGGCAAGGGGTGACAGAAGGTTTGACTGTGAAGGTTGAAAGTCTGAGACTTTGGGGATTTTTAAAAAATGCCCCGGGCTGATTACCCGAGGCATCAATTGCAAAAATCAAAAATAATAAAATAAGGCCTGGCCTGTAGTATGATGCAGCTCAGGCAAAATTAATCAGTTCATTTGATGATCAGGCGTGTGATCACCGATTGATTGGTGCCGGGGTCTGTGCCCCTGATTATATACATGCCGGGTTCTAGCTGGCTGGTGTTCATCGACAGTGTTCTTCCCTCCATTTGCTCATGGTGCAGGAGGTTGCCTTTCAGGTTATAGATACGAATGTCCATCCCGGGCCTGTCCACCTCGATGCGGAACGCATCCCTTGCCGGGTTGGGGCTTACTGTCATCTCAGGCAACATTTCCGTGTCTTCAACCCAGGTACCTTCCATGGGGTCAGCATCCATGGCGATGTTGTTAAATACCACCCGGTCTCCTTCATCAAGGTCTATATTCGGCCCGTCGAAACGGATGCGAACCGTGAAGAAAGGGTTGTCATTGACTTCCGGGATCCCGGTGAAATCCAGGGTATAGAGCTGGTATTCTTCAAACAACAGGGGAAGTACCGTGTCATCCAATCCAGTTGTGATCCACTCACCATCCTGGTCAACGGTATAGTCGATCAACAGGTTTTCGGCTGCCATGAGGTCTTCGCTCTCTCCGTTGTCTTTTGCGGCAAAGCTTACGACTGGATACCGGTAGCCGGCTGTTGGCAGATGGAGGTACAGAATGTTCTCACCTGCATCGCCGGTAAAGGGTTGACGTACCTGTATGGCACGCATGTCGGTATCCGCATAAGGGATGTCGTCATTTCCTTCCGGGCGGTAATTGATGGATGTAGGACGGTTACGACGTTCCAGGGATGCTTTGCGCCAGTTGGGATGGTCTTCGTTAAACGGATAACCAGCCAGCGCTGATTGATACGTTATCAGGGCACCACCAACCATGTCGTAGGTAGGTTCGATAAATTCCAGCGGGGTGTTGTTGGGCATGTCAGTACAGAAGAACCAGAAATGCACGAGTTCGTGCTCCGCATTACTAATTGCTGTTTTTAATAAGTTAGTAGTGATAGGATCATGATTATTATCAACTGCTTTTTGATGATCCTCAGAAATTACGCATGGATTTTCAGCGTAAGCGTGACCGTCAGGCTCATCGGCAGAAATGGCAGCTGCGGATAAGAAAAATAATAAAATAGGCACATATATTGTTTTTCCAGGTGCACTTTTTTCGAACCAAGCCAGGTGGCTTAGCAATCGCCGGTGAGCTAAAATTTTTCTTTGTTCTCTTTTATTGATTTTTTGATGATTGACTTTCTGTGATTTGTTTATAGCCATATGATTGTATATTAATTCAACAAAATGAAAACATACTGAAGGACCCCAACATAATTGTTACCGTTGATCGCTCCAGTTTAAATATGGGTTTTTTGCAAGCATTGCATTGTAATATTTTTTCTGGCCGGTAACCTCTTTCCCCAACCATGCAGGCTTTTCAAAGAATTCATCTTCTGATTTCAACTCAACTTCAGCAACGATTAGTCCTTTGTTTTGACCCAAAAACTCATCCACTTCAAATATATGACTACGATAAGGTATAGAATACCGGATTTTTTCAATGGCACCAGGTTCACAAATCTCTAACAGCTTCAGAGCATCATTTTTCGGGATTTTTGTTTCCCATTCAAATCTGCGGGTTCCGGATTGGTTTGGGATGCCTTTAATTGTTAACCAGCCTTTATCTCCTTTGATCCTTACTCTCACAGTTCTTTCGGGAACGGACGACAGGTAAGCCTGGACAATGTGGTTTTTTTGAGCAGCCTCATTTATAAAGCTATTGTTCTTAACCAGGTATTTGCGCTCTGTTTCATGTGCCATGTAAATAATTTGTTATGGTTTTTTATTCTTTGATTTTGACCTTTTCATGATAAAAATAAAGCTTTTCAGGAAATCTGGCAACCTATAACATAGAGAACGGAATTTTTTGCCAGCTGCGGTCCGGCAGGAAAGCGCAGCGACTGTTGTACAGAGATGTTGTTCCCTCTATGCTTTGCTCATCCCGGCCGTGAAGGATGGTTGCTTTACTGGTGAGACCACGACAGCGGGGTGTTTGCGCGAATCTGCTTCCGGAGGAATACGTAATTCTCGGATAATAATTTTCTTGCAAATTGTGGCCGCTGAACATACTTTTGCAAATAGTTGTTTCAAAAAAGGACATTGATGATCAGGTACTACCAAAGAAACGTTTCTGCACCGGGATTGCGAATAGCTGGTCAATGCTGCAAATGGAAATTCAGGGTTGCTCCGCAAAATGATGCAGAACATAAAGGATTACCTGATCAGCGTACCGCGAAATCAACCATCGTTTAACTAAATACCAAAAACTAAGCTTATGTTACGAACCCTTACCCTATTGATCATCCTGGCAGCTATGCCATTTATATTATCTGCTCAATGGAGCGACGATCCTGCTGTGAACCTTCAGATCACCGACCTTGGTGGTGAGCAAACCATTCCCAAGGTGGCCGTTGGTCCGGATGGTCACTATTTCGTAGGCTATTTTTCCTCCTCAGAAGGCCAGTATGACATGTACCTTCAGCGGCTCGACAATGAGGGTAATCCCTTATGGCCAGGAAGCGGCATCCTGATAAGCGATCATCCTACCATGTCGTGGCTTACTGACTGGGATCTTACCGTTGACCATGAAAACCATGCCATCCTGACCTGGCCTGATGAGCGCGAGGGAGACCTGAACATTGTGGCTTATCGCATCGGGCCGGACGAGGAATTTGCCTGGGGAGATGACGGCATCCTGCTGTCCAACAGTCCTGCTTTTGAAGCCGCCCCAAAGGTAACGGTTACAGGTGACAACAATGCTGTGTTTGCCTGGGAAGCTGAAGGCGAGGTGATCATCCAAAAGGTTAGCCCGGACGGTACAAAGGAGTGGGGAGAATGGGGCATTACACTCAGTTCGGACGACAGCTATACCTGGCCCCAGCTGATACCCGCAGGCGATGACGATGTGATCCTGAAGGTATACGAGGACAGTGGGCCATTCTTTGCTCCCATAAGACATATCGTAGCCCAGCGCTACGATGGTGACGGCAATCCTGTGTGGGACGAAATGACCCTGGTGTATGACGGTGGCGAAATCACCGGGTTTACCCAGATCCTTCCCATGGTGAATGATGGCGACGACGGTTTTTACATTGCCTGGCACGATTATACCTTTTCCGGTACCGAGGCATCTGTCTGGTTGCAGCATGTGAATAATGAAGGAGAACCACAATTCGTGCACAACGGCGTGCTGCTGTCCGATGCTGATCATAACAATCAGCTTAACCCATCCATTGCCCTGGCAGGAAATGGCGAATATGTTTACGTGTTTTGGAATGAGAGGAATGCCAACCAAAACATGTTCGGAATATTTGGTCAAAAAGTGGCAATCAACGGAGACCTGCAATGGGGCCCGGGCGGAAAGGAGATATTTG
>PWRF01000318.1 GCA_003556325.1 Bacteroidales bacterium | reverse complement strand
TGATGGCGGGGCTACAGAAACCCAGGTTTACAGCGGCAGTGGATACGGTGGCACCGAGTCCTATTCCCGTGAGAATCTTACCATTGCAAACAATGTGGAAGGAGGTGGCTAAGTCGAATTCGAACTTCACATCTTCCACACCTGGGAAGGATGGGGCGGACCAGGAGGTTCAAATACTGAATATGCCTATGTACCCGACGGAACCTGGAAGCTCATCGTATATTACGAGCTGCCTGAGCAGGATGTCACTTTCTTTGTGAAGACCCATGCCGGCCAGGCCATCGAGGGAGCCCAGATAGAAGTATTCGGTGTGACAGAGGAAACAGATGCTACAGGACATGCAGAGTTCAGCCTCCCCGAAGGCTCATTCTTTTATAACGCATCGGCCGAAGGGTACATGGATATTTTTAACGAGCCTTTTGAGGTAACAGGCGGCGACAACTACATCGAGGTGCTCATGCAAGCGGACGGAATGCCGGGCGATGCCAACGGCGACGGCGTGGTTGACATTTTGGATGTATTGGCCATCATACAGTACTTCCATGGCAACGATCCCGAACCCTTCTATTTTGAGAATGCCGATGTGAACCAGGACGGAGTTATCGATCTGCTGGATGTCATCGAAACCGTCGCGATAATTGAATCAGGGGAGTAACGGGTGGCGGATCACGGGATGTAACCATCTTATTTTTCTAACTGAAAACTGCGGCCTTATGAAGCAAAAACTACAAACCCTTGTTGTACTTTGTCTGCTGCCAATGTTTTTTGCGCCATTGCACGCACAGCCGGAAGTAACCCCATTGCTGCAGCACGCGCTGTCTGAAAAAGACAGCGAAGAGTTTATCTCTGTGAACTTACGGCTGGATGAGCAGATCGACGAGCGGGAACTTTATATGCAGAGCCGGTCGTTTCATGACAGGGAGGAAAGGAGGACCTTTGTTGTTGAGGCCTTAAAGGAGTTCAGCAGCCAAAGACAGGCAGCGCTGCTATCCTACCTGGAGGACAGGGAGAAAGCAGGTATGGTAAGGGATATCAGGCCGCTCTGGATTGGCAACCTGGTAAATTGCGAGGTCAGGCCGGAGGTGATACAGGAGCTTATGACCCGGAAAGACCTTGCCCGGATAGATTACAACAAGGAGCGAAACGTGTTGTTGTCCGAATCGCTGGCCATGGGCAACCCGGTGTTGCAGCCTGATAATCTGAAAACCAGGAACCTGGCCTGGAATGTTACGCTGATAGGCGCTGACCAGGCCTGGGATGAAGGATATACGGGGCAGGATGTGGTCGTTGCGGTGCTGGATACGGGTGTGAACTATAACCATAACGACATCAGGGATAACATGTGGGAGCACCCCGACTATCCCAACCACGGTTATAACTTCGTGGATGACAACCATAATACGATGGACGATGGCGGCCACGGGACCCACTGTGCGGGAACTGTTGCTGGGACAGGTGCTTCGGGCACTGGCACCGGGATAGCGCCCGATGCCATTATCATGAACCTCAAGGTCCTCCAGGGCAATGGGAGCGGAACGGAGGCAGGGGTTTGGGCAGCCATCCAGTTTGCGGTCGACTATGGGGCACACGTAATGAGCCTTTCCCTGGGCTGGCAGCACCAGTGGGGACCTGACCGTTCCATGTGGCGCACTGTTATGGACAATGCGCTTTGTGCCGGGGTGATCGCATCTGTTGCTGCCGGCAACGAAGGGGGCTGGGGAGGAGAACCTCCGCCCAACGAGGTGCGCACCCCGGGTGATGTGCCCCCGCCATGGACACACCCCGATCAGACCGAAGAAGGTGGAAACTCCGCTGTGGTGACAGCAGGTGCCACTACCAACAATGATAACCTGGCCTCCTTTTCAAGCAAAGGTCCCGTCACATGGCAAAATGATGCTCCTTTTAATGACTATGCGTACAACCCCGGGACCGGTTTGATCAAACCAGACGTTGCAGCTCCCGGTGCAAATATTACCTCGCTCAGCCATTCCAACAATACCGGCTATACCACTATGAGCGGTACATCCATGGCAGCACCTGCGGTGGCTGGCGTAATGGCACTTATGATATCCAAGGATCCAAATATCCTGCCCGAAGAAATAAACCAGATCCTGGAAGAGACTGCGGTGCCGCATACAGACAACAAGAGCAATACATACGGCAGCGGCAGGGTGGACGCCCTTGCTGCCCTGATGGAAGTGACGGCCAGGGGAGTGCGGTATGTAAGTCACGAGCTGGACGACAGCCAGGGCAATGGTGATGGCAACATTAACCCGGGGGAACAGATCCTTTTGGATGTCAGTCTTGAAAACTTCAGCGAAGAGCCCGTGGAGGATGTCAAGGCTGAGCTTTCTGTAGAATCACCTTATATTACGCTGCTTGACCATACGGCAAGCCTGGGTGACTTTACCCCGGGCGAAACAAAGTCCTTTGATGGGATCTTTGCCTTTGAAGCAGCCGAAAACATTCCGGGCAAACATAAAGTCAGATTTGTGATCACAGCTTTTGCGGCCGGGGATCCTGAAAAGACCTGGACCGGCAACTTCACTGAAACTGCCCATGCACCTTTACTGGAGTTTACCGACATGTACGTGCTAGGCAAAGAAGACACGGCAGCATCCTTACTCCCCGGGCAAACGGCAGACCTGGTACTGGAAGTGACCAACACCGGACAGCTCCCCTCCGACGACATCCATGTGATGATGGAATCCACGGAGATGTGGGTTTTCGTCCACGGTGCCGAAGGTGTTGATCTTCCCGCCCTGCAACCGGGCGAATCGGAAAATGTCGTTTTCACGATCAGCACCCTGCTGACGACACCTCCAGATTCTTTTATCGACCTCTTGCTTATTGCTAACAGCGGTGTCCATTCCTTTGAATGGATCAAACAGGTGGCTGTTGGCAAAGCACCTGTGTATACTTACGGCGACATCCCGTCTACCTATGGATCAGCAGAGCCGGATACGTCGAGCAGTGCCCTTGAACCCGGCGAAATGACCGTTTCCATTCCCTATGGAGCCATAATTACCTCCGTCTCCGTGGAATATGCCCTGACCTCGCGCAACGGTGCATGGATGAGTGAACAACGTTCTTTCCTTCGTTGCGTGTCGCCGGGCGGTGAAACGGAACACCAGGTCTATTCGGGCCAGGGCAATACCGTGGGCACCATAGATTACAACAGGTCCGGCCTTGATATTGCCAATAACGTGACAGGTGGTGGCGATATCGAATTTGAGCTTCACGCTTTTCACAGCTGGGAAGGCTGGGGCGGTTTATGGGGTTCCACCACCGACTTTGTCTTTGTACCCGACGGGACCTGGAAACTCATCGTCTATTACGAACTGCCTGAGCACGATGTGACATTCTTCGTAAAGACCCAGGCCGGCAAGTGCATCGAAGGCGCCCAGATAGAAGTGTTTGGCGTAACCGTGGAAACGGATGACTCCGGGCATGCAGTGTTCAGCCTGCCCGAAGGCCCATCCCTTTACAACGCAATGGCCGTGGGTTACATGGATATATATAATGAGCCGTTTGAGGTGACAGGGGGAGACGACCATGTCGAGGTGCTTTTGCAGCTTCATGGAGTCCCGGGCGATGCCAACGGCGACGAGGTGGTTGACTTTCTGGATGTAGTTGCTATCGTGCAGTACTTCGAGGGCGACAAACCCGAACCCTTCTATTTTGAGAATGCCGATGTGAACCAGGACGGTGAGATCAACCTGCTTGATGTGATTGCCACAGCGAATATCTTTGCCGGTGGCAGGGCCTCGCCGTATGATGCGATGCAGCCGCAGCCTGCTGAGCTGCATATGCATCACGACGGCATATCCCTGCACAGCGATGGCAGCCTGACAGGCATACAGTTTGAGCTTTCTACAACGGAGCAGTTTCAGGACATGCAGCTGCACCTTCCCGGTCATGAACTGGTGTTGTCCCACGAGGAAGAAAGCCTGCGGGTTATGGTCTACAGCCCAACCAATACCCCCATCCCGGAAGGAGAAATAAAGATCATCAGCTTCGGGCAACGCGAACAGCTCCCAGAGTGGACCGATGCCTTTGGCGGCTACCTCAATGCTGGTAAAGTACCTGTTGCCACCCACCACGATTAAACACGCGTTGACACTGATGAGCAGGCACAATACGATTAAAAAATATTGAAAACTATATGTTACTGACAAATCAAACAAGCTGTGTGTTGAAGGTACTTCTGGCAATTGTAGTGAACGTCTCTTCTCTGTTCGCTCAGCCGCAAGCCAGGCTTTCAGATAATTCTGCTTCTTTTTACCTAGAAAAGCAAAAGGAAGTATATTTCAGTTTTACCAAGCCTGAACCGGCAACCCTGGAATCATTGGTTACTATCATTTCGATAGATCAAATCAGTGAAGATGTGGTTTATGCTTATGCAAACCCTAAGGAATATAGGGTCTTTCTTGAAATGGACATTCCTTACCAGGTCTTGCAGCCTCCCGGCATGGTTGACTTTGACCTCAACATGATAAGCCGGGAGGAGATCCAGCAAAGGGATCTGACGGAGACCTGGGACTTTTATCCCACGTATGAGGCATATGTGGCCCTCATGTACCAATTTGAACAAGACTATCCGGATCTGGTGGAGATTGTCAATATCGGCGAAACAGTCCTGGGGCGCGATCTGCTGTTTGCCAGGATCTCCCCTGATGCTGACCAGCCCGGGCCGGTGCCGCAGTTCATGTATACGTCTACCATGCATGGTGACGAGACAGCCGGTTTCATCCTGTCATTAAGGTTGATACATTACCTGCTTACCAATTACGGGGTGGATGAAGACATTACGAACCTGATGCGCCAGGTCGAGATATGGATATGCCCTAATGAGAACCCGGATGGCACTTACCGGTATGACAATTCCACGGTGTCGGGGGCCACGCGAGGAAATATCAATGGTGTGGACCTGAACAGGAATTATCCCAACCCGGTGAATGACCCCTGGCAGACGCAGCAGCCTGAAACCACCGCCATGATCAACTTTACCGACACCATGAATTTTATTATGTCGGCAAACATGCACGGAGGCATCGAACTGGTCAATTTCCCTTTCGACAGCTGGACATCAGGCCAAAACAAACACGCTGATCACGACTGGTGGGAGTTTGTGATGTACGAGTACGTGGATACCGTGCATGCGAACAGCCCCTCCGGTTACATGACAGGTATGGGCGATGGCGTTACTCACGGCGGCGACTGGTATGTTATATACGGGAGCCGCCAGGATTACTTCAACTATTACAAAAGTTGCAGGGAGTTCACACTGGAACTGAGTAATCAGAAACTTCTCGATCCTTTGTTGCTGCCGGCGCATTGGGAATATAATTACCGTTCATTGATCAACTACATACGGCAGGCTACCTATGGCGTGCAGGGGATTGTGTACGACAATACTACCGGGGAGCCTTTGTTGGCAGAAATTCTTATTCCCGGGCACGACAGTAACAACTCACAGGTGTTTACGGCAAATGCAGGCAATTACAGCCGGCCATTGCTCCAGGGTTCCTATGATCTGCAGTTTTCTGCTGAAGGGTACAGCCCGGTGACGATACCCGGTGCAGATGTGGTAAACCACCAGGCGAAAAGACTGAATGTAGCCCTTGGCGAGGGTGTGCAAAGCGACATTGCACTGGTTTCCATCGGGACAGAAGGGGGGGGAGAGGTATTCCCTTTCACGGGAAGTGAATATTTCAATGTGGGGGCAACCGTTTTTCTTTCTGCCGTTGCTGATGAATCATGGCAATTTGAAGAATGGCAGGTAGATGGATCGCATTATTCCGGAGAGCAGGAAACAAGCCTTGCAGTGGATGGTGAAACCCAGATTCAGGCTGTTTTTGTTGAGGATACCTATTCTGACTTTCCGGGCGATGCAAACGGTGACGGTGTCGTTGACATCCTCGACGTGATCGCCACCGTGGCGTACTTTGCCGGCGAAGATCCGGATCCTTTCTATTTCATGAATGCAGATATTAACCAGGATGGCATTATTGATCTTCTGGATGTAATTTTGATTGTTGATATTATTGCATCAGGTGATTAGGTGCATGCAGCCGCAATCTGGTTAGTCGGGTTTTTCTTATTTTTTATTCTATGAAACGATTGTTTGCGCAATCAGCTTAGGGTGGGGGAGTTTTACATACAAAAAGCCCATTAACAGCTTTGTTATGGGCTTTTTGTGTTAATAGGAGGGGGTATTGTGCTTACCCTCTGAGTTCTTTTTTCCGGGCCTTATACACTTTTTTAGCTGCATAGGCTGTTCCCATTGCCAGCAGTAAAACCATGCCGCTGCCGACGGGTACGGGTTGGTCATCGTCCTCGCCATGGTCGGGTGGTGGGGGTTGGGCAATGGCTGATGAGTTAAGGCAAAGAACTATCAGTATGGTGCATAATGATCTGATCAGATATTTTATCATAACAGATTGATTTTTTTTTATTAGTTAATTCAGTTGTCGCAGGCCTTTCGTTTGCTGTTATTGCTGAATGATTCTGATTGTTTCTGTGCTGCCGGCACCGGTTATGCGTACCAGGTATACACCGGCTGTAAGTTGCAGCGGATACGCCTGCTGTCCTTTGTTTTGGTGGAATGTCTCCATGGTCCTGCCGTTGATATCGATGATCTCGATGCGCGTATTATTATCTATTGTGAGCACATGGAGTGTGTTTGCGTGGAACCATGCACGGATCTTATCAGTTTTGGTGGCGTCTTCGATATTTGTTGCGTCATCCGGGGTGAATCCTATTTCGAAGCGTGTGCTGCCTGTATTGTCGTGTGAGCTTTCTGCCGTGAAGATGTAGGGTTCGGTTTCTGAGAGCAGTGTTTCCTCTCCTGTGAGCATGTCGTGAATATAAATTTCCATGCCGCTGAATTGTCCTTTTGCATCCACCAGGCTCAGGGTATATTCGTCATCTGCCGGGAATTTAGCACCCATGGGGATCCTGTGATCTTCGTCTATGAAGGGGATGGCGTTGAAGGACAGCCTCCTGTCATCGTCGGACATTGTATAGAGCTGTGGAATGTTGTCATTGTATCCAAACAGTTTGAGGGCATCGTAGCGGTCGCGGTCGAAGTCGCTTTCCGGTTTCAGGTAGATGGTGGTTTCGTCGAAGTACTGGGCGTAATGGATTCTCAGGGTAATATGGTCTGTGGGCCCGTATTCATTTTTATTGAATTCACCGCCATGAACCCTGCTATCCACGGGGAATTGCAAGGTGTTTTGCCCTGTTGCTTTAACCATAAAGCCCTGGTTTGCAGCTATGAATTGATCTGCAAGATCGCCACCAACCGGTTTATATCCTTCTGTTTGGTCCCCTTCAACTGTCTCTCTCACATAAACGTATGCATGAACGTCTGCCAGCATATTATCGTTTGCATCATAAACTGTACTCCATTCTAT
>PWRF01000301.1 GCA_003556325.1 Bacteroidales bacterium | reverse complement strand
TGCCCCGCTCTGCATGCAAACCGCTTCCGTATTGGCCCAGGTGATCGTTTATGCCGTTAAGCGTATCGTAGATAAAGGATACGCGGTGGTCATCGGCTGGAAGTACATCTATAATGTTCTCGTCAAAAATAAATAGAGGCAGAACATTATCATTCTCTTTCAGAGCATAATACAACGCCTTGTTATCATGCAACCGGAGATCCCTCCTGAACCAGAAAATTGCGACAGCACTCATCCGTTTCAATGCTTTACTACTACTTCTTCTTAATTCTAAGTCTTTAACACTTTAACCATATAACACTACAACCCTTAAACCTCAACCTAACCCTTAATCTTAATCTTAATCTTAATCTTAACCTTAACCTCAACCTTAACCTCAACCTTAACCTCAACCTTAACCTCAACCTTAACCTTAACCTTAACCTTAACCTTAACCTCAACCTTAACCTCAACCTTAACCTTAACCTCAACCTCAACCTTAACCTTAACCTTTACCTCAATCTTAACCTCAACCTTAACCTTAACCTTAACCTTTACCTCAATCTTAACCTTAACCTCAACCTTAACCTTAACCTTAACCTCAACCTCAAGCTTCTCCTTACTCCTTACTCCTTACTTCCTCCTGCTCCTTGTCTCAAAGTAATCTTCGTTATCTCCGGGGGCATGCCGATCCTTCCGGGAAGGGTCAGATACCCGAAACCCCTGTTTACGTATATCTTCTGATCATCCTCACGGAAAAGGCCGTTCCACTCCGGGTAGATCCATACAGATGGGCTCCAACTGAAAAAACGGGTATGGATACCCAATTGCATGCCGTGTGTATGTCCGCTGAGTGTAAGCTGAATATTGGTTTCAGGCAGGATCTCTTCCCTCCAGTGAGAGGGGTCATGCGTCATGATGATCTGAAAAGGGAAGCACTGATGCTCACCGAGTGCCTTATCCAGGTCGCCAAGCTTCATAAAGGGATCCAGTCCCCAGTTATCAACCCCGGCCACCATGATAGAATCATTGCCCCTGCTGATGAATACGTGTTCGTTTCTCAGGAGATGAAAACCCATCTGTTTGTGAAGCCGTTCGATTTTATATTCTTCAGGGTCGATGTCATCTATTTTTGACCAGGTCCGGTAGTCGCCCAGGTCATGATTGCCCAGAACGGCATACTTACCATACGGGGGCTGAATGACAGAGAAATATTCAATAAACGGCGCTGCCTCAGCAGGATGGTTATTTATCAGGTCGCCGGTAAAAAAGACGATATCAGGGTTCAAGTCCTTGATCATCTGCAACCCCCCGGACACAGGATGTTTTTGTGCAAAGCTTCCCAGGTGCGTATCCGAAAAGTGAACGACCTTGAAACCATCAAAAGCAGATGGCAGTTCAGGAAACGATATTTCGATCCTCTCCACCTGGAAACGGTGACGGCCCACAGTAAGTCCGTATGTCATCCAAAAAAAGGCCAGTATGGCAACAAACATCCCTGCTATCAAAACCCACCTGGTGTTGTGAATACGAGAAAACAAATTACTGTTTTTCCCAAAATGCTTTTGCACCATAACAAGAAGGCCTGCCAGCAGGTTTTTCAGATCATGTATCAGAACAAAAACGGCAAAAAACAGTTTTGGGCCAAAAACAAGCATGTATACCCCAGCCAGGTAAAAATGAAGTCTGTATGCGGTGTATTCGGGAATATTTATGGTCCGGATGTAGGTTAACCATAGTACAGAGAAAAGAATAAAGACGACGTCGATCATCAGGAATATTCTGATGGCCCATGTTTTATAATTTAGCAACGGGGGTATGGCAAAAGCCCTTTTCAGTCCGGTATAGCCATACAGGCTGGCCGCAGCAAGTATTAACAGGGCAAATATAGCGGGGTGACCTGGCATGAATAAAATATTTTCTGATTGTATTTCCTTTAAAACAAAGAAGCTTTACCTTTGCAAGGTCCTGTTTGAGGCCGGCATAGTAATGGCTTATCTTATAATGACATAAAGATACAACATCGCAGGCTTTTTTGCCAGCATCGATTTACAAAACTTTAACGCAGGTGATGACCGACTTGATATACGAAGGGTATTTTGCGCTTTTTCTTATCATTACCTTAGGGATAATGCTTGGTAATGTTAAGTTTAAGGGGTTCTCGCTCGACCTTTCGGCTGTTGTGTTTGTTGCGCTGATCATGGGACATTACGGTATTATGGTGCCGTAAGCATTTCAGACGATCGGGTTGATGTTTTTCATATTCACCGTTGGGATTCAGGCTGGCCCGGGATTTTTTGATTCTTTCAAGAAAACGGGCCGGCAGTTTCTGAGTGTTTGTGTATTGCTCGTAGGGCTGGCGGCCCTGATCAGTTTCACCATCAGCAGGCTGCTGGGCATAGAACCCCTCTTAACCGTAGGCATTTTTAACGGGGCCCTCACAAGCACATCCGGCCTTGCTGCCGCTATTGACATTTCGGGCTCAACCCTTCCATCCATCGGTTATGGAGTAGTCTATCCTGCAGGAGCTATTCTTGCCATTCTTACCATACATTTGCTCCCCGTTGTGATGCGGGTGAACATGAAAGGCGAGGAAGACAAATACCACGAACAGATGCACGAAGACCATCCGGACGTGACTGACAAAAATTTTGTGGTAGCCAACAAAAACATCGACGGTAAAACCATCCGTGAGCTTGAGGTGGGCACGATGACCCGTGCTGTGATCAGCAGGGTAAAACATGGCGACATGGTATTTGCTCCGGCTAAAAATGCCCGGCTGTACCTCGGTGATGTCGTTAAAGTTGTCGGCACAGAAGAGTCGCTGGAAAAGATCGAACTCATGATCGGACCGCCAACCGGTGAAAAGATCCCCCAGGCCTCGGGTTATAAGATCAACTGGTTGCTGGTAACCAACAAGGATGTGGTAAACAAAAGCCTGAACGCCCTGAAGCTGACAGCCCTTTATAATGCAACTGTGACGCGCATCCGCCGCAGCGGCATTGATATATCGCCGCGGGGCAATACCACTTTGCGCTTTGGCGACAAGGTGCTGCTGGCGGCAGACGAGGAAAACATGCCCAAGGTCATGCAGCTGCTGGGCAACAACGAAAAACGCCTCAGCGAAACCAACTTCCTGCCCATAAGCCTGGGTATCGTCATTGGTGTGCTTTTAGGCGCTATCACCTTCCCGTTTTTCGGACTGTTTGAATTTTCGCTTGGTATTACAGGGGGTGTTCTGACCACAGCACTGGTGCTGAGCAAGATAGGAAAAACGGGTCCCATCATCTGGAATATGTCCGGCGGTGCAAACAACCTCTTGCGTAAACTGGGGCTGCTGATGTTCCTGGCTACCGTCGGAACACATGCCGGCGCCCATATCGTGGAGGCACTCACCGAATACGGGTGGACCATCCTGTATACCGGCATGCTGATCACGGTCGTGCCCATGGCCGTCACGGCAGTGATCGGCTATAAAGTTTTGAACATCAATTTTGCCACACTGCTGGGCGTGGTGTCAGGCAGCATGACCAGCACCCCGGCCCTGGCCGCCGCCGATGCCAAAACCGATAGCGACGCAGCCTCCGTTGGATATGCCACCGTATACCCGCTGGCAATTGTATTGATGATCATCTTTTCACAAATCCTCAGCGTGATTTAAACGCCCGCACAGCACACAAGATCACAAGCCCAGCCCCCCCTCATGATCATGTACATGTAACTAATCTTATAGTTTGCAACTACTTTATTGGTTTTAATCAGAGATCCTGCCAGAAACCAACTTTTTCGGTTGGTATTTTCCATAAATTTGTGGAGTAGTAATGAGAATAAAAATTGTTTGTGTATGGCGACAAATATGATAAACAACCCCGAAAAGATACGGGAGATCATTGACAAGTGCGACACCTGTTACGTGGGCATGGTAGATCTGGAAGGCAAGCCCTATGTATTGCCCTTTAATTTTGGGTATGAGGAGGGCAGGATATATCTTCACATGGCTCCCACCGGCAAGAAGAATGATATTTTGCCACAGCATCCGGAGGTTTGCGTAGCTTTTTCGGCCGACCATGAGCTTTTTCACCGGCACGAGACCGTGGCCTGCAGTTACGGCATGAAATACAGGAGTGTACTTGCCTATGGCAAGGCAGTTAAGGTGGAGGATTTCGATGAGAAGGTACGCATCATGAACGTGACCATGCAAAAATACACCGGCAGGGACTTTTCCTACAATGCTCCGGCCATAAATAACGTGACGGTGTATTCTATAAAGGTATCAAAAATAGAAGGCAAGCTTTCTGGATACTTTTAGCCTGCATTCTTAATGCAGGTCAGAAACCTATGTGTTCATCATTTGCCACAGGGTATCTTTCAGTTGCATGATGCCTTCCTGTGTATGAGATGAGATAAAGACTTTAGGAAGGTCGGGAAGGTCATTTTCCAGGGAGGCCTGAAATTCATCGCGCAGTTCAGCGGGCATCAGGTCCATTTTGGTCACTGCCAGCAAACGTTGTTTATCCAGCAGCTCAGGGTTAAAGGCATTAAGTTCGTTAAGCAGGATGTTGTATTCAGCGGCAATGTTTGTATTGTCGGAAGGGATCATAAACAGCAGCAAGGCATTCCGTTCGATATGTTTCAGGAAGCGGTGGCCAAGGCCTTTCCCTTTATGTGCCCCTTCGATGATCCCGGGGATATCTGCCATCACGAATGATTTGTCGTCGCGGTAGGGGACCATTCCCAGGTTGGGGACAAGTGTGGTGAACGGGTAGTCGGCTATAGCGGGTTTTGCAGCGCTTACCACCGAGAGCAGGGTGGATTTTCCGGCGTTGGGAAAGCCGACAAGGCCGACATCGGCGAGGACTTTCAGTTCCAGTACAAACCATTGTTCCTTGCCGGGTTCCCCGGGCTGAGCATACCTGGGCGTTTGCAGTGTGCTGGATTTGAAATGCACATTGCCCAGGCCGCCTTTTCCTCCTTTCAGGAGCACAAAGGTTTCGTCATGTTCTGTGATCTCTGTGACGACTTCGCCGGATCCGGCCTCTTTTGCCACTGTGCCCAGGGGTACTTCAATCACAATATCCTTACCGGAAGCTCCTGTGCTTCGCTGCCGCCCTCCCGGCCCCCCGGGGTCAGCAGTCAAATGACGTGTGTACTTAAGGTGCAGCAAGGTCCACAGCTGGCTGTTGCCTTTCAGTATAATATGCCCGCCTCTTCCTCCGTCGCCGCCATCGGGACCCCCCTTCGGGACAAACTTCTCCCGGCGAAGGTGCGCTGATCCGGCACCTCCTTTGCCCGATCGGCAAAAGATCTTTATGTAATCGATGAAGTTCGCATTCATCTGTTTATCATTTGATGGAAACGGCCAGATCATTTACGCGGCCGCGACATTGTGGCATTGCGCCTGCGATGACATTCCCATGCATTGTTTGCCGGACCGATAGTGTGGCTCTTTATGCGGAAAGAAAACCCGGAAGGCCTATTCTACTTCAGGAACAACCTTTTTGGTCTCCAAATAGGTGTCAATGGCATGACAGATTTTGGCAAAAACCTTATCCACGTGTGCCATTCCGTTTATAGCCACAAATTTGCCCTGGTTTTTATAATAAGATATCAAAGGCAGGGTTTGTTCCTCATAAACCTGCAACCTCCGGCGTATGATATCCTCAGAATCGTCGCTCCTGCCCGAATCTTCACCGCGGCCTATGATGCGCTTGAACAACTCTTCTCTATCCACTTCAACAGAGATCACCAGGCAGATGGGTATTTCACGCTCGTTCAGCATCTGATCGAGGGCTTCGGCCTGGACAATGGTTCTCGGAAAACCATCAAATATAAAACCGGGCGAATCCATATGTTCGGATGCCCGGCTATACAACTCTCTCAAGGCAATTTCATCAGGAACCAGAAGGCCCTGGTCAATGTATTTCCGGACTTCCTGGCCAAGGGGTGTGTTTTTTTCCATCTCCTCCCGGAACAAATCGCCCGTAGAGAGATGCGTGAGTTTGTACTTTTCAACAATCCTGGCCGATTGCGTACCTTTACCCGACCCGGGAGGGCCAAAAATGATTAAATTCAGCATAAGACAATACTATTGCAGGTTAGAACAGACCTCGAATGATTTATTATTCAACAATTTTGTAAATGTCTTTGTAGTTCCGGCCATACCCGTTGTAATCAAGACCATAGCCAACAATAAAATCGTTTGGAATTTCCATTCCGACATAATCGGGCTTAACCGATTTTCTGAGAGACGCGGGTTTTAATAACAAAGTAGCTACTTTCACACTCCGGGGCTCGTAAGCGGAAAGGTCCTCAACAAGGTGTGATATCGTTATGCCGCTGTCCACAATATCTTCCAGGATGATAACATCCCTGCCTTTAATATCTTCATCCAGCCCTATCAGGGTCTTCACCTCACCGGTAGTTTGTGTGCCCGAATAGGATGAAAGCCGGATAAAGCTTATTTCGCAATCAAAGGGATAGTGCTTAAAAAGATCTGAAGCAAACATAAAGGAGCCATTCAGGACACACAGAAATATGGGCGTGCTGTCTTTGTAATCATTGGATATCATCTTGGCCATCTTGCTCACTGTAGTCAGGATCCGTTCATGAGAGATATTCTTTGCAAACTCTTTATCCAAAATCTTAACGGTCTCCATAATAATAACATGTTTAAGCGATGACAAACTGCAAAAATACGTCAATGTACCTTACGATCACAATGATTTGCCAAAAATTATCAAGAAATCAAAAAAAACATAGCACAACGCGAATTGAGGCTAAATTACAAATTAAATCAAAGGCATGGCAACCTAACGTCTGAATTTATGTACGCATCGGTCTGTATTGGCCGGAAATCGAAGCCAATACCGCATCAAAACTTTTTATTAGTATATTAGTCCCCGGATGGACTGTGTTAACAGTATCAGCTTAGACAACTTTATTTCAAATATGAAGCTTACAGCAAATTGCAGCCTGGCTACATGATATGAGCTATGGTATCGGATTTACGCACAAGAGGATGATTATTGATCGCTGAGCGTGAATTGGTTTGAAGTTTGAAGTTGCAGATGCCCCGGGTAACCTCAAACCTCAAACAGATGAAACACAACCCCTGAGCTTTTGCCAGGGGCATATGCGCCTGGGTAACAATTAGTTGAAAAATTCTAAACAGATGAAGCCTCCATGCCAAAAAACTGACACACAGGAAGATGATTATTTGGCCCTGGGCATTGGACGCTGAGAGCAAGAAGGAAATTGGCTGTTGGATATTATTTTTGGCATGAAGCCTATACAACAATAAACATTTTGTCCTTTTGTCCTTTTGTCCTTTTGTCCTTTTGTCCTTTTGTCTTTTTGTCTTTTTATCTTTTTGTCTTTTTGTCCCTGCGACATTTCGACATTTCGACTTTTCGACTTTTTGACATTAATTCAAACACTTAAAAGGCTGCATCATTACCAACACAGGCCAGGATATACAGGCAGGACGATTAGTTTTTTTTAAGAAGATC
>PWRF01000313.1 GCA_003556325.1 Bacteroidales bacterium | reverse complement strand
TATCCCCAGCTGTTCTGTGAGATGGCTGCATCGTTGTCGGCAGCCCATATCATCGCGTTTTCGAAACCTCCCGAGTTGTTGCCCTGGAACACCTGGGCCGACATCAGCCTGACACCGTCGCCGGCACCAGACCCCCCGGCAACGCCGGCAACACCCACATCGTTGTTGGAAACGGCAGCTACGGTACCGGCTACGTGGGTGCCATGGTTGCCCGGCACAACGTTGGGGCTGTTGTTGACAAAGTTGAATCCGATGCCGTCCCACATGTTGGCTTCCAGGTCAGGGTGGTCAAACTGTATGCCGTCGTCAATGATGGCAACCAATATGGTCGAGTCCCCCTTTTCAATGTCCCATGCCTGCGGCATCCGGATATCGGCGCCGGGCGTTCCGCCTGTCTGGCCTGTGTTGTGGTAGTGCCACTGGCTGTCAAACTGGGGGTCGTTGGGGAACCACCCCTCGTCATCATCGTCGTTACGGATAAGGAAGGCATCCTCATCCCAGTCGAAAACCTCTCCGCTTACCAGCTGCTTGTGATAGACGGGCTCTGCGACATCTACTTCTTCAAGGTTTTGGAACATCTGGATCACGGAAATGATATCCTGGCCGGGTTCGATGTGCACATCATACCAGAGATGCAGACCCCAGGCCTGGTGCCTTGCCGAGTGTTTTGCCGTGAGAGCCGGACTGGAGAATGTGGGGGTGATCTCTGTGACTTCGACGGCCGCAGCCAGTTGGTCAACGGCCTGGATGTTGAATATGCCGGGGCCGAACTGCCCCGGCCCGGGTAACTCACCTGACAACCCGGCGGCCGGCTGACTCAAACGGATACGAAACCGGTCTTCCTCATAGGCTTCCGGCGGAACAGAGGTTATGTCTATGGGTGGCCGGGGGCCGAAACGCACCCCGGGTTCGCCCGCAAAGGTTGCCAGGGCAGGCATCATCAGGAAAAAAGCAATGATATAAAGCGATAAGTTTTTCATGGGTTAACCAGAGTTAAAATGTCGAAACGTCGAAACGTCGAAATGTCAGGACAATCATTCCCGTGTGTATAAGAACCTTTCTCCATTAACAACAGGAATTATCGAAACGTGCAAAACTTTGCGGCTTCTATGTATATGTTTAAAAAACAAGAAAATAATATGATTGTTCAGCTTATGCGGTTGTTTTTTGAACAAAATTACATGCAGCTCTTGTTTCCTGTTTTGAGCAATTTCTGCACGAGAGCTTTCACAGGAGGGAGATGGGGGAGCTATATGGGGACGAACCTTAAGTGTCTGATTTCCTGGCGTGTTTTGTGCGGAAAAGAGCCGGTTTATGAACAGAAAAAAAAGAGGCACCCGGGTTGGGTGCCTCTTTAATTATCAGTGAAAATTTGTCTTTTTACTGCACGATCAACTTTCGTGTGGTCCTTTCTTCATCTCCGATGGTGATGAAATATACACCGGGGCTGAACTCACCCAGGTTGATCTCTATCTGGCTTTCGCCTTCAACCTGTCCGAGGTCCCTGTTTTTGACCACCTGTCCTGTGTGGTTCATTATACGCAGGAACAGGGCATCTCCACCTGTGTTGTTGAACCTGATGCTTACCGATTCACTGGCAGGGTTCGGAAAGATCTCAAGGGAAGTGCCGGTAAGATCCCTGACGTCAGTGCCGTCCTCTTCCATTGTTACATTAAGGCTTACATCCTGATCGTATACTTCCACTTCTCCGTGATAGTCAAGGAAATGGTCTGCAGCAATGGTGAACTCATGAACTCCGGGAATGATGTTTCGTATGTTGTACATGCCGGTTTCATGGGTTTCTCCATCAAAATTGATACTGGCATGCTCTACTGGTGCACCCCAGCGGTCATGGATTTCAAAATGAACCATATAATAGGGGTTCATAGCGATGTTGAGTACGACATCTTCTTCCATTATCTCTGTTTCTCCCTCAACAGTCTGGTAGCCCTCTGCCTTTATGAGATATTCATAGGTGCCATCTGTTAATTCTCCCACGACGTTAGTGCCGCTGTCCAGGGTGTCTCCATCGAAAACGATGGTCATTCCAGGCACTTCATTCCCATGTACGTCAAGAACATCGAAAGTTACCTGGAAGACCCTCTCCAAAAGTACTTCCACCAGGTCTGTATCTTCTGTTACCTCAAAAGCCTGGATGTTTACAGGAAGGTGTTTGTCTGCATGAACGCTGTAGTACAATATCCCTTCCGGCAGCTCAAACAATGCCTCTCCATCGGCATCGGTTTGTTTTTCTGTGTTGGAAACGGTTACGGTGGCATTTTCGACCATGTCTCCGAGTTGGTTTTCGACCCGGAAAGTGACGTCTTGTGTTGGCATCTGGTAATGCACGATGATTTTCCAGGTCTCATTCGGGACATATACATACTGGGTGTTTGAGCCTGAGCCTCCCCATGTGCGGAACACGTGCAGTTCAAAATCGATGTTGCCGCCTCCTTCCACACCGTTGGCTATGTCCAGCCCGGTTCTGTGGTATGCCAGGGTACCCCCGGTGTTGGATTCTCCCTGGTGTACTATGGGTTCTGTTTCTCCTCCATCGGATACGCAACGCAGGAAGGAGCGCTGTTCGCTCATCCATGCTCCGCCATGAGAAGTGATGTTGTATTCGACATCTACGCCGACGATGGTGGCGCCTTCCGGGATGGTTACTGTCATCTCGCCGGGTTCCAGCGCATGGCTGCCGGTGTGCGGATTGGTGTTGTATGTTGATGGGAGGTCGCCATCACTGTAATAGGGGGCCGCGCCGATCATGATCTCCTTTTCACGGGTAAATGTATAGGGCCCGGAGTATGCCGTAAATGTCAGTATGTCGATGCTCTCCAGCGGTGTATCGTGAAAGGCAGCCACTTCGAAAACCAGGTCAATGTTGTCGTCAGGGTCAAGCGGTGCAACATCTTGCACCCCGTAAGAAAGTACGGTAAGCCATTCACCGTCAGACGTGGCGACCACCTCTATGTCGTCTGTAGTCATCTGGCCGTTATTGGCCATGTTGATAAGTACTTCGGCTGTCTGGCCGGGATAAAGCATGCCAGTATCGTCGCCGTTGCCGTTGTCACCGATCCTCATATTGCTAAATTCCAGCAAGGGAGCATGCGCCGTTTCTTTAATCTCTACGTGCCAAATTTCTGCGGGCTCAGCGCTGGAGAACAGTTCCAGTGAAAAAATGACTTTATAACCCCCGGGAATGTTATCGGCTACTTCAAAACCAAAGATGTCTTCAAAAGTCTTTTCTTCTTCTGCCTCAAAGTCGCCAAGTGATGCCAGGCTATCGGTTACGGTTATGTATGCGGATTCTGTGCTCAATGCCGCTTCTACGTCATAAATATCTTCGTCGGTAGGGTTAAACAGGGTGATGTCCAGGGTGATAAACTCACCCGGGTTGATCTTGCCGCTGTCATTGCCCTGGCTGTCGTCAAGTTCGTGATCCACGTACTGAATGCCGGGATAGGGTGTTGCCTGGATGGCTGCCAGTGCGTCGATCCGCCCGCTGCCATGGGTGTTGCTTTTGGTGGGGCTCATCTCCATGGCTGTTTCTTCGATGATCTGGCTGATCTCTTCAGGAAGCAGGTTGGGGTTTTTCTCCAGCATCAGGGCCATGATACCTGCTACTGCCGGGGCAGCCATGGATGTACCGCTCTTGGTGGTGTAACCCGTATTGTTGCTGTGCAACAGGGAGATGACATCAACCCCCGGAGCTACGATATCGGGACGTATCAGCCCTTGCCCGGGGTTGTAGCTATAATCGTTGAAAGGAGGTTCGTTTTGCCAGGTCACAGGGCCTTTGCTGGAGAATCCGGCCATGTTGTTGCTGCTGTTGGTGGCTCCAACGGAGACCACTGCAGAGTTGCCGCCTTCTTCGGTCTGGTCGGGATGTGTCCAGGGAGGCGGCACGTCGCCGGGAGTACGAACTTCGTTGGGCGGAGGCTGACCTCCCCAGCCGCCTTCGTTGCCCGAGGCCACAGAGGCGATCACACCGGCACTTAGAGCATTGTTCATGGCGGTGCGCAACAATACACGGTCGGGGTTCCAGGCGTGTTGCCAGCCCAACGACAAACTCATCACGTGGGCACCGTAATCGATAGAAAACTGCACGGCCTGTGCAACGGCAAACTCACTGCCACTGCCCTGGCTGTTCAACACTTGCAGGTTCATGATCGTGGCATCGGGAGCCATCCCCGTACCCGTGCCAGCCGCACCCGTACCGGCAACAGTACCGGCGCAATGGGTTCCATGACCCTGGTAATCCATCGTATTATAACTGTTATCAATGAAATTGTAACCGTGCCCCGGATAGTCATCATGCTCCCACATGTTGTCGGTGATGTCGAGGTGGTTGTAGTTGATGCCGGTATCCATCACGGCAACTATTACGTCATTACCGGTATATCCCATATCCCAGACCTGGTCTGCATTAACCAGCGGTACATTCCACGCAAGATTGGTGCGGTCCAGTTTGTCTGTGGCATGTACCGGGTTGGCTGCCAGTTCACTGCCAGCCAGGTCAGAACCGGACGGACCGGATGACCCTTCACCAGCCATCAGCAAATTGTGCATCTTATCATAATCAATCCGGGCAAGGTCCTTCCGGCTCAACAATTCCTGTATCACCACCGGCCTGACCTCTGCATTTACCATGTTCGCAATCCACAAAGGCCTTATGTTTCGTACAAGCCCGGCTGCCTCCTGATCTTTCAGGTAGTCAACGAGATCGGCTTGCTGCATCTCACTGAAAGACCGTAACGTGCTTACAACATGTTCGCGACGCTTTTCGCGGTCGTGTATCGAACGGCTTTGCTGAAACAACTCCTGCTGATCGTATTGTTCCAGGAGCCGCAAATTAACCCTGATGAACTCTTCCTCGCCACGCTCTGCCACAGCATCCTGCAACCTCGAGGTAAACTCGGGCTGTGCCCCGAAAGTGCCCAGGGAAAAGACCATCATCATGAAAAAAAAGAAACAAAAACGTAAATGATTGATCATAACTATTGTATTTGAGAGGTTTAAAAAATTGAAGTTCACAAAACTAATAATAATTACAGGTCTGGACAAAGAAGCATAAAGATATCAACATATTAATATAAAATGCATACTATTGTCTTTTGCAGTTTGAAGGTATTGATGATCAAAAGGGTTTAACTAGAGAATCATTGTTCAGAACAAAATGTGGCGGCGGGAGACAGATGGGCCGGGAACGCAAAAAAGTTTAACGGTTTTTAACAGTGCAGTCAAGGTTAAACGGCAAAGAATTATCGCATACGGCCGGCATTATGCCGGAAACGTTGCGGGTCTGCAGAGAAAAAGTATCTTTGATAAATTATTGTCTTTATTAACCAACAGTTGATTCTTTATGCGTTTTTTCTACGTTATTTTTTCGGTCGCCGTACTTTCGGTGGTAATGTTGTTGCCTTCTCAATCCTTTGCTTTCCAGGAAGATGAGTTCGGAGGTCTGCAGCCGGCGGGGCCTGAAATGGTGCCTGGGGGTTTGTACGACAGATACCGCATTCAAAATGAATACTCCGATACGCTGGCCGGCGTGATTGATCAGTATATTGCCCATGTTAATGCCGACAGCATACAGTCAACCATTCAGAGCCTTGAAGATTTCGGCACCCGCTTTTCCCTTGCCGGAAACCGGAAAGAGGTGGCCGAGTGGATCCAGGGCCGTTTTATGGATGTGGGTTACACGCAGGCGCGTCTCGACTCCTTTGCTTTCAACACCTTTTACCAGGGCAACTATTATCAAACCATGCAGTACAATGTGGTGGTTACTTACGAAGGACACCAGAACCCCGATTCGGTATTGGTTTTAGGAGCGCATTATGATTCGATCGTAACAGATTTCAACGATCCCTTTGATAATGCCCCCGGCGCGGATGACAACGCCAGCGGGGTAGCTGCGGCGCTGGAGATCGCCCGCATCATGAAAACATACGGGTATGCCCCGGCCTACACCGTCAAGTTCGTATTGTTTGCTGCCGAGGAACTCGGGCTCCACGGGGCCTGGGATTATGCCGACAAAGCCAGTGCACAGGGCATGGATATCTATTGCATGATCAACAACGACATGATCGGGTATACCACACAAATGCCGGGCCAATGGACCGTCAACATGCAAACCTATCCCGGAGCCGAATGGTACACCAACCTGGCCCAATATATCATCATCAACCACACCAGCCTGCAGTTCACGCAGAACTCCCAGTTTAACCATGCTTCCGACAGCTGGGCTTTCCACCAAAACGGGTTTAATGCTGTTTTCTTTATTGAAGATGAATTCAACCCGTATTACCATACCGTCAATGACCTGGTGATCCATCTCGACAAACACTTTGCTGCTGAGGTAACGAAGATATCCCTTGGCATGCTGATTTATCTGAACGGCAGCGGACATACCGACACTCCTTTGTTTGCCAGCTGGGATGGCACAGCGGACAGCGACTGGCACAACGCGGCCAACTGGAATCATGGGCTACTGCCTTCAGAGAACACCACGGTGTACATTAACTCCGGGGCTCAAAATCATCCGGTGCTGGTTGAGCCTGCATCCATTGGCAGCCTTCACATATCAGAAGATGCCACCCTGGTAATAGGAAGTGGCGGCGCTTTGCATGTGGCTGACGAGCTGGTGAACGACGCAGGCCCCGTGGGGCTGATCCTGGATGCTGAAGCCGGGTCCGGCGATTCACTGCCGGTGCTCATCCACCACAGCGGGAACGTGATGGCGCGGGTTAAGCAAGAACTGACGGGGTACCCGGATCGCGGCATAGGCTCTCCCTTGCATTGGCTGGCAGCGCCTGTTGCCGGACAGGGCATCGAAGACTTTGTGTCGGTGATCAACGGGGCAGACTTTTCCATGGCACGCTGGGATGAGCCGGAAGACCGGTGGCTGTATTATCAGGATGACGGCGGACCGCCCGGAAACGCCTTTGCACACACAGAGATGCTCCCCGGCACGGGCTACGTCTTTACCACCGGCGAAACCGCTACTTTCGCCTGGGAAGGGGAACTGCATGCCGGAGACGCCAGCTGGGACAACCTGAGCAACCAGGGCCAGCATCCGGGTGATCCCTATCCTGCCGGATGGAACCTGGTGGGCAACCCCTGGGCCAGCGGCATCCTTATAGACCACGCCCACTGGAGTTCACCGGATGCTTCCGTTGAACTCACCCCAAAATACTGGGATCAGCAACAAACAGGAGGGAGCTACAAGCCCTACCGCCAGGGAGACGTTATCCCTCCCCATGGGGCATTTTATGTGCAGGCCGTCAAGCCAGGCGCCAGTGACGTCATGCTTGTCATCGACAAGGAAGCACGTACCCACAAAGGCGATGAACAAAAACCCGAGGATTATATTGTAATGGCTGCTGAAGAATTGTCAGAGGGCATGAAGCAATATACCTATATCCGGCTGAATGCAAATGCCTCGCCTGAATACGACCACCGATTCGACGCTTCATTTGCCCCGGGTATTGCC
>PWRF01000184.1 GCA_003556325.1 Bacteroidales bacterium | reverse complement strand
GAGTGGATATCAGCGAAGGGGAGTACATTATCGCTGTGGATGGAAAGCCCGTCAACGAAATGAACAACATCTATTCTGCATTCATTGGGAAAGCCGATGTGCAGGTGGAGCTTACCGTCAATGAATCGCCAACCACCGAAGGAGCGCGCGATGTGATCGTGGTGCCCATTGGCAACGAATCTGACCTTTATTATTACAACTGGGTACAGGAAAATATCAGGAAAGTAAATGAAGCCACCGACGGTCGCGTCGGATATATCCATGTTCCCGATATGGGCCCCGGCGGACTTAACGAGTTTGTAAAGCACTTCTATCCCCAGCTCAGGAAAGAAGCCCTAATTATTGATGTACGCGGCAATGGCGGTGGAAATGTTTCCCCAATGCTGATTGAAAGGCTTTCACGGGAACTCACCGGCCTCTCGATGCAGCGGAATGTCGCTCCCGGCACCAGGCCAAGAGAGATTCACCTTGGACCAAAAGTGTGCCTTATCGATAAGTATTCGGCTTCTGACGGCGACCTTTTCCCTTATCAATTCAGAAAGCTGGGACTCGGCCCCCTTATCGGAACCACTTCCTGGGGCGGCGTGGTAGGCATTCGTGGTTCGCTTCCCTTTATTGATGGAGGCACATTGCAAAAACCGGAATTTGCCCCCTACGATATTCACGGTGAAGACTGGATCATAGAAGGAATAGGCGTTGAACCAGACATCTATATCGAAAATGATCCCGCCAGGGAATTTGATGGTATCGACGATCAGCTGAACAGAGCCATAGAAGAGGCACTGGAGCGGATGGAAGAGTATGACCAGGAGATTCATCCAATACCGCCGTATCCGGACAGGGCTCCCTGATATATGAAGTGATCAATCTCTGTCTCCCGGCAAGATGGTGCAAACCATCACACATCCATGCCCCATCGTTTGCATACGGGCTGATAGTTGCCGGGGTGGCCGGCCGGATCGGAATATGTAAAGACACAAGGATGCGGAATGGCAGTTAAGACCCCGGCTCGCCCCGGTAAACGGCTGCAGCTGATCATTGAAAAACTTGAGACAATAGCGCAAAAAACTTTGTGTGGGAATGCCGCGGGCATACCCACACAAAGTTGCTCATATCAGGTAAGGCCGGATATGTCGAAATTGCTGTCGTAGATCTTCAATACCTCATCAAGAGTCAGGGTATGGATCCGGTCTATCTTATTGGTCGAAGGGATGTACCATATTTCAGCGAAGAAATCATTAAGGGTATACAACCTGATCTGAAAATATAAAAAGCGACGATCGGTAACAGGCTTACCGCTCTCAAATATCCTGTAAACTTTTTCTTTAAGGGGAGCACGTTCAAAGTCGCTCTTTTTCATAATAAAAAGAATTATCGCATGAAGATCATTCCCAACACCGTAACATTAGTCAACCTGTTTCTTGGATGTGCCGCAATTGTAGCTGCCTTCGAAGGGCTTTTGGCCGAGGCTGCCCTTATAATTCTCATCTGCTCTGTGCTGGATTATCTTGACGGTGCGATTGCCAGATGGTTCAAGGCAGGCAGCGAAATCGGCAAACAGCTTGACTCACTGGCCGACCTGGTAAGCTTCGGTGTGGCACCGGCAAGCATTGTCTTTCAATATCTCATGGTCTCGTTCTATAGGATTAACCCCGAAAGCAGCCTTTTTGTTTGGCCACTGCTCGCTTTTTTCATAGCCGTTTTTTCAGCATTGCGACTGGCCGTTTTTAATATTGATACAGAACAAAAAGACCATTTTTCCGGCCTCCCAACACCGGCAAATGCCCTTCTGATTGCATCGATCCCCTTTGCCCTGGAGTATGCAGCCCCAGGTAACACCATACACAATATACTTATACAAGTGACAAGCAGCTTCCCTGCCATGCTTGTTTTAACGATCGTACTGTCGCTGCTGCTTGTGGCACCCCTGAAAATGTTTTCCCTTAAAACAGAATCGCTGAAATGGTCAGAAAACCGCATTCGCTATTTGTTTGTTGCCGGTTGCCTGGTTATGTTGATAACTTTTGGCCTCGCTGCAGCGCCTCTTTTTCTCATTTTTTACATACTTTTGTCTGCCCTTGATAATGTGTGGGCAATTTCGTAAAGCAACCCGACAAACCCTGAACCGCGGACAGGCAAGACCCTGTTCCCGCTAAATCCGAACCCATGAAATATCGCGCTGAGATAAACATCATGCCCCTGAAAGCACTGCTCGACCCGCAGGGAAAAACAATCACTGCCAGTATGAAAAACCTGGGCCTTGAGGAGATAGAAAATGTGCGTGTCGGAAAACATATCAACCTGGACGTCCATGCCGGCAGCCGCGAAGAAGCAAAAGAAAAGGTAAATACAGCATGCAAAAAACTGCTGGCAAATCCTATCATGGAATATTATGAGTTTGAGCTGAAGGAAGGGGACGTTACCTGAAAAGGCTGCCGGATTACTTTATACAGACACAGGATGGCGGATTTCCACAATACAGGCAAAACCGGGGAAGGACTGACAGTTGCCTATCTGAAAGAAAAGGGCTACCGGATCCTGGAGACAAACTGGCAATCGAACCAACAGGAAATAGATATTATTGCTGAAAAAGAAGGAATACTTGCTGTGGTAGAAGTGAAAACGCGGAGATCAGCCCGTTTTGGGGATCCGGAAACCTTTGTCACCCGGCAAAAGCAAAAGATGCTGGTCAAAGCGGCCAATCATTACATCGCTCTCAGGGGGATCAATAAAAACGTGCGCTTTGATATCGTGTCGGTCTTGCTTCAGCACGACCGGCACGAGCTGCACCACATAAAGGATGCTTTTTATGCCTGGTAGACCCGGGAATTCACATGTGCTGCAGTATCTGCAGATGAGCACCCATGATAAGACCTTAACACACAGGGGGGATGATTATTGGGACGTTTCGACATTTCGACATTTCGACATTTTAACAGTTGCAACACAACCCCTGAACTTTTGCCAAAAACACAAACACTTAAACAACAACTAGTTACCAAAAAATAAACACATGATCTTACTCACCAAACTGACACTGCTTGCTATTATCCTTTCAATCCGTACTGTTTCTTTTGCCGGCACGGAAGAGATCACCCTCGAAAAGCTCTGGCTGGAAAGGCATTTTGTGCCTCAAACCATCACCATGGGCAGGTCTATGCAGGACGGCCTGCATTACACCCTCGTTACAGAGGGCAAACACATTGATGTGCACCGGTACGATACCGGTGAGTTTGTGGAACGGATCTTTACATCGGAAGGCCATCTTGAAGAAGATGACGGTACAGCAATAAGTGTTGACACCTATCTATTTTGTCCGGCCGAGGAGATGCTTCTGATCGGTGTAAACCAGGAATCCATATATCGCAGGTCACGGCGTGCCGAATATTATGTGTGGAACATTGAAAACCAGGAAATAACTGCCCTGTCGGAAGGCACAACCCAGCGTCTGCCTGATTTTTCGCCCGACGGAAGACACATAGCCTTCGTGAGGCAGAACAATATCTATGTTAAAGACCTTGAAGAGGGCAGGGAATATCCGGTAACGACCGACGGGAAGTACAACCATATCATCAACGGTACCACCGACTGGGTGTATGAGGAAGAGTTCTATCTTACCAAAGGCTTCGAATGGTCTCCCGATGGCAGGCGAATTGCCTTTATGCGCTTCGATGAAAGCCACGTTAAAGAGTTTGTTATGATGAAATATGGCCAGCTCTACCCCGAAGAATACCGGTTCAAATATCCCAAGGCCGGCGAGGAAAATGCTGTGGTAACGCTGCATATGTACGATATGGAAACCGGGGAAACCATTGAACTGGACACTGGCGACGAAACCGATCAGTACATCCCGAGGATCAAATGGACCAGGGATCCTTTGAGGCTCTCTTTTCAGCGACTGAACCGCCATCAGAACCACCTTGAGATATTTCTTGCAGATGCGGAAAGCGGCGAAAAAGAGCTTTTGTACGAAGAAACCAACAGGTATTACGTTCGGGTGACCGATGATCTTACTTTTCTTGAAGACGGAACCCATTTTCTGATCACCAGTGAACAACACGGGTATACCCATATCTATCTGTACGACATGGAAAACCGGAGCCTTCATCCCGTCACGGCTGGAAACTTTGATGTGCAGGAATTCCTTGGGGCAGACGAGGACGCCGGGCAGGTGTATTACCTGGCCCGCAAAGGCTCTCCTCTTACCAACCACCTGTATGTTACTGACCTCGATGGAGACAATGTGCGGCAACTCACGCAGGGAGAAGGCACACACACACCTTCTTTCAGCGAAGGGTTCCGCTATTTTATAAACAGGTATTCAACGGCCTCCCGTCCGCCGGTTTACAGCATTCACCAGGCAGACGGCGGCCAGGTTGAAATACTGGAAGACAACCAGGAACTTGTGACTCGTGTTGAGAGTCACGGATTTACCGATCCGGAATTTTTCAGTTTCACCACCAGCGAAGGAGTTTCGCTAAATGGACAAATTATCCGGCCGGCCGACTTTGACCCCGCTAAGGAATATCCTTTACTGATGTATGTGTACGGAGGCCCCGGACATCAGGCCGTAGTGGATAGCTGGAACACATTTAATGGGGTGTGGTTCCAGAAACTGGTTCAGAAGGGTTACATAGTGGTAACCGTCGACAACCGCGGAACCGGGGGCAGGGGAGAGGAGTTTCGTAAGATGACCTACCTGCAGCTGGGAAAATACGAGACCATTGACCAGATAGAGGCTGCACAATACCTGGCCGCCCAGGATTACATAGACGGAGAACGAATTGCCATCTTTGGCTGGAGCTATGGAGGATACCTCTCCTCACTCTGCCTTGCCAAAGGTGCAGATGTGTTCCGTGCCGCCATTGCAGTGGCACCGGTCACAAGCTGGAGGTATTACGATACGATCTACACGGAAAGATATATGCGCACCCCGCAGGAAAACCCCGACGGCTACGACGACAACTCGCCCATCAACCATGTTGATAAGATCAGAGGCGATTACCTCCTGGTGCACGGAACGGCAGATGACAATGTGCATTACCAGAACACCATCGAAATGGCCGATGCCCTTATTGAGGCAGGGGTGGATTTTGAACTGATGATCTATCCCGACCACGACCATGGCATTTTCACAGGGCCGGCACGCCTGCATTTGTATCGCCTCATGACCGATTTCCTTGATCGTTCGATTGGTAAATAAGGCTTCAGTTTTGTTTTTTATACAAAAGCTTAGTATCTTTGCATCCGCTTTTTTAGAGCACATGTGTCTTAAATAATTAATAATCAGTAAAAGAAAGAGGAAAAAATGATCATTGTTCCTGTAAAAGAAGGCGAAAACATCGACAGGGTATTGAAGAAGATGAAGCGCAAATTTGAAAAAACGGGTGTCCTCAGGGAACTGAGAGACAGGCAGAAATTTACCAAACCGTCGGTGAAAAAGCGTGAGGAAAAACTGAAGGCTATTTATATCCAAAAATTAAGAGATCAGCAGGAGGGATAAATCCGGGCACGTAAGTTTATTCCGGCTTTTATTGCCTTCCCCGCTGCAGTTTTTTGCTTTCAAGGAGAAATTTTTGCAAATGCTGTTTTTTTGGCATATCTTTAAGGCAAAGGTTTCTTCTTTTTCATTCACATGAGCCAATACTCAGATCGTTTTCTGGATCATCTTTCAACGGTAAAGCGTTATTCAGCGCATACGCTTACCGCTTATCGCATTGACCTGAAACAGTTTGAGGGGTATCTGGACAACAATTTCGGGGTTTCAGAACCTAAGGCAGCCGATTCCGCCATGATTCGCAGCTGGCTTGCGGGGATGACCAGGGAAAAAGCTTCCAGGAGGACATTTAACAGGAAACTTTCCTGCCTACGTTCTTTTTTTCATTACCTGGAAAAAGAAGGGATGATCCAGGCAAACCCGATGTGGAACATCAGGTCGCTCAAACCCGAAGAACGCCTGCCTGTTTTTCTTGAAGAGGATAAGATGGAAACACTGTTTTCCGAAGGCGATTTTGAAACTGGCTTCAACGGGCTGCGTGACCGGCTAATGCTCGAGATCTTTTATACAACCGGTATCCGCCTGTCGGAACTGATTGGTTTACAGCATGGACACGCAGACACGGGTTCAGGGCAGATCAGGATCACAGGCAAGGGCAATAAACAACGGATAATTCCCCTTTTAGCCAGGGTGTTGGATATGTACCTGTCATACTGTGATGAGAAATCCCGGCTTTTTGGTGCAGCACACAACGACTTTGTGTTTGTCACGGATAAGGGGAAACAGCTGTATCCCATGTGGGTGCACAGAAGGGTGCAGAAGTACATGACAACGGTCAGCACCAGAACAAGGAAAAGCCCGCATGTGATAAGACATTCGTTTGCTACCCATATGCTTAACAGGGGTGCAGACCTGAATGCAATAAAGGAGTTGCTTGGGCACGCCAGTTTGTCGGCTACCCAGGTATATACACATAATTCAATTGAAAAGATCAAACGCGTTTATAAACAAGCCCATCCGAAGGCATAAAGAGTGGGCATAAACAGTGGAGGATATCAAATGAAAGTAACAATCAGTTCCATTCATTTTAAAGCGGATGTTAAACTGGAAGATTTCATCAGGGAGAAGACCGCCAAGCTGGCCAATCTTTTTGATGGGGTAATTGGTTGTGATGTGATACTAAAAGTGGATGCTGCATCCAACAATGAAAATAAGATCGCCGAGATCCGGGTTATGATCCCCGGGAACGACCTGTTTGCAAAAAAGCAGGCCAAATCTTTTGAGGAGGCCGTAGACAATGCTGTAGATGCCCTGAAGCGCCAGGTAAAAAAACACAAGCAAAAGCTCAGAGGCATGTAACGCAGGCTTTTCTTCGGTTTTTTAAAAAAAGTTATTATTTTGTTTGGTAGGTTTTAAATCTTTTGTACATTTGCAAACCTTTTTGCAAGCTAAACTAATGCAAAAAGAGACGATTGCCGATGTAGCTCAGTTGGTCAGAGCAGCTGATTTGTAATCAGCTGGCCGGGGGTTCGAATCCCTCCATCGGCTCCGGGAAATAAACTCTGGGGGGGTTCCAGAGCGGTCAAATGGGGCAGACTGTAAATCTGTTGGCTTTCGCCTTCGGAGGTTCGAATCCTTCCCCCCCCACTTTTGAAGCGGAAATAGCTCATCTGGTAGAGCGACAGCCTTCCAAGCTGTAGGTGGCGGGTTCGAGTCCCGTTTTCCGCTCTAATTATTGTTTTCCCTGCCGATGTAGCTCAGGGGTAGAGCGTTTCCTTGGTAAGGAAGAGGCCACGGGTTCAATTCCCGTCATCGGCTCTACTGAAAAATAATGACATGAACCATTTGTTGAATCCCTTTAATTAAATCTTAAACACCAGTAAGATATGGCAAAAGAAAAATTTGAACGTACGAAGCCGCACGTGAACATTGGTACGATCGGTCACGTTGACCACGGTAAAACCACGCTCACCGCTGCGATTACACAAGTGTTGGCAGAAAAAGGCTGGTC
>PWRF01000174.1 GCA_003556325.1 Bacteroidales bacterium | reverse complement strand
TCTTCACTTTATATCCAAATCTTTACCCGCCTTAATCTTAATCTCAATCTCAATCTTATCTTAATCTTAACCTTAATCTTAACCTTAATCTCAACCTAAACTCTTTTTTTCCAGCGCTTCGATGGTCTTCTTAATTAGCTTTTCATCCGGGTCGTGCACCACGAAGATCATCATAATGGCGCCGATGGCCAGGGATATCCCTCCGAACACCAGTCCGTAGATGGGCTGGCCGGGTGCCACGATGCTGATGAATGACCCCAGGATACTGGCAGCCACGATCTGCGGCATCACAATGAAAATATTGAAGAGTCCCATGTAGGTTCCCATTTTGTGTGATGGCAGGGATCCTGTGAGGATGGCGTAGGGCATGGCCAGGATGCTTGCCCAGGCGATGCCGACGCCAATCATCGAAAGGATGATCCAGTTGGGGTTGGGAACCACAAGGATACTGAGATAGCCGATGGCGCCCATTGTAAGGGCAAAGGCATGGGTATACCGGCGGTTGGTTTTACGGGCGATCACCGGGAGCAGGAAGGCGATCAGCGCGGCAAAACCGTTGTATACGGCAAAGGACACGCCCACCCAGTTGGCCCCGGTATTGTATTCTTCGTCGATGTGCATGAGGCGGCTGCGGACATCATGCGGCAGGTCCACCTTGTCGGCGTGTTGCTGGAAGAAGCGCACCACACGCATGGAGGAAACCACTTCTGTATCTCCCTCAGCGATGTTTTCAACATACAGGTCAAGGTCTTCCTGGATGGCCGGGAGCCTTCTTTCCCAGGCTTCATCCGGCTCTCTCTCCATCCTTTCGGATATCTCTACCAGTGTTGCTACGTGTACCGGGTCCAGCTTCATGTCGTAGTGGTGGCTGGTGACGCCGGGCGTTCCAAATGTCCAAAGGGTAAAGAGGCCTACCCAGGAGAAAAATTGCACCACGGCCAGCTGTCCCATCGTTTTGGGCATGCGGAACAGGTCATTGATGACGGTAACAAAGCCGTTATCGGTCTTGTTGTTTTTGATGAGCTTACCGGCGATAAACTGGATGAGCCCAAAGAGCATGAAGCCTACGGTAAGGATATACAGGTCGCTCCGGATGAACTCGTAACGGTATACCAGGAAGGTAAGCACGGCACCCAGGAGGAACCAGAGCACGGAGGGCTTGCTGAAGCGAGTATAGGGCAAAAGCTCGCCGGATTTGTGGTCCTGTTCCACCCTTTCCTTGCCTTTTTCAAGCTCTTCAAACTCCTTTAGTTTTTCTGGCGAATATTCTTTGTTCCGCATAACGGTCCAGAGGACGGCAAAGAAAAACACCAGTCCGCCGATCAGGAAGGACACGCGTACGGAGGGTGGTACTTGTCCTTCGGGGGCGACGTTGGCAATGCCTGCCAGGTTGGTCAGCATCCAGGGCAGCATGGAGGCGATCACCGAGCCCGTGCCGATAAAGAAGCTCTGCATGGCAAAGCCCTTATTTCGCTGGTCGGGTGGCAACATGTCGCCCACAAAGGCCCGGAAAGGCTCCATACACATGTCGATGCTGGCGCCCAGGATCCAGAAGATTCCCACGGCGATCCAGAGGAGCGGCGCCGTGGGCAGCAGGATGAGCGCAATGGAGGCCCCGATGGCACCAAAAAGAAAATAGGGCCGCCGTCGTCCGAGGCGTGTCCAGGTGTTGTCGCTCATATAACCCACGATGGGCTGTACGATAAGGCCGGTCACGGGAGCTGCTATCCAGAGTATGGGAATGGCCTCAACCTGAGCTCCCAGCGTTTCAAAAATCCGGCTGACATTGGCATTCTGAAGGGCAAATCCGAACTGGATCCCAAGAAATCCAAAACTCATGTTCCAGATCTGCCAGAAAGATAATCGCGGTCTGGTTTTCATCAGTATATCGTTTTATGTTTGGAAAGCTTAGAACAAAAAGGGGTAACCAGAAAACACATCTGACAGTTGCCAGGTCAAAGATTGTAACAGCCTAACCCCGTGAATTGTTGATTTTCCTGCATTAAAAACAATACAGGCAAGGGCTTTCCCCTGCATGAATAACGCAGGGTTCAAAAAGCGGTTAAAGATACAGGTTTTTTTTGAAAAGAAAAGCGTGATTGTGCTAATTACCAAATCTTTGGAGCCAATAAAAGCATAAAATTATACCGCAATCGTTTGCGGTCCGGATAGGGTTTTGTGTCAGATCGTGGCGATGTGGGCGCAAGTTTATATGGGTGCCCCGAGGTGAAAGAAAAATCCGGTTTCGCCGTGACGGTTCACAGTAAACTCTGAACGAAAAACAATGTCGTAATAGGTGTGAAAATCCAGTCCGATGCCGCCTCCGGCAAGCCATCTGTTGGCCAGGTTGTTTTTGCTGCGGTAATGGCGGTCATTAATTACACCGACATCTGCAAAAACGTTCAGGTAAAGCGCGTAATGGATGCGCGAGAACTGCTCATACGGGATAAAGGAGATCAGTCCGTCGCGTTCAGGAAGGAGGTTGTACTTAATATTTGACTTAAAGATGAAGAATTTGTGGCCGTCGATTATGTATTGTTCATAACCTCTGACCAGCGAACGGTTGAACCCCAGTCCTTCCCGGTCGAAATAAGACAACGTTGTCCCCTCGCTCCATTTGCCATACATGCTCCATGCCGCATACCATTGTTGTTTCAGCCTGATGTAGTGCCTGACATTTGCATACAATGAGGTTACATCCATGTTCTCCTCGCTGAGCAGACCCAGACCTTTTTTGGTCACTCCCGCTTCGATGAGATGGCCGCTAAGCGGATATGCTATGATGTCGCGGCGATCGCGCCTGAAGGAATATCCTGCGCTGAAAAAGGAGAAGCGATTTTTCCCGTCGGGGCCGAACCTCGGGTTAAGGGCCAGCAATGTGTCGGCGTAATTATGGTAATGGAATGAAAGCCCAAATCTGTGTGTACTGTAAAATCCGGGCCTGATATGCAGGCTGCCGGCAAAAGTATATTCATTGGAGATGTAGTCATCGGGCAGTCTGGCCACCAGCTGTTCGTTTTCTTCGGTAGCGTATACCCTTCTTTTGCTACGGTCAAGTTTGTATTGCAACCCCAGCCTGACTGTCTGCCGTGGACCCATGTATGGTGTTCTCAACTGGAAGTCGAGCGTTTGTACGTTTCCGATTTTCCCTGCCAGGCGTATCATTTCGTTTCTGCCGGTGATGTTTGAAGCATGCAGGTTTATCCCGTAATTAAAAGCGGAAAACGAGGGGGCGTCAAGCCATTGATTCAGGTTGGGTTCATCCAGCTCTAAAGCAGGCAGTGGCCAGATATTCCACCTTTCCACAACATGGATGGTGAGCTGTATGTTTTTCTCACCGCAATCTTCATAGACGACTTCCGCGAAGTTGAAAAGTCCGGTGTTCATCAGGTTGTATCTTCCCGATTCAACTTTACGTCGGAGCTGATGCAAGTACAGGCTGTCGCCCCGGCTGAGCGGAAGTTCACGCAGTATGATTCTTTCCCTGGTGCGCTCGTTTCCTTTAATGATGATCTCTTCAATGAGATACCTGCCTTCTTTTTCCTTTTCTGATGCAAGGGAAGATTCAACCCCGGGATCATCCGTTAATGGGGCCATTGTTATGGATGTTTCTGTGGCCGGGTTTGATTCCTTGATTTCGATGATGGTGTTGATTGTTTCTTTTGAGGGGGGATTCGTAGGATCATTGGCCTGGTTTTGCGCATTTCCCGCGGCGGCTGGAAAACAGGGGTGGGATGCAGCCATCACCTGACAGAAGGAATGGATCAGCAGGATAAGGATAAAGGTGGATCGCATGGGAGTGGTCAGGCCATTTGCTTCTGGGCGAAAGCCCTTCAAAAGAGTGATATTTCGGCGGCTTTCGGCCATCTGAACTGAATTAGGAGGATAAATAACAGAGGCTATGTGTCCAGGAATTTCATGAGAGACTCGTAACGTTCGCTCAGCAGGCTGTCGTACTGGCTTTCTTCCGTAAAGGATGCTTTTACTATGTAGTCATAGCGATTGAGTGTCTGGATGACACTGGAGAGGTCCATCACATTCAGTTTTAGTGTTACTTCGAGCTGGGTGCTGTTCTCTGCTGATGTAACACTGGAACTCAGAATTTTGGCATCATTTGATTCTATGATGCGGGCAATTTCGCTGATAGAGTATTGCTGAGCGCTGATTTCAAGCACGATGATGCCACCGGGCTGGGTTATAGACGTAAATTTTGCCATTGCACCGACAATTTCATGGGTAGTGATGGAACCCACGTAATGGTCGTGGTAATCGAGGACAGGGATGAGGGTGAGGTTTTCAGCGGCAACTGTGCGTATCACTTCATAGAGATGTACGTCATGGTACACATAGGAACGGAGGAGTGGGATCTTTTCTGAGTTCAGGCTTTTGTCCATGTCGTCAAGACTGTAGATGTCGGCGTTTTTCACCAGGCCAAGAAAGGTATCCTTGTCCACCACGGGGAGGTGGGTAAGGCCGTAATCTTCCATCCAGCTGAGCGCGAGGCTCCCCGGATCGGAGGGTTTCAGGGGCATTACCAGCTTGCTTAATATGTCTTTGGCACGCATTTCGGGTACTTTCTTTGTTTGTGAAGATACAACTTTTCCAGCATTTTTCCCGGCTATCATCCGGGGGAATAAAAACCGCGGTTACCGGCCGGCATCCGGGATGTTATGCATGTCGCCTCAAAAATTATACCGGCGAAAATGATGACATTCCCTGACTGGCTGATAACCGCGGTACTCCTTCTTTGCACTCTTATGGTGCCGGTGAAGGGATTATTTCAGTCCGCGCTGGCGCAACAGGGCGTCAATATCGGGTTCGCGGCCGCGGAAATTGATATACATTTCCATGGCATTTTCGGTGTTTCCTCTTTCCAGGATCTCTTCACGGAAGCGCCTGGCTGTTTCCCGGTCGTACACATCACCTGTTTCGCGGAAGGCCTCATAGGCGTCTGCGTCAAGCAGGCCCGACCAGAGATATGAGTAGTACCCGGCAGAATAGCCTCCTGAGAAAATGTGGTTGAAGTGTGTGCTGGCATGGCGGAAGTGGATCTCGGGTATCATTCCGGTATTTTCAATGGTTCTTTGCTCAACGATTTCAGCCACGTCATACAGGTTGTCTTCGTCAAATTTCTCTGAGATGGTGTGATATTCCATGTCGAGGAAGGTAGAGGCGAGGTATTCCACGTTGGCAAATCCCTCGTTGAACTGTGCGCTTTCCACGATACGGTCCATCATGGCATCGGGCATCTGTTCACCGGTATCGTAGTGCAGGGCGAAGGTTCTCATCACCTCAGGTTCGTTTGCCCAGTTTTCCATCAGCTGGGAGGGCAGTTCAACGAAATCGCGCGTTACCGCTGTTCCTGCCAGGCTGCCGTAATGTACGTCGGAGAGCAGTCCGTGCAGTGCGTGGCCAAACTCGTGGAAGAACGTGGTCATCTCATCATAGGTGAGAAGAGAAGGCCTTGTAGCGGATGGCGGAGAGAAGTTTCCGTTAATGGTGATGATGGGATGTATGAACTGACCATCCTGGTCAACGCGCTGTGAGCGGAAAGAGCTCATCCATGCACCTCCGCGCTTGCTTTCTCTCGGGTGAAAGTCCATATACAGGATGCCTACATGCGAGCCATCGGCTTCCAGTACTTCAAACACCTGCACCTCTTCATGATATTTGGGAACATCATCCCGTTCGACAAACTGGAGACCCCAAAGCCTGTCAACGATCATAAAAATGCCGTCGCGCACGGTGTTGAGTTCAAAATACTGACGTACTTCCTGCTCGTCAAGTTCGTATTTTTCCCTTCTGACCTTCTCAGTATAATAGCGCCAGTCCCATTGTTCCAGGGCAAAATCGTGTCCTTCGTCGTAGATCATCTGCTGGAGCTGCTCTCTTTCCTGTTTTGCCAGGGCCAGGGCGGGCTCCCATACCTCGTTGGCGAAATTCATCACCGTAGGGATGTCTCCTGCCATGGTTTCCTTCAGACTGAAATGGGCATGGTTGTCGTAGCCCATGAGGTTGGCACGTTCGTGGCGGAGGTTGGCGATCTTCGCCAGGATCTCGCGGTTGTTGAACTCGTTGTCGTTGTTGCCGCGGTTGATGAATGCCTGCTGCATTTTCTTGCGCAGCTCGCGGTTGTCTGCGTTATACAGGAACGGCATCACGCTCGGGTTGTGCAGTGTAAACACCCATTTGCCTTCCATGTCCATCCTGGCAGCCAGGTCGGCAGCATCTTCGATGGACGACTGAGGCAGGCCTGAGAGATCCTCTTCGTTGTCGACCACCATGGTGAACTCGTTGGTCTCACCGAGGACATTCTGGCCGAACCGGAGTGTGAGCGAAGAGAGTTCGGAGTTAATCTCACGGAGACGCTGCTGCTTGTCTTCCGGAAGATTGGCCCCGCTGCGCTCAAAGCCTTTGTAAGTTTCTGTCAGCAAGCGCATCTGCTCGTCGGTGAGGTCAAGCTCGTCTTTCTGATTGTAAACCTGCTTTACCCGGTCAAACAGATCAAGGTTCAAACGGATGTTGTCCGAGTGCTCGGAGAGTTTCGGCGACATGTTCTGAGCGATCTCCTGTATCTCGGGTCCTGTGAGTGCTGCATTGTAATTGGAGAAAACACGCATCACCCTGCCCAGCAGCTCTCCCGAATACTCCATTGCTTCGATCGTATTCCCGAAGGTGGGAGGCTCGGGGTTGTCAATGATCTGCTGAATCTCTGCTTCATGCTGTGCCATGCCTTCAAGGATGGCAGGTTCAAAATGGGCATTCTCTATCTCATCGAAAGGAGGAACGCCAAACGGTGTGTCGAATTCGCTGAAAAACGGATTGGGCTCTTCAGCAGGTCCGCAAGAGGCCATAAACAATATTGGTAAAAACATTAACAACAAATACTTTTTCATTTTTTGTGGTTTTTGTGAATGAAGAACTTGATTGTATCTATTTTTTGCAAAAATATACAATTAAATATTTTGTCTGACGGTTTTTCAGAATCTTACTGGCAAAAATATCATTAGCCCGTATCATTGCCCCCTGTTTGAGACCTGAAGGCGTTTGCTGAGCGTTCCCTCATCAAAAACAAGCCTGAGAATGTAAATCCCGGCAGGGATTCCGCTGAGTTCAACCCGGGTGTGCTTATTGTCCGGCTTTCCGTGGTAAACTGTTTGTCCTTGCATGTTTATCAGCCTGACATCCTGTATCCTCTCATCCGCGTGGACGGTAACATGGCTCTTTGCCGGGTTCGGGAACACATCTGCGCCGGTTGTGCTGACCTCTGTTATGCTTACAGCTTCTTCAAAAGCAATACTTATGGTAATATCATCATCAAGGCCGGTATAGCCGTATTGCTCATCATGGTGATCTTCCACCATGGCCCCGTTAAGGTACCAGGCTGCTACGCGGAATCCGGGATCCGGATGTGCAGTGAACATGATATCCTCGCCTTCGGCCACCTTATCGCCGGGGTTTATTTGCGTCTGGCCAACATGGGCTGTCAGGTCTCCATCATCCCCATCCACAAAGAAATCTACAACATGCTG
>PWRF01000233.1 GCA_003556325.1 Bacteroidales bacterium | reverse complement strand
TGCACAAGGTCCTGCGCATCTTCGTAGTTTGATGTAAGGGTGTATGCAAAGTATTTCAGGTTGTTTTGCAGCCCCATTAATTTGTGGTTAAATTCCATTGCTGTCATGACGGTTGTTTTTTAAGTGTTTAAATATCTAACATCAAAATTAAACAAAATATTTAAACCTGCAAGCGCTTTAATAAATTTTAACAAAATAAATTGAGCAATATTGACGATTCATGCCCTTAAAACTCGCGTTTGCATGGTAAAATTAAGCAATAAAATGCTGCAATCAAAATAGCTTGTGTTTAATTATTGTTAAAAATAATGACGGTATCTATAATGGGTTATGTTTTTAAAACAAAGCCCAAAACTATTCCACTTAAAACGAAATTCGAGAAAGATGTGCCTTTTTCAGAGGAGAGAAGCAAGCGTAAAAACGTAGCTGGTTACAATGATTGCCAAAACAATAATTGCGAAGATCTTTAGAAATTTTGCCGGTACCATAGATGGTTTCAGCAGCCGTATTACGGAGAAAAGGATCAGGAAAAGGGAAGGTACCAGGGCAGGGAACATTTTCAGGCTGGCGAGAAGCTGGCCCTGGGTAAGCAGTACAAACGCCCGCTGGAAACCACACACCGGGCAGGGTATACCAAAAAACACCTGTGAATTACAGGGAAACAGAAAATGATCCAGCAATATCATATATATTAATACACCGGTGCAGGAAGTGTCTCCCTGCACCGGCACAACAGGTTACACGGTTACTTTGGTAAATTGGTGCTGAATACAAAAGCATTACAGCAAGAAGACAGCTACAGCGATGAGAAAAAGTCAGACCATGGTGAAATGTAACTGTCGATGATTATCCACATATAGATCCAGTATATCAGGTAAATTACTCCCAATACAACACCAATTATTGAAAGAATAAAACCGGCATTCAGGGTTCCGTAACCTTCGTACTTTTCCGGTTCGCTATGGTACATGGATCTTCCTTTACCTGACAAGGCCAGTCCGATGATACCCAGGATCAGGCCAACAAAAAAACAGGAAAAAACGATGGAACAGATACCAAGGACCAGGACGGCGGTTGCGTTGGGTAATGGATACTTTTCGTGCGTGTTCATGGTTTCGTGGTTTTGGTTAGTGAATGATACGAGTTGGATGATTCAGCTTACGGCTTTATCCCTTCAAATATATGAATTAATTAAAAAAACCAAAACATTTGTATAAATAAAATAGCACGAAAGGAGTTTTTATGTGAGCCGCATAAGGTTATAATGTCCCGGGGGCAGAGGCAGCTGGAAATAATGAGGGACGGCCGGGGTTAATCCGGATCAGAGGCCTTGAATAAGCTTTTTGAACTCTTCGGCATTGCCGGCGGGGATCACATTTTTCGGGAAGGATATGTTACCTTTTTGCAGTTGCAGGCCGCTTACCACAATTTTTTTGTCGGGGAATGAGTTTGCCAGTTTGTTGAGATAGCCGGGGATCTCGTTCTCGTGCAGGGCAGCTATAAAGTAGGTGAACAGATAGTCGGTTTTACGTATTTTTGCCACCTCTGTGAGGTCATCAAACGGAACCGACTGGCCGAGGTATATTACCCTGAAACCGTTTTTTTTGAGCAGGAAATAATAAAACAGAAGCCCCAGTTCGTGCAATTCATTCTCGGGCAAAAACAGGAGAAAGGTCCTGGCATCGGGGGAGGATGGCTTAGGCTGCCCGTCGATGGCAATGATCAGTTTCTGACGGATCAGATTGGTGATGAAATGTTCCTGCGCTGGATTGATAGTACCGATAAGCCATAACATACCCACTTTTTCCATAAAAGGGTAGAGAACCTGGGTAACACAACCTTCAAAACCAAGCTGGAGAATGGCCGTATTAAGAATTTTCTCAAAGGCATCTTCGTTGAGCTCAATCATCGCTACCACAAGGTTGTTGATTGTGGTCTCATGATCCCCCTTGGTGCCCGATATTTCCATCACCTTGTCGTGAATTTCCTCATCCTTCATCCTGGCAATGGCAGATATCTTAAAACCATGACGGTTAAGCGTGCTTATGTTGAGCAGTTTTTTGAGGTCACAATTGTGATAATACCTGATGTTTGTATCGGTCCGCTTGGGCTCAATGATATTGTAACGCTTCTCCCACATCCTGATGGTATGGGCTTTAATGCCGCTAAGCTTTTCAAGATCATTAATGGAATAGCGTGTCATGGCAATTATAATTTTATACATCTAACGAATATTTATATAAAAAGTTCACCTTTTGCAGAATAAAAAAAAATACTTATATTGTCATGCTAAATCGAAGGTGTGCCAACAGATTATCTTCAGGCAAACAATCTGCACCTTCCGTATTTCGTTTATTCTATGTAAAGCAACAACCTCATAAAACACATCATTTATGGAGCTTAACACCTTAGAAGTCACAGAGCAGCCAGAGGGTTTCCGGTTTACCAGTATTCGTGACCTGGTAAACCAAACCCTGAACGAAAATTTCACAGAATCTTCCGGCACCGAAGGGATAGCATCCGGTTTTAAAAAACTTGATCAGGTCCTGGGCGGATTCAGGAAAGGGAAGATGTATACAATTGCGGTGAAACCAGGAATGGGGAAAACCGCTTTTTTGTTGTCACTCGCCAACAATATGGCTGTTAAAAACAATCTTTCTGTAGCCATATTTTCCTCAGAGCGCTCGAACATAAAAATGACACGGCGCCTTATCGAAAGCGAAACCGGTATGTCGGTCGACAAGCTTACATCAGGCATGCTGAAACCCAGTGAAAAGGATCATATGTTGTCTTTGCTGAGCAATATTGCCAATGCAAACATTTTTATCGACGATACACAGGGTTTAAGCGTGGGGACTTTTGCCAAAAACCTTATGCATTTATGCAGGAAACAGAAACCGGATCTTGTTATCGTTGATTACCTGGAGCTGCTGGATGCCGGGAAGGACGATGAGGAGCTGCCGCTGCGCTACACCCGGGTGATGGAAAACTTCAGGGCTATCGCTGCCAGGCTCGAAGTGCCTGTCCTGATGTTCTCTCAATCGGTAGTACATACCAACGGGTATCTTTCGAAAGAAAGACCTGCTTTAAAAATTCTTCCTGACTTTTTAAAGGAACATTCGGATGTGCTTATGCTGCTGCACCGGAAATATGCCTATGCTGGCTCCGGTCAAACTCCCCAGGACAGTCTTGTCGATCTCATTGTTACCTTTAAGGACCAGTTTGATAAAGAACAGGTTGTTCCCTTGCAGTTCATCGAAAGTACAGCCAAGTTCACTGACCCCATCTAAGGAAACCAGGCCTCTCCGGAGTGTTGCCCTCATCAGTTTAAAATCCTGAAGGCATCACAAAAAGAAGCCATCCTGAGAGAATAGTATATGTATGTGAATCCAGATTTTGATTATGGCTATTATCAATGAAAATGAATTACGCCAGGATGCCATCCTGAATGTGGCAAAAAAAATGATACTGGCTGCACGAACAGCACCCAAAGCAAAAGGGCTCAGCACCCTTTCCATGTCGATCCTGACCGGATCGGATATTCAGGCATTGGCAAAAACCATGAAGCAGATCGGCGAAAAAGAAGATAATCCCATTTTTTTGAGGGACGCTGAAAACGTACTGAATTCAGCCCGGGTGGTAGTGCTTATGGGTACACACATTCAATCATTAGGCCTTAAAACCTGCGGCCTTTGCGGTTTTGCCGACTGTGCCAGCAAAGACAGGGAACCGGATATACCCTGTGCATTCAACACAGGTGACCTGGGAATCGCCATTGGATCAGCAGCCAGTGCAGCCATGGACGAACGGGTTGACAACCGCATCATGTATACCATCGGGGTGGCTGCCCAAAAAATGGGCCTGCTGGGCAAAGAAGTGAAGATCATCTATGGGTTTCCTTTAAGCGCCTCTTCCAAAAACCCGTTTTTTGACAGGAAGAAAAAGACAGGATAAACAAAGGATCCCGGCCGTTTGCCAGGGTGGCTCTGCCAGCATATACACTTCCTCTTAAACAAATAACTACTTACGCTTGTTTCTTTTCACAACGCATGAGACACGGCATAGAAGGCCGCTATGCGCTCATTTGCGGATAATGCCTGCATTATCCAATCATCCTTACATCAAAAATCAAGAAACCATGAAAAGAAACAGAGAGCTGGTAACTTTTGGCGGCAGCCCTGTAACCCTTATGGGCAAACAAGTGAAAGAGGGGCACCCCGTCAAAAATTTCCTTGCATTGACAAATGATCTCAAGCCTTTTTCTTTAAGCGATTACCAGGGCAAAGTAAGAATACTATCATCGGTACCCAGTATTGACATGGATGTTTGTGCTCAGCAGGCAAGGCGCCTTAATATGGAAGCGTCCAGCCTGGATGGCGTTCAGGTCATTAACATATCCTGCGACCTGCCTTTTGCCCTCAAGCGATTCTGTGCTGCCGAGGGTATCGAAAACCTGGTGACCGTTAGCGACAGCAGGGACAGGGATTTTGGGATCAAATACGGTCTGCTCATCGAGGAGTTTGGGATCCTGGCGCGGGCAGTTATTGTTATTGACAAGGACGACACCGTGCGCTATATTGAGATCGTTAACGAAGCTTCGGGGCATCCCGATTATGATAAGGCCCTCGGGGCGGCAAAGAAACTGGTATAAGCTGCTGTTCCTCCCCGGCAAGAGGGCAGAAGGCTTGTTGATTTCCGGCAATTGGCAATTGGCGGTCCGGTAACTGAGGACCGGACTTTGCCGGCCACCGTTCCCTTCCTGAAACCGTCAGAGGGAAGCGCAGTACCTGGGCCGGGTGCCGAAAAATAAACACAAAAAAAAGAGGCCGTCTCAAGTTTTTTAGCCTCTAAGAATTGAGTTTTTGAAAAACTTTTCGGTTAGCAGCACGAATAAAAAGAGGGTGTCTCTGACTTTTGAGACACCCTCTTTCCTTTTACATGTCAGAACATGTTGAAGTCTCACAGAGTTTCTGCTTATTTGACTTCTTCGAAATCGACATCAGTCACATCGTCGTCATCGTCTTTCTTGTCCGACGACTTTTCTTCCTGTGCTTGCTGGCCCTGATCACCGCCGGGCTGTTCCTGCTGTTCACCTTGCGTGTTTTGGTACATCTCGGTGCTGGCGGCCTGCCAGGCGTTGTTTAATGTGGCCATGGCCGTGTCGATAGCTGCCAGGTCCTTGTTTTTGTGTGCTTCCTTGAGCTCAGCAAGTGCTTTTTCGATAGGTTCCTTTTTGTCGGCAGGCAACTTGTCGCCAAACTCCTTGATTTGTTTTTCAGTTTGGAAGATAAGGCTGTCTGCGGAGTTTAACTTATCGATCTCCTCCTTCATTTTCTGGTCGCTTTCGGCGTGTGCCTTTGCTTCATCCTTCATCTTGCTGATCTCTTCTTCACTCAGTCCTGAGGAGGCTTCTATACGGATGTTCTGCGACTTGCCTGACGCTTTGTCCTTGGCTGATACGTTAAGGATCCCGTTGGCATCGATGTCGAAAGTAACTTCGATTTGCGGAATACCGCGCGGCGCCGGCGGGATACCATCCAGGTGGAAACGTCCGATCGTCCGGTTGTCTTTGGCCATGGGGCGTTCTCCCTGCAGCACGTGAATTTCAACAGAGGTTTGGTTGTCGGCAGCTGTCGAGAAGGTCTCCTGTTTCTTTGTCGGGATGGTGGTGTTTGCCTCGATGAGTTTTGTCATCACTCCGCCAAGTGTTTCAATACCAAGGGACAGCGGTGTGACATCAAGAAGCAATACGTCTTTTACCTCACCCGTAAGGACACCACCCTGAATAGCTGCACCGATTGCCACTACCTCGTCTGGGTTTACGCCTTTTGAGGGCTTTTTCCCGAAAAACTTTTCCACGACATTCTGGATGGCAGGTATACGTGTTGAGCCGCCCACCAGGATCACCTCGTCGATATCGGAAGACTGAAATCCGGCTTCTTTAAGAGCAACCTTGCAGGGCTCAAGTGTAGCCTGGATCAGCTTGTCGCTGAGTTTTTCAAAGTGGCTGCGTGTCAGCGTGCGCACCAGGTGTTTTGGGATCCCGTCGACAGGCATGATATAAGGCAGGTTGATCTCAGTGGATGTTGCACTGGAAAGCTCGATCTTTGCTTTCTCTGCAGCTTCCTTCAGCCTCTGCAGTGCCATGGGATCCTTCCGCAGGTCAATGCCTTCATCTTTTTTGAACTCTTCTGCCAGCCAGTTGATGATCACATCATCGAAATCGTCGCCGCCGAGGTGTGTGTCGCCATTTGTCGACTTGACCTCAAAAACGCCGTCGCCCAGTTCGAGGATGGAAATATCAAATGTGCCTCCGCCGAGGTCGAAAACCGCAATGCGTATGTCTTTGTCCTTTTTGTCGAGGCCATAGGCCAGCGATGCGGCGGTAGGTTCATTGATGATCCGGCGGACGTTAAGACCTGCGACCTCACCTGCTTCCTTTGTTGCCTGGCGCTGTGAGTCGTTAAAATATGCCGGAACGGTAATAACGGCGTCTGTCACTTCCTGGCCGAGGTGATCTTCTGCGGTCTTTTTCATTTTCTGAAGCACCATGGCAGAGATCTCCTGCGGCGTGTACATCCGGTCGTCGATCTTCACACGTGTTGTGTTGTTGTCGCCCTTTTCAATTTTGTAAGAAACCCTGTCGCGCTCCCTGGAGGCAGCATCATAAGGCATGCCCATCAATCGCTTGATGGAATAGATAGTCTTTTCCGGATTGATGATCGCCTGACGCTTGGCAGGGTCCCCAACCTTACGTTCACCGTTTTCGGTGAAAGCAACAATTGACGGTGTTGTGCGACGCCCCTCGCTATTGGGGATCACCACCGGTTCGTTGCCCTCCATTACCGAAACGCATGAGTTGGTCGTACCTAAGTCAATACCAATAATTTTACCCATTGTGTATGTGTTTTTTTGATTTTTCAAATGTATTTCCGTCATCAATCCTTTCAATGATTATGCCAATACGCCTGACAGGCCATATTTTGAAATAATGGCACTTGATTGTGCCGCGAAAGGATGTGATATGTCAGATAAATGACAAAAAGGCAGGATATTAAAACCGGGCAATGAGTTTCAGGTTGATGAGCCTTGAGGTGAGATAATTCGGGATGGCAAACAGTTGGTTTTCGACATCCTTTATCCAGGAGTAGGAGATGGTATTGTTGATCTCCAGGAGGTTAAACACTTCTGCCGTTAGCCACATGCTGTTAAAATGCCGGAACGGGCTTCCCTCTGAGAAGGAGGTATCTTCCCCGATAAGCTGTTTGGAGAAGCCGATGTCGACACGCTGGTAGGATGGCATACGGCCGTATGTTACGTTCAGGTCGTCTCTTGGGGGCCAGAAAGGAAGTCCGGTACTGTAAAAGTACCCGAGCTGGACCTGGTAACTGGGGTTGCGGGGAAGGAAATCCTGGAAAAACATGCTGAAATGCAGTCGCTGATCGGTGGGACGCGGGATATACCCGGCATCGGTCTTATCGCCTTTTTCGTTGAAGGTATAGGCGCCTTCAATCCTTTCGCGGGCCTGCATGAAAGAAAGAGACATCCAGGAGTCGATGCCGGGGACAAATTCACCATGTACCTTCATGTCAATGCCGGTGGCGTATCCTTCTGAAATGTTGTCAGCATAGTATCTGATGCGTACGTTGTCGAGCTGGTAGGGGATGATATCGTTAAGGAATTTATAGTATACTTCGGTGGTATACTGGAAGGGCCTTTCCCATGCGGTAAACTGGTAGGAGGATCCCAGCACGAGATGAATGGCTTCCTGTGCACGGATGTCCTGGTTGAGTTGGCCTCTCAGGTTTCTTAGCTCGCGATAGAACGGGGGCTGGTGGAAATAGCCTGCGGAGGCTCTGAATGTCCACTGATCTGCCCGGTTTGGGTTATAGAGCAGGGTGGAGCGCGGGCTTATAACCCATTGTTCGTTAAAGTCCCAGTAGTTGGCCCGAAGTCCTGCCGTGAAGGAAAACCGGCCGTGCCCGCGTTCAAAGTCCCAGGTGTTCTGGATGTAGCCTGATAGCCGGTTGCTCTGCAACTGTATCCTCGTATTCAGGGTGTCCTGCAACAGGACGGCATCTGATGGCTGCTGCGGGAGGGAGTAGCCAGCCGAATCGATCATGTTCCACTCGTTCAGCCTGTCATAAATATCTTCGTGCTGAAACTTCAGCCCCCAGCGCAACTCCTGGTCGTTGACTTTCCAAAGTCCTTTTGTTTCGGCGTTCCAAACGATGGCATTCAGATAGTTGCGGGCGTGGTTAAGAAAGGTCCCCACGCCAAGGGCTTCCCCGGTGGGCTGGCCAAAATCGTCCTGCCCCATATCTGTTTCTACCCGTTGCAACCAGTATTGCCCGATGATGTCAAAATTTTCTCTTTCGTCCGACTGGAATATGCTGCTTATCAGCTGCAGCGAAAAATCGTCATGCGGCTGGTATTCGAGCGACAAAGCTCCTGTTGCGGTGGTAAAGCGGTTGGTTTCACGGCCGTCAAAGAATACGGTGAACTCCCTGACGTCGGTGATGGTGCCAAACCGTGTCCGTTGCACGTCGGGTTCGAAGTTGTAGAGGTTGTCGTTGAAATTGCCCAGGAAGCTCAGTTGCCATGCGTCTGAGATTTCGTACCTGAGCATGGTCTGGATGTCGGAAAACGAGGGGCTGTAATCGCCCTGGGTGTCGAGTGTGCCCAGGAGATATTGGTTTGATTTGTACCGGACTCCCAGGAGGTAGGAAAAGCGTTCGTTCCCGGATATCCCTTCCAGGTGCAGGGATCCTTCCAGGAGGCTCAGCGAAAAAGACCCTGCAAATTCCCTGGGGCGCTTATAGCGGATGTCGAGCACAGAGGCCATCTTGTCGCCGTATTGGGCATTAAAGCCCCCGGCAGAGAAGCTTATCGACGAAACCATGTCGGGGTTCAGGAAGCTCAGTCCTTCCTGCTGGCCGGAGCGTACCAGAAACGGGCGGTATATCTCAATGCCGTTTACATACACCAGGTTCTCGTCGTAGCTGCCTCCTCTTACCGAGTATTGTGCCGACAACTCAGATGCTGTGGCAACACCGGGCAGGGTTTGTATCAGCCGTTCTATGCTGGCGCTTGGGCCGGGCAGCGATGCTGTCAGCCTGGGGTCGATGCGCGTCACGTCTGTGCCCCGGATCTGGCGGTCTCTTACCTCTACGTCGGGGAGGGCCGTTACCAGAGGTTCAAGGGTTATTTCCAGCTCTTTTGTTTCGCCGGGGGCCACTTCAATCTCAATCTCTTTTTTGTTGTATCCGAGATGCGAAACGATCAGGGTAAGTCTTTGGCCGGCGGGAACGCTGAGCCGGAAAAAAACTTCGGCATCCGTCGTGGTGCCAATCTGCACTTCTTTAAAGGCAACGTTGACAAACTGCACCGGATCGCCGGCACTATCCTTTAGATAGCCTTCTAGGGTGGCGTCCCGGGCCAGTGTCTGCAAACAAAACAGCAGAAGGGGAATGAATAAAAAACGAAGCGTAACTTTCACTGGTCTACTTATTCTGTAAGGTATATCCCATCGCAGCCATATAAGCAAGCTGCCTCTGTACAGGATGGAACAGCGGGCTTTCCATGATCACATGCCGCGGCAAACGAATCTATAGATAATAACAATACACAAGGCGTTTTATTGTCTGCTGGATTAATTGTCGCGCCGGAATCTGCCCTCGCGCCAGGCTTCGATAAACTCAGCCCAGGCGAAAGGGTTAAACAGTCTTATGGGTGGCGATTGACCTGCATAATACATCCTGTCGGCATGCTGCTGGACGTGGGCCTTAAAGTTCATGCTTCCATCCATAGGCATGTTCTCAAAGCGTTCGCGCATCTCCGCCCGGGCGAGGTTGCGCATGGCACGGTCATAATCGTCGGATGGAATATCGCTGTGTATAAATGCGTGTCTGAACTGTTCTCTTGTAGGCCAGGGATAAACCACGGTTTCAGGCAAATGTATGGTGTCACGTGTCATAAGCTGCACAGCCGAATAGCGCCGTTGTGTCAGCGTGTCGGGAACGGCATAATACACCTTGTTATACCCTGTCGACGAAAAACGAAGGGTGTCGGTGTCGTATACGGGAATGGAAAAAAAGCCGTAATGGTCGGTAGTTGTTCCCCGGGTGGTGTTTTTTACCCACACAGAAGCATAGGGAAGCGGTTTCAGGCTGTCGCCGGTAAGCAATAAGCCGGTGAACTGGATTACTCTGCGCGCCGGACGGTTTTGCCCTGAACTCTGCTCTGCAGCCACAAAGCTCACAAGCAGGGCGAAAACACAAAGTGCAACCAACCTGTACAATCCTGATTTCATGCTGAAAACCTTTATCATAGCATAAAGGTAAAAAGAATCACCTAATATGGAAAATATCAGCCCCTGGTATCAACCCCTCTTATCATTCTTTAACATATCATACATCATGCCACAATTGTCCTGAAAAAGAAAAAGCTGTTGCAAACGTGGTGCAACAGCTTTCTTTCTCAATACCAGTAATATCTATTTAATGAATCCCTTTTCCCGGGCTTCTTTTAAACAGGCATATATCCCTTTTTTGTTGATGTAACGTATCCCCTTGGTCGACACTTTCAACGTGACCCAGCGGTTTTCTTCAGGAACAAAAAACTTTTTGGTCTGGATGTTGGGATAGAACCAACGATTTGTCTTTATGTTCGAGTGCGACACGCGATGTCCTGTGATCGGTCTCTTCCCTGTTATCTGGCAAATACGTGACATTGTATGATTGTTTTTTCGATTATTGAATAAACGTTTTCAAAAGGAGTGCAAATTACGGTATTTTTTTTCTTATACACAAGTCTTTTTTATCAAAACATATATTCTTTTTATATTGTCAGTGAAAATGATTATTTTCGATAAGACATTGAAGGGCTTCCGGTTTTGCTCTCTCACTGCCTTCTGATTGCTGTACTTATGAATTATTATGACATCCTGGGTGTTGAACGGAATGCCGATGAAGAGCGCATAAAGCGCGCTTTCCGCAACCGTGCCAAGCAGCTGCATCCGGATGTGAACAGGGCAGCCCGGGCTAAGCGCGATTTTCAGCTGGTCAATGAGGCGTACCAGGTGTTGAGTGATGCCGAAAAAAGGCGTATTTATGATTTGCGCATCGCCAGGGGGACGCATGGCCAGCGGGTCTATTACCAGCCGGGATACACTGCCCGCCGCCAGGGTGCCGCTTCTGCTGCCGGAAGGCCCTATTACGGCAGCTATCAGCAAGCCACAAACACACGAAAACCAAGTCGCCTGGAAAGGCTTTTTGATCAGTTGCTCTTTCTGCTGATGCTGCTGGCGGGGCTTACAGCCCTCTTTTATGGGGTTTACATGGCAGTAGGCGATCACGAAGAAGACATAAACCCCTATCTCGCCATAACTTTTGGAGTGTTTTTTACTGCTTTGTTCCTTGTGGGATGGCATATAAAGCAGAGTTCGAGGGAATAGCGCTTTTGCGGCTTACTTTTTTCTGCTCCAATACATGAATACGGCTATTAATGTGAAGCCAGCCACGGCGCATAAGACTATGGCGGGCACCATGGGATCCTGTCCGTAGATCTCTGCAAAGCGGGAAGGCCATATGTTTCGTTCGATGAGAGGCACCACTTCCCCGGCGCTTGTCACCCGTGTTTCGAGCACTTTTTTCCACGGCCAGAGTTTGTTCAGCGATCCTGCCATGAAACCGGTAAGGAGTGCCAGCGTTGTATTGGGATGCTTTTTCAGCAGCCAGCCGATGACATGAGAAAAAGCGATCACACCGGTCACACCGCCGGCGCCAAAAAGGAGGAGCACGGGAATATCGGTTTCGCTCACAGCGTTGAGCATGAATTCGTATTTTCCAAGCAAAATAAGGAGGAATGCCCCGGAAATGCCTGGAAGCACAAGGGCACAGAAGGCGATGCTTCCCGAAATAAAAATATACCACGCATAGTCGGGTCCGGTAGCAGGGGTTGCCATGGTTACAAAATAGGCTATGGCGGTGCCGGCGATAAGTGCAAAGCCGGAAGAGATAGTCCAGCGGTTTACCTTTGCACCGACAAAAAGGGCGCTTCCCAGTATCAATCCAAAGAAGAAGCTCCACACCAGCATGTCGTGATGCCGGAACAGCCACGACAGCAGGTGTGCAAGAGAGAAAATGCTGATCAGGATGCCGGCGACCACGCTGACAAGGAAGCTGCCGTTTATCTTTCTCCATGCGGCAGCGATCCCGTCGCGAAACAGTACCCTGGCCGCTTGCATGTTAATGGATTTGATGCTGAGGATCAGTTCTTCGTATATTCCCGTGATAAGGGCGATAGTGCCCCCGGACACACCGGGTACGACATCTACGGCACCCATAGCCATGCCTCTGAATACCAGCAACAGGTGTCCGGGCAAATTCCTTTCCTTCATAATTTATATATTGATCATCCTCAATATGTCCGGCTGCATGCAGTCTTTTCAGTCACGCAGCGAATGATCTGTTACAGGTATTAGAGTTTGTATGACTGCATGTTTTCAGGCAGGAAATCGAAAAAGGTATCTCCGCGCAGTCCGACACGGAGGGTTTCCAGGGCCACGGTATCGGCGGGGGCGATGTTGCCCAGGTTGACGTTTGCACCAAAAAGCTTTATGAACCAGACCTGTTGCTTCTTCAGTGGGGCTTCCCATAGCACATTTTCTGTGCCAATGGCCTCATGGATGCAGTTGATCAGCGATTCGTCGGCCATTCCCTGGCTGCCGTAAATGCCCACATTGCAGCTTTCGCGGGCTTCGGCAATTACGAAGCTGCTGCCTGCGGCCAGTTCGTTTTTCATGGCCTCCGACCACTGCTCGTTTTCCATGCAGACGGAGCTGTCTTTCGCCCCCACTTCCGATAATACCGTATATTCCCGGGCCAGCCGGGAGATAAGGCGGCATTTTTCTTCGGGGGGCAGTTTTATAGAACCGTCAGATACCTCCACCGTATCGCATCCTATGCTGTCAATGTAACGGAGGTATTCATCCAGCTGGTCACGGATCAAAAAGGCTTCCAGCAATGTGCCTCCCACATATACCTTCATGTTATGGTCACGGTAGAGTTTTACTTTTTCTGCAGCTTTTTTGCTGACATAGGATGTCCCGAAACCGAGCTTGAGGAAGTCAACCAGGTGAGCGGCGGTTTCGCAAAGGTCTTCGGCCTGGTGCATGCCCAGCCCCTTATCCATCACCATGGTAACACCTGATGCCCTTGGTTTCGTTTCCCTTTTTGGAAGTAAATCAAGCATTATGTCTGTATCTTATTACAATTAAGGGTGCTCTGCAGCTTCATCTTTTCACAGCCGGAAAGGCATCTATCTGATAAGCCTGTCGACGGCCTCCATAAATGCGACATGATCTGTCAGGCTGGGGAACCGGGTCATGACAGTGTTCAGGCCGTTCACATTTTTACTGAATGCTTCTTCAAGGCAGAATGCACCGTCCTGAGATTTGCCGCTCAGGAACAATACGGCGGCCATCCCATAAAGCATACCGGTGTTGTCGGGCATGGACTCCAGTCCGCGGCTCATGACTTCGGTGGCCAGCTCTTTTTCGCCGACCTTAACGAGAGCTTCCACGTACTCGAACCAGGTCTCTTCGTCAGCGGGGTCAACTTCGATGGCCTTTTCATACGTTTGGATCGCTTCCTGGGTGTTGCCTGCAGAAAAAAGGGTGTTGCCCATAAGGCAGAGGTAGTTCACATTGTCCGGGTCGAGGGAAAGCCCTTTTTCAAGATATTTTACGGCCTCTGAGACTTTGCCAGTCTCAAAGTCGCAAACAGCAATCCCTACCCATGCATCTGCAAGGTCGGGGTCAATCTGAAGGCTTTTCAGGTACCATTGCCGGGCGCTGTAATAATCCTCCATCTTTTCGTGGCACTCCCCGATGTAATAATGCTTCATGGCATCGGGGTCGTCATCCAGGATGGATTCCTTGTATGCGCCTATGGCTTCTGAGTGCCTGTTCAGCAGGCTCAGCGTATACCCTTTGTGAAACCACGAGTGCTCGTGCTTCTGATCTATGGCCAGCGAGAATTCAAGAGCTTCCAGTGCCTTCTCATAAAGGCCGGCATTGATGTAAGAAACACCCAGGTTAAACCATGCCTCTGTGCTGTATGGGTTCCTGTCTGTCAATCGCCTGAAAAAATCTATCCCTTCCTCGGTAAGAGAGAGCAGATCAAAGCAATAGGCTGCCTCGTAAATGGCAAGGTCGTTGTTGGGATTCAGCTCGAGGGCTTTGCCGAGGTACTCCAGGGTTTTGTCAAAATTCCCCAGGTTCTCGTATTCAATAGCTATGCTGCAATACACATAGTCGGGCTCATCGGCATCGAAAACAGCTTTGTTGTATTCTTCTATGGCCTGTTCGTAATTTCTCAGCTGGGAAAAGATAGCTCCCCGGGTGAGGAATACGTCCTGGTTGGAGGGGTCCAGGTTCTCTACAGTCGCCAGCAGCTCCAGGGCACGTTCCTCGTTATTGAAGGTGGCCAGGAGCTGGGCCTTTTTCAACATCAGGGGGATGGACCCCGGGTGCACGCGGCAGGCATATGTGGCAACCTTCAGAGATTTTTTGTATGAACCGTGAAAAAGATAATACTCTATGATCTCTTCAAAATCATCCACGTCAAAATAGACCGGCTTTTTTTCTTTGACCAGTCTCTCGTACATTTCAACCTGCCACGGATTATTATGTTGCTTGTGCTGCATTTCTTTGGTCTTATCGGGTCCTGACGAAGTTGGCGGTTGCGAAAACAGGAAAAACAACTGTTTGCAAACTTCACCACAAAGGTAAGAAAAAACAAGTTGCGGCTGCTTTCATTCTGGCTTGCTAACCTGTAATGGCAACAGGCTAAAGGTATAATGCATAAAAATCGCAGAATAAATGGTATTTTTGCAAAAAATAATTTTCCGAGATATGTTTGATAATTTAAGTGACAGGCTTGATAAGGCGTTTAAGGTGATCAAGGGGCAGGGTCATATCACCGAGGTGAATGTGGCCGAGTCGCTCAAAGATGTGCGTCGCGCGCTGGTGGATGCCGACGTGAACTATAAGATCGCAAAGTCCTTTACCGAAAAGGTGAAAGAGAAAGCACTGGGGCGCGATGTGCTGAAAGCTGTTTCCCCGGGTCAGCTTATGGTAAAGGTGGTTCACGAGGAGCTGTCTGAGCTGATGGGCTCAACCCATGAGGAGTTGAACCTGAAGGGCAGTCCGGCCATCATCCTTGTTGCCGGTCTGCAGGGTAGCGGTAAGACAACTTTTTCTGCAAAACTTGCCAATTACCTCAAAGGAAAAAAGAACAAAAAGGTCTTGCTGGTTGCAGGCGACATCTACCGCCCCGCAGCTATCGACCAGCTAAAGGTCCTTGGAGACCAGATTGATGTTGAGGTATATTCAGAGCCTGAAGTTAAAGATCCCGTTGGCATTGCGAAAAGAGCTGTAAGGCATGCCAGGGACATGGGGCACCAGGCCGTAGTGGTTGACACGGCAGGCCGCCTTGCTATCGACGAGGAGATGATGAACGAGATCGCTTCCCTCAAGAAAGCACTTAACCCCCAGGAGACTCTGTTTGTAGTGGATGCCATGACGGGGCAGGATGCCGTTAATACCGCCAAAGCCTTTAACGAAAGGCTCGACTATGACGGTGTGGTACTCACAAAACTGGACGGTGATACCCGCGGGGGAGCAGCCCTGACGATCCGCAGGGTGGTTGACAAACCCATCAAATTCGTAGGGGTTGGAGAAAAGGTCGACGCCCTTGATGTTTTTCACCCCCGCAGAATGGCCGACAGGATCCTCGGCATGGGTGACATTGTGTCGCTGGTCGAGAAGGCCCAGGAACAATATGACGAGGATCAGGCGGTAAAACTGCAGAGAAAGATCGCCAAAAACCAGTTTAACTTTAACGACTTTTTGTCGCAGCTTCAGCAGATCAAGAAAATGGGCAATGTCAAAGACCTGATGGGCATGATCCCCGGTATGGGGAAGGCCATCAAGGATGCAGACCTGGATGATGATGCCTTCAAAAGCATTGAAGCAATTATTCACAGCATGACACCTGAAGAGCGCGAAACCCCGTCAGTACTCAATGGAAGCCGCAGAAAGCGCATTGCGAATGGGGCAGGAACTGACATTACCGAGGTGAACAAGCTGATCAAGCAGTTTGAGGATATGCGCAAGATGATGCGCATGATGACAAAAGGCGGCAAGGGGAAAATGGCCAATATGATGCAAAACCTCAAAGGCGTGCGCCGGTGACCCGGGCCGGCATGCATGTGAGCCAGCAGGAATGTGAGCCAGCAGGCATGTGAGCCAACAGGAATGTAAGCCAGCAGGAATGTAAGCCAGCAGCAATGTGAGCCAGCAGTAATGTGAGCCAGCAGTAATGTAAGCCAGCAGTAATGTAAGCCAGCAGCTGTCCGTAGCTATTACACCCAGGCAAACTCTTTGCCAGGGATAAGCGAACAAGATCACCCGGAGGTTGTTTGACTTATTGTTAGGTATACTCTTTAAACGAATTATAACAAACCAGAGCTTTATGAAGATCATAGACGGCAAACAGATATCTGCCGCCATCAGGCAGGAGATTGCAGACGAGGTTACACGTATCATAGACCAGGGAGGGAAAGTCCCCCACCTGGCCGCTATTCTCGTTGGGGATGACCCGGCCAGTGAGACCTATGTCAACAACAAGGCAAAGGCCTGCGAAAAGGCGGGCTTCGACTCATCCACCTACCGGTTCCCGGCAGATGTTACGGAGGAGGAACTGCTCGAGGCCGTTGACTTTGTCAACAAAGACCCTGAAATTGACGGGCTTATTGTACAGCTTCCTCTTCCCGGCCATATCGATAACCAGAAAGTGATCCAGCACATTGCCCCCGAAAAGGATGTGGATGGCTTTCATCCTGTGAATGTCGGCAGGATGACCATCGGACTGCCATCCTATGTCTCGGCTACGCCCCATGGCATCCTTGAGTTGCTTATGCGCAGCCGCATCGAAACAAAAGGCAAAAACTGCGTGATCCTCGGGCGCAGCAATATCGTAGGCAAGCCCATGAGCCTTCTCATGGCACGCAACGATGAGCCTGGCAATTCGACCGTTACGGTGTGCCACAGCAAAACCCAAAACCTGGCAGAGATCACTTCCAGGGCGGATATTCTGATCGTGGCTATCGGGCAGCCGGAGTTTGTCACCGCAGACATGGTAAAAGAAGGAGCTGTTGTCATCGATGTTGGCATTCACCGTGTACCGTCAGATAAAACAAAGTCGGGCTTTACCCTTGTCGGGGATGTTCGTTTCGATGAGGTGTCTGAAAAGGCTTCACACATTACGCCGGTCCCTGGCGGAGTGGGGCCCATGACAATCGTTTCGTTGCTGATGAACACCCTTAAAGCCTCAAAGAGAGAAATCTACCCGTAAATTTTGACCCCGGAGGAGCACATACATCTGACGCCTGCTGACGTTGAGCGATTCCGTGCCGGAGAGCTTCTGCCGGTGATGGAAATGTTCTATTCTGTCCAGGGCGAAGGCTTTCACACAGGAAAGCCTGCCTCCTTTGTGCGCGTCGGGGGATGTGATGTGGGCTGCCACTGGTGCGATGTGAAAGAGGCATGGGACGCTTCGGTGCATCCTTTGACAGAAATAGATTCCATAGCAGGCTTTGTGCTCTCAAAGCCTGCGCGGGCGGTTGTGATCACAGGTGGCGAACCTCTTCAGTACAATATGGATAAGCTCTGTGAAGTGCTGAAGGAAAATGGTGTTTCTGTGTTTCTTGAAACCTGCGGTGCATATGCCCTTTCGGGTCGGTACGACTGGATATGCCTGTCGCCAAAGAAAAACATGGAGCCCCGGCGCGACATGCTGCATATGGCCGATGAACTTAAGGTGATCATTTGCAGCGAAGAGGATTTCTCCTGGGCCGAAGAAAACGCCCGCCGGGTGAAAGACACATGCAGGCTGTTTCTTCAGCCCGAATGGAGCAGCTATCATAAAAGCCTGCCTGCTATCGTTTCCTATGTGAAGGAACATCCAAAGTGGATGATCTCCCTGCAGGCACATAAGTTCATGAACATACCCTGATGCCGCGGATGGTGCCTCCCGGCAGGGGCGACAGAAAAATTCGGTTTTTACTCATAGCACCCATGATAGCTCTCTTTCTTCGCAAGCCTCTGATTTTGCTGTACATCCTGTTTTTGCCGGTTGCGGTAAATGCGCATGCGGCCGACGACCTGAGCAGCACGAACAGGCGTGCCCGCCGGGCATACCTGGAGGCAGAACAAGCCTACCGCCAATACAACCACACCCTTGCCATCCAAAACCTGGAAGATGCCCTCGGCAGAGATCCGGACTTTGTGGAGGCGCATATACTGATGGCTGACATACTGTATCACGATGGGAGATACCAGGAGTCCATAGATCATTATCACGACGCCATCGAACTGGACCCAAATTTTTTCCCGCAGGCAAAATATTATCTCGGGAAAGCGTATTTCAACACGGCCCTTTACGACGATGCTGTTTTGTGGCTTGAGGCTTTTGGGCAGCTTGACGGCCTTACCCTGTCCGATGGCGATCGCCTCGACAGGGCCTTGTCGCACGCACACTTTGCACAGGAGGCGGTGCAAAACCCTGTCCCTTTCACACCCCGAAACGCGGGCCCGGCAGTCAACAGCGAGCATTCAGAATACAGCCCGGCCCTCACGGCTGATGAACAAACCCTCATCTTTACCAGGAAAAAGCCGATGCCCGGGTTCGAAGGGCACGAGGACCTGCCCAGGGATCTTCATTACGAAGATTTCTATGTGAGTGTGTATTCCGGCGGCGAATGGTCTCCTGCACGGAATATGGGGGCACCCCTCAACACTCCGGGCAATGAGGGGGCGCAAAGCATCACGGCAGACGGGCGGGTTATGTATTTTACGGCCTGCAACAGGGCCGACGCCATTGGCAGTTGCGACATTTACTATGCCGAAAGGATAGGGGGGCAGTGGAGCACACCGGTAAATGCGGGGCGGCCCCTGAACTCAGCTGCCTGGGATTCACAGCCCTCTGTGTCGGCCGATGGCAGTTCCATTTACTTTTCCAGCAGCCGCCAGGGCGGTACCGGCAGAAGGGATATCTGGAAGGCGCAGAAGAACGACAAGGGAGAATGGGAAGAGCCGGTGAACCTGGGCCCCGTCATCAATACGGAGGGCAACGAAATATCACCTTTCATCCATCACGACAACCATAGCCTTTATTTTGCCTCCGACGGCCATCCGGGGATGGGGGGACTTGATGTGTTCGTCAGCCGCCGCGACCCCGAATCGGGAAAATGGTCAGAGCCGGTAAACCTGGGGTATCCCATCAACACCCACGCCGACGAGTTTGCACTGATAGTGGGAGCATCGGGCCGGCAGGCCTGGTTTTCATCGGATATGCCCGGGGGGCACGGTAAGTCAGACCTCTATACCTTTGAACTCTATGAAGAGATCAGGCCGCAGCCGGTAACCTACATGAAAGGGGTGGTGGCCTGCAAGCAATCCGGAGAAGCACTGAAAGCCGGTTTCCGTTTGAGCAACGTCTCTGACGGGGAGACGGTGATGGAGGCCAGCTCAGACCCGTCGGACGGCTCGTTCCTTGTGGCCATCCCTTCAGGCAAAAACCTTGCGCTCAGTGTCTCGGCCGACGGATACCTGTTTTTCTCGGAACACTTCAGGTACGAAGGGCTTCGCACAGCCGCAGACCCCTACCTGAGGAATGTCTACCTGCAACCGGTAAGCAAGGGTGAACCGGTTGTGCTGCGAAACATATTCTTTGAGACCGACAGCTATGAACTCAAAGAAACCTCAGAGACAGAACTCGGCAAACTGCTGGACTTCATGAACGACAACCCCGGTGTTATTATAGAGATCAGCGGCCATACCGACAGCAGGGGGACCTTTGAGTACAACCTCGAACTGTCAGAAAACAGAAGCCGCAGCGTTCGTGACTACCTGGTGAAAAAAGGCGTGGATGAAAACAGGATACGCTATAAGGGATACGCCGACACAAAGCCCGTCGACACCAATGAAACACCGGAGGGGCGTGCCAGGAACAGAAGAACCGAATTTACCATCATCGGGTACGACGAATAACCGGCTTCAGGCCTGAGCGGCATCCTGCGCCTCTTCAACACATTGATAATACTGAGATTCCCTGTTGTTGATAAGTATTTCTCATGTTTTTGTTGGTACCGATTGAGGGATTGATTATTTTTGAAGTATGGAAAACAAGGAGAAAAAAGTTCGGGAGAGCGTTCGCGAAAAAAATAAAAAGGTCTTTTATTCCCTTGATTATTCGGATCATGGAAGGGTGCCTCCTCAGGCTATTGACCTGGAAGAGGCTGTGCTGGGAGCCATCATGCTTGAGCAGAATGCGCTTACCAACGTTGTGGACATATTGCAACCCGAAGTTTTTTACAAGGAATCCCACCAGAAGATCTTCGGTGTGATCCATGAGCTGTTTTCCACGGCCCAGCCTGTTGACATCCTGACGGTAACAGAAGCATTGAAAAAGAAAGGTGAGCTTGATATGGTCGGAGGTGCCTACACCATCTCAATGCTTACCAACAGGGTGGCCAGCTCTGCCAATGTCGAGTATCACGCGCGCATCCTGTTGCAAAAGCACCTTCAGCGCCAGCTCATCAGGATCAGTTCAGAGATCATCAAAGACTCCTATGAAGACACCAAAGATGTATTTGACATCCTGGATAATGCTGAAAAAGAGCTTTTTGCTGTCAGTGAGACCAACTTGCGGAGAAGTTACGACGACATGCATTCGCTGGTTAAAGAAGCGGTCAGGCAGATCGAAGGTGCCAAGGACCAGGAGGGACATATTACCGGTATTCCGAGCGGCTTTTCGGAGCTTGACAGGGTAACGGCAGGTTGGCAAAAATCGGACCTTGTGGTCCTGGCTGCCCGCCCGGGTATGGGTAAGACAGCGTTTGTCCTTTCGATGGCACGCAATATGGCCGTGGATTTTAAGAAGCCCATTGCGGTCTTTTCCCTTGAGATGTCTGGCGTGCAGCTTGTCACCCGCCTGATCGCCAGCGAATCCGAGCTTCCTGCCGACAAGCTGAAACGCGGCCAGCTCGAACAATATGAATGGGAACAACTGAACACCAGGCTAAGCGCCCTTACCGAGGCACCGCTGTTTATTGACGACACCCCGGCACTGACAATCTTTGAGCTTCGGGCCAAATGCCGCCGCCTTAAGGCACAGCACGACATACAACTCGTCGTGGTTGACTACCTACAGCTGATGTCTGCGGGCACCGATAACCACAGGGGCAACAGGGAGCAGGAGATCAGCAACATATCACGGTCGATGAAAAGCCTTGCCAAAGAGCTTGATATACCTATCGTTGCCATATCGCAGCTCAGCCGTGCCGTGGAAACCCGTGGCGGGTCAAAACGGCCTATTCTCTCTGACCTCAGGGAGTCCGGCGCCATTGAGCAGGATGCCGACATGGTCCTCTTTATTTACCGCCCCGAATACTATCAGATCACCGAAGATGAACAGGGCAACTCCACCGAAGGCCTTGCCCAGCTCATCATTGCAAAACACCGTAACGGGGCACTAAAAGACATCAATCTTCGTTTTATTCAAAACTTTGCTAAGTTCATTGAGTATGAGTCAGGAGATTATGGATTCGCCGGGGAACTGACACCTTCCGATTCGTTCGGCGACGACCCGAAAACCTATACGATCCCGTCCAAAATGAACGACGACACGGATGATGACGATGTCCCATTCTGACCTGCGTGTCTGATCTGCCCCCGATGAACATTTTTGCACGTTTTTTGCTTATAGTATACTGACGTTCGTCCTGCATCAGTTGCTAAAACATAATAAATACAATAATCATGAAGTATTTAGCTCTTGTTTCGCTTTTCTTTTTTTCAATAAATGCTTTTGCTGCACAGATCCTGGTCCCCATGGATGGTTCGCAGCGCAACCACTTAAAAGCATATGGGATTGCCTACCATGTTCTTACGTATGATATAGAGGTCAGCTGGCTGCTCAACTACCGTGGAGGCAGCTTTATGTTTGAGCACCACCCTGAGTTTGAAGAGGAACTAACGGTCAGGGGTGTGAGTTACCAGGTTATCGCAGATGTCCAGGCTGCGGGGATTCTGCGCGAAATTGCAGACCCGGAAGTCAACAAGGAAGAGATCCGTTTGCATAAGGTGCCGCAAATCGCCGTCTATACTCCCCCCAACAGCCTTCCCTGGGATGATGCTGTTACCCTGGCGCTCACATATGCTGAGATCCCCTACGACGAGGTCTATGACGAGGAGGTCCTTTCCGGTGTATTGCCTATGTACGACTGGCTTCACCTGCACCACGAAGATTTTACCGGGCAGTTCGGCAAGTTCTGGCTGGCCTTCCGCAATGCCGACTGGTATAAAGAGGATGTAAGGCTGGCAGAAGAGACCGCCCGGCGCCTGGGATACCCGGAAGTAGCACATCTGAAGCTGGCAGTGGCGAAAAAGATACGTGATTTTGTTGAAGGAGGAGGCTATATGTTTGCGATGTGCTCGGCACCCGAAAGCATTGATATCGCTCTTGCCGCCGAAGGCGTGGACATACTGCATGAAGTCTATAACGGCCGTCCGCCGGATCCTGACGCCCAGGAAAGACTCGACTTCACCAGGACGTTCGCATTCGAAAACTTTACCATCGTCCCGGATCCGGCCATTTACGAAAAATCCAACATAGATGTGCCCAAAAGAGGTCGCAACCAGAGTACAGACTTTTTTACCCTGTTTGAATTTTCGGCCAAATGGGATCCCGTTCCTACCATGCTGACCCAGAACCATGAGATGGTAGTAAAAGGGTTCATGGGCCAAACCACTGCGTTCAGGAATAAAGTGATCAAACCCACCGTCACCATACTGGGCGAGAACAGGTCAAAAGATGAGGCCCGCTACATTCACGGGTCAAGGGGAAATGGTACGTTTACCTTCCTGGGGGGCCACGACCCCGAAGATTACCGGCATCACGTAGGCGATCCGCCGACCGACCTCGACCTCTTCCCGAATTCGCCTGGTTACCGATTGATATTGAACAACGTACTCTTCCCTGCAGCCAAACAGGAACCCCTTAAGACATTTATGCCCGAACCGGCGGAATAGTAAGATTTACCGGCACTTTGTTTTTTTCTTATAGGTCATGAAGGCATAGGGATATTGGTTTTTCTCGTCCGCCTCGTATTCTTCCATCTCCATGAGTTCCCATTTTTCGGGGTCAATGTCGGGGAAGAAAGCGTCGCCTTCGAAGTTGGCATATATCCTGGTTATGTACATCCGGCGTGTGTGGTAGAGGTCTATGGTTTGCTCGTATATTTCTGATCCTCCCGTCACAAACACCTCTTTTTCTTGTTTGACCATCCGGATAGCATCCCTGACCGACTGAGCTGTTTCTACTCCCTCTGGCTTGTAGTTTTTCCTGGAAGTCACCACGATGGTCTTTCTTCCCTTGAGCGGTTTGCCAATCGACTCAAACGTTTTTCGGCCCATGATAAGGGTATGGCCCATGGTCAGCTCCTTAAAATGCCTGAGGTCGGCCGGCATATGCCATATCAACCTGTTTTCGCTGCCAATCACGTTGTTGTTGGCAACTGCTGCTACGATGGAAAGTTTCATAATGCGGGCGTTTGCTTTGGTTCGTAAATGGGCTTTATGAATGGCATCTGCGTTGTCAGACGGCCACGGGTGCTTTGATATGGGGGTGGGGATCGTATGCTGTGAGTTCGAAATCGGCAAAGCGGAAGCCAAAGATATCGGATATGCCGGGGTTGATCTTCATCCGGGGCAGCGGCCTGGGTGTTCTGCTGAGCTGCAGGCGGGCCTGGTCTACGTGGTTAAGATACAGGTGGGCATCGCCGAAGCTGTGGATGAACTCGCCGGGCTGCAGGTTGCATACCTGTGCCATCATCATAGTGAGCAGGGCATAGGAAGCGATGTTGAAGGGGACGCCAAGGAATACATCGGCGCTGCGCTGGTATAGCTGAAGGGAGAGTTTCCCGCTGGCCACGTAAAACTGAAAAATCACGTGGCAGGGGGGGAGTGCCATGCTTTCCAGCTGGCTGACGTTCCATGCGCTCACCATAAGCCTGCGTGAGTCGGGATTGTTTTTAATGAGTGTTGTCACCTGGCGTATCTGGTCGATATTGCCTTCCGGCGATGGCCAGCTTCTCCATTGTGCCCCGTAAACAGGGCCCAGGTCGCCATTCTCATCTGCCCATTCGTCCCATATGGATACCCCGTTCTCTTTCAGATACCGGATATTGGTATCCCCCTGGAGAAACCAGAGCAGTTCATGGATGATGGATCTGAGGTGCAGTTTTTTTGTGGTTACCAGCGGAAAGCCTTTGCTGAGGTCAAAGCGCATCTGGTGTCCGAAAATACTCAGGGTCCCGGTTCCGGTCCTGTCGCTTTTCCTGGCTCCGTTGTGTAAGATATGATCCAGAAGGTTCAGGTATTGCTGCATGTTGGCTGTGGAGTTAGCAGTTTACATAAAAGGGCAGTAGAGGCAGGCCTATCCCAGGATCATCCCTACGATGGTTGCGCTCATCAGTCCTGCCAGGGTACCTCCCAGTAACGCTCTCATTCCGAAGCGCGAGAGGAGTACTTTTCGCGTAGGCGCCAGCGAGCCGATGCCGCCTATCTGGATGCCGATGCTGGCAAAGTTCGCAAAGCCGCAGAGGAGGTATGTGGCCATAATGATGGATTTGGGATCTGCAAAGGCGTTGGCTTCTTTAAGTTCTGCCAGGCTCACATACCCGATAAATTCTGTCATGATGATCTTTTCTCCCAGCAGCCTGCCGACGAGCGTGATATCGGGCAGGCTTACGCCGATAAGCCACATGAGGGGGGCGAAGGTATATCCCAGGATGAACTGCAGCGAGAGTTGTTCATAGCGCCCGTCTGTAGCTTCTGCTATGAGAGGGTTCAGGTTTGCCAGGTCGCCGAGGTATCCCACAATATAATTGAACATGGCGATAAATGAGATGAAGACGAGCAGCATGGCGGCCACGTTGGCTGCCAGGCGAAGGCCTTCGCCTGCGCCGTTGGTGATGGAATCCAGGACATTGTCACCGATACGTTCTTTGGATATTTCCATCGTCTTATCGATCTTCTCTGTTTGCGGGTAGAGTATCTTGGACAATACCACGGCACCGGGTGCTGCCATGATGGAGGCGGCCAGCAGGTGCTGTGCGAAAATGAGCCGCTGAACGGGGTCGTCTCCGCCCAGGAAGCTTATGTAGGCGGCAAGTACGCCACCTGCCAGTGTGGCCATCCCGCCTGTCATCACCAGCAGGATTTCTGATTTGGTCATGTTGGGAAGATACGCCTTGATCATCAGGGGCGACTCTGTTTGTCCCAGGAAGATGTTCCCTGCCACGGAAAGGCTTTCTGCTCCGGAAAGCCTCATGGCCTTTGTCATAAGCCAGGCCAGCCCGAAAACGATCTTCTGTATAATGCCAAGGTAAAACAGGAGGCTGGTGAGAGCTGAAAAGAAGATAATGGTCGGGAGTACCTGGAAAGCAAAAATGTAGCCGAAGCGCTCGGTGTCGAGGAAGCCTTCAAACAGGAAGTTTGTTCCGGCCCTTGTGAAATCGAG
>PWRF01000181.1 GCA_003556325.1 Bacteroidales bacterium | reverse complement strand
TGGCGCGTTGGGTCCTTCAAAGGGATCCTTAAAGCGGCGTACCACGGACAGGTGGTCCTGGTAACTGGTATCCAAAGCATTATCCACACGCACGTTGATGGTGTGCATGCCACCACCAAAAGCGGCGAACCGGTATCCGGCTTCCAAGCGAAGCAGGGAGTAGCCATCGGTGGGGAGTTCATCATCCGGCACTCTGTTATGAGAAGAGACCATTCTCACATTTCCACCAATGTTAAAATCATTGTAGTTATACATTACCCCTGCAGTAGCGCGGAAAGGCGGAATGAAAGGCAGGGGAACATCCTTGTCGCGGCGATCGCCCTGTACATAATCCACACCCAGTTCCAGACGGATGCGATCCGTCAAAAACATGGAGTTCCGCAGCTCAAAACCCATCATCCGGGCATCTGCCCCAAAGAATTGCACGGTATTAGGAAATTCACGGTCAGCGCGCACGCGGTAGTCAATTTCCACGGCCTCAACAGGATCAAGAGTACGAAGGGCCACAAAATTGTCAATGCGGTTGTAGAAACCAGAGAGTTCCATGTGCAACCAATCGCTGGTGAAGCGGGTGAAGAAGTCTGCACCGTAACCGATCTCACTTTCAAGAGTTGGATCGCCAAGCTCCACCCGCGTAGCTCCGGCATGCCATCCATCGGCGTAGCGCTCTAGGATGGTGGGATTGCGGTGCGCCCTGGCAAACTGCAGACCGGTTTCCCAGCTGTCATTTACGCGGTGGTTCAAGCCAATGGATCCGACTGTGTTGAAGGTCCTGTCCTCAGTCCTTTCTTCCTGGGTAAACCAACGGTTCTCCACGGAAGCGAGCCATTCATGTTCAGCCCTGACGCCGAACTGCATCCTGGTCCGGTCTCCGAAAGGGATCTCCTGGAAGGTAAAGAGTGCAATATTATAAATATCCTCACCCGGGTGATAGGCTTCGAGCCCGTCCACTTCCTGGTACCTTCTGTGCAGGTTGGTGCCGATGACACCCCTGTCGAAAAACGCAAAGGGCTGATGCATCAGCAAGGCAGTGGCGCTGATTGTGAAGGTTTCGAGCTCAAGCTCAAGTTCTTCCGGCAGCGGATCCGGTTCACCCTCTTCCTGGAGTGAATTGGAAATGCTTAAACGAGTCTCCAACTCATCAAAAAAGCCATCCATTTTGAGGTTGCCTTTTCCCTGTACATTAAGCCGGTCGATCCGGATCTCCATCTCAGGCTCCTCCTCGATATACATGCCCTCATTTTCGGGGTCAGTCATCGGAGCAAACTCTGGTACGCCATAATCATTTTTGTAATACCTTGCTGAGATCCCACCTGTGAAATTGCCTCGGTTGATGCCCCATCCCAGCGAAGCGGTGTAGCTGTCGAGCTGGGTGTTGGGAAGCGGACCGCTGGGCGTTTGCGAATCATCTCCTGTGCGGTAAATAAAACGACCGGCCACTGCGTGGTGTTCGCTTCCATAAATCAGTCCGGTGGACTGCGAGACCAGGTTGTTGTTTGTGGCTCCCTGGAAAGCAGCGCCGCCGTGCAGTCCTCTTTCCCAGTCGGAGGGAAAATCTTCGGTAAATACATTGATGACGCCGCCCAGTGCGCTGGATCCGTACAACAGGCTGGCAGGGCCACGCACCACTTCCACGCGGCTCATGCCCAGGGGATCCAATGTGACGGCATGATCCGGGGCGGTGGACTGGATATCGCCCATTCGCTCGCCATTTTCAAGGACAACCAGGCGTTCTCCGTCAAAACCGCGGATAACAGGACGCGCAGGACCACCACCAAAAGACCGGGATGCCAGTCCGGGCTCGCCGTCGAGCATTTCACCCAGGGAGACAGCGCTTCTGCGAATCAGCTCCATGGTATTGAACGCCTGAGACGATTGATAATTTACGGCGCTTCCGGTAGGGGAGGCCGTAATGATCACCTCGTCCATGTCTACAAAAGAAGGACGAAGGAAGATCCGCATTTCGGATTCTCTTGCCGGCACTTGCAGGCGAAGGTTTTGTGTGCTGTATCCCATGAAGCTCACACGCATCTCATAGCGACCTTCCGGAAGGTTTTCCAGTACGAAACGTCCGTCCATGTCTGTCACCGTACCTGTCTCCAACTCGTCAATATATATAGTGGCGATAGGCAATGGATCGCGTTCGTTACCGGCATCCACCACGATGCCGTGAACCTCGTATTGTGCTTCAGTCGCCCCCAGGGACTTCGGATACATTGCGGCCAGCAAAATTACCAGAAATGCGGCATGCAGGCTTGTTTTGAAGCCACTGGCCATAATCAGTGTCAATTTTGTGTTTGTCATCTTTCCATTGTTTTAAAAGTGAGTAAATATGTCTGAATTTGTGATTTACCATTATGTAGAGCTTTTTCCACGGCATCGTAACCATCCTTTAGGAAAAGCGCTGCAAAACTAAACCCGGAAATGCAAAAATGTTGTTAGAGCATGTATAGAATATCATTAGAAATTCATTAAGGACCTTCGCAGGCGCAAATTTCCTTTAACTCCGTTGCTAGCCCTGTCTTTAATCTGAATCTAAACTTTTTCTAATGGGTTTCTAATCTTTCTTTCGGCACAGAACTTGTAGTTTTGCCATTGCAAAACCAAAACCACTTTTACCATGTACGAAAACAGCCATCGCTTACAAGCTTGAATCGAGCGATGCCTATTAAAGCTGAGTTCCTAAAAGGAATATTAATCAAATCAGACATTTAGACTTTTCGACTTTTCGACCTTTTGACAATAACCTGAACACATGCAGTATCTCGACACGTAAAATATTAACCATCAAGGCCATGATACACCGCAGCGTGCATCAGGTCTTCAAACACTTCCCGTTATGATGAGAAACACCACATTACTCAAAAAGGCACCTGTAAGCACCAGGCATGTTACCCGTGACCTGGACTTCGTCTATTTCCTTGCCCGGCTTGCTGCCCTGGTCGTGCTGACATTTGCCATTGCATTGGTGGCCAGGGCCGATTCAGGCTTTGACAGACCGATGGAGTTAACACACGATGAAGATTATCCTAATGCCATTCGCATTACTGCAGAGGATTTGAATACGATGATGATCGGTAATGATCCCTACGACATACTCAACTACCTTTCTCTGAAAACCGGTCTGACATTCCGGAGTACTGGTGATTTTGGCGCGGAGGACTGGTTTGTCATCCGGGGGTTTGGCAGGGATAACAGTCGCCTGACCCTCGTGTTGCTTGACGGACAGCCGATTAACCTGGCCAGTAACCATACCGTAGAATTCGGAGATATACCAATCAGCCTGATTCAAGAGATCGTAATTTACCCGGGGCCGGTTCCCGCCAGGTATGGTGGCTTTCAGTTCGTTGTGGACATCAGGACCCGCAAAAATGAACATATCGCAGAAGCTTCGGCCAGCGTGGGCTCGCTGAACACTTACAGGATGAATGCTACGGTGGCCAACGAAGGAAGGCTGTATTACAGGGCAAACATGGACGCACACATGTCAGAAGGACAAACAGGCCGTGAGCTTATAGGTATACTTGATCACTATAGCTATTCCGACCGGTTTGACCGTGCGGTCATACCAAGCCTGCTTGTGGGCTATGAGCTTAGCCCCGATCTGGATATCAGTTTCCGGGCCAACTATCTTGACGTAAAAAAACACTTTGGAACTGAACTGCATCACGGCCAGGAACAAAGCAGGGAAAGGACATCTCAGCTCTATTCATTGAGTTTTGAACCCGGCAGGGGATCAGACCTGGACTACAATCTTACTTTCTTCTTTCAGGATGAAGAAGAATATCTTAATGTGGAGTTTCCTGAAGATACGCTGTATTATGTTGGTTTTGGCACTCAGGACAGGCAGAAGTTCGGCATCAGGGGGTATTACCGCCATGATCTGATGCCTGGAAGGCTCTGGCTGAAGGCAGGAGGTGATGCGCAATGGACCACGGGTAGCGTGGATAATGAAGATTATCTGTATTTTATGTGGGAAGACGAACAACAATTTTACGCCGCCTTCATGGAAGCAGGAATGCAGCCGTGGGAGGGAGCGCTGCTCAGGCTTGGTGGCAGGATGGATGGACAAAGCTATATCGACGACATCTTTTTCAGCCCCAATATTGCTTTGTCGCAAATGCTGATGGAGGACCAGCTGCAGGTGTATGCTGCATATGGGATGAGCTCCCGCTGGCTTCCGCTGAACATGGTGAACAACTTTAACAGGCCTCCACGGCCATTGGGGCCACCATTCCTGGCAGGCAACATTAACCTTCCGGTTGTTGACCCGGAAATGGAGCGTTTTACAGGTTTTGATGCCGGTTTGCGAACCACATTATGGGATGGCAGGGTGACGGCAAGGGTAAACTATTACTACCTGGTCAACGAAGGCACCGCCGGCGCCCCGCTCTTTGAGATCAGACCTGCGCATGAGGATGCTGAACTGCCACCGGACATTGAAGCGGCGCCTGTCGCCTATTCAAGAAACCTGCCTGGCCAGGAGGTCAACGAGGGGATTGAGTTTCATGTGGATTTCAGACCAACAGACCAGCTTCGGGTATTTGCCAATGCCAGCTATACGATATATTCAGAAACAGAGATCGATGATGACATCCAGCTGTACCAGGGCCCCATAGCCGGACCCGATGCACAGGCATTCATCAACGAGGCGGTAGGTGAGTTTATCATTCCTTACGCTGGCCAGGCAGTGATCCCGGGCAAATATGAATGGCTGGTGAACCTGGCCGCCACATACCGGTTTGACCAGGGAGCCATGCTGAACCTGAACCTGCGTTACCGCAGCGAAACAGAAGATCCTCTGATGAAGTTTGGAATGGACCCCCAGGTGGAAACCATGGATGCAATGTTTGTCACGGATGTAGGGGCCAGTTACCCCCTTATGAACAGAGAAGGGATCAACATTCAGGCAGTGGGACGTGTCAGCAATCTGTTTGACAGCGAATACAGCACTTTTGTGCATTATCCTATGGTAGGCAGGTTTGTGTCGGTTGGTTTTGAATTCAGACTGTAACAGGCTGTTTCAGAAAATATTCGTAGCTTTCTGCTTGCCTGTATCCCGGAAGCTTGTATTTTTGTTGGAAAATGAGGTGCGATGACACAGATCCTGATCATTGAAGACGATAAAAGGCTTGCAGAGATCATTCAGCGCGGGCTTCAGGAGCAGGAATATCAGACCCACGTGGCCTATGACGGCCGCATGGGCCTGAAACTTGCCCTGGCCAATGATTACGACCTGATCGTGTCAGATATTGTGCTTCCCGAGATGAATGGCCTCGAGTTATGCCGGAAAATCCGGGCCAATAAGCCTCATATCCCCATTTTGATGCTCACGGCATTGGGCACCACCGATGACAAAGTGGAAGGTTTTGATGCCGGTGCTGATGATTACCTGATCAAGCCTTTTGAGTTCCGTGAGCTGCTGGCCCGGATCAGGGCGCTGCTAAAGAGGGCCGGCAACAGCAGGGCAAGCCAGTCTTCTCTGCTCCAATACGCTGACCTGGAAATCGACATCCATAAAAAAACGGCAAAACGCAGCAACCAGGAGATCAAGCTGACGCCGAAAGAGTTTAAACTTCTTGAATATATGGTGCGCAACCCCGACAGGGTACTTACCCGTTCGGAGATCGCTGAAAAGGTATGGAATACACACTTCGACACCGGTACCAACTTCATTGACGTCTACATTACTTATTTGCGAAAAAAGGTGGATAAGCCATTTGATAAGAAACTAATCCATACCAGACCGGGCATGGGATTCATTCTAAGCAGCGACTTTGAGTAATATGAAAATTCGCAACAGGATAACAATCTGGTTTACGCTTGTAACAGGCCTTCTTTTCCTGCTAGTCACGCTGCTGATCTACCTGTTCACTGATGCAATACTCAATGGGTTTGCATCACCCGGCCAGATGGCCAATTTGCGTATCGTGCTTATCTTTTCCTGGTTGTTTGCAGTCATTGTAATTTTTTTTACAAGCAGGTGGTTGTCAAAACAACTTTTTCGCCCCGTAAGCAGGATGGCCGACAAGGCAGGAGAGATCAGCGCCACGAACCTTCACCTCAGATTGAGTGAAACCGCGCATGTGGATGAAATGGCTGTGCTGGCGGCCTCTTTCAATCGGATGCTTGACCGGCTGGAAAACGCCTTCGATGGGCAGCGGGAATTTGTATCCAACATCGCCCACGAGCTGCGTACGCCGCTCAGCGCCATCATTGGCGAACTGCAACTTGTCCTGGAAGAAAAAGACCTGTCTCAGGATCTCAGGATTTCGCTGGAAAGCATGCTGAATGATGCCCGGAAGCTATCCAGGCTCAGTACAGGACTTATGGACATTGCCAAAGCCAGCTATGAAACGCATCAGATCAGCTTGAAGCATTGCCGGCTGGATGAGCTTATCATGGACGCCAGGAAGGAGGTGCTGCGAAACCACCCGGAGTACCAGGTTCAGATAAAAATGGATGATAGCCTTGATGATGAGGATTATATCACCGTCAGGGGGAACAGTTACCTGTTAACCGTTGCTTTTGCCAACATCATGGACAATGCCTGTAAATTTTCTTCTGACCACCGGGTGGAGATATTCCTGACCTATGACAGGGCAGCCTCCGGGCCAGTGATCAGCTTTACCGACCGGGGCCCTGGGATTCCGGCAGACGAGCAGCAGGATATCTTTCAACCCTTTTTCAGGGGCAGCAACAAGACCGCAAGCGAAGGCAGCGGTATCGGCCTCACCCTGGTGCAACGAATCGTAACGCTCCACGGTGCAAAGCTTTCCCTGGATTCTGCCCCCGGAAAAGGAACCACGATGCGTATTCACTGGCCATCGCGTTAATATCTGCATTGCCTGTTGATGTTCCCGGGAAGCTTTCTTATCTTTGTGTGCATAAGCGAATAGCGTTTCTTAACCACGGTGCCAGGACCCGGGTTTCAATTATCAAACCCATGTGCCTCAACACCTGGTCATCAGCTATTCATTGCATTGTATCATTAAAAATCTATACCGATGTCAGTACTGATGGAATTTGCCATGTTCCCCACAGACAAGGGAGAAAGTGTAAGCCCCTATGTAAGCAAGATCATCAAAATGATAGATGAAAGCGGACACAGTTACAAGCTGACGCCCATGGGCACTATTGTAGAGGCCGATACCATGGAGGAAATCCTGGAGGTGGTCAGCAAGGCTTATAAATTGCTTGAGCCGGACTGCAAGCGGGTGTATTCAGCCATCAAGCTGGACATCCGGCAGGGAGCCAGCAACTGCCTGGAAGGAAAAGTGAAGGCCGTAGAAGACCACATCGGGAGGGTGAAAACCTGATATCCTTCAAGCTATTATTTATTAGGAGAAATTTATTTCCACGCAAAACGCAAAGAGCAAAACTATGTCCTTTGCGCATTTTGCGTGAAAATTTTTGCGGCCTTTGCGTGGAATAACGACCCACATAGTCGATGCACATTACACTTACTTGGCACTCACTCCCTGATGGATGGTTCATCCACGTTATTCCTGCTAAAGAGATAACCAAAAGGATTCAGGGCCGGCACGTAGCGGCAAACGACGGTAATCATGCCAAACAGGGGTATGGACAATACCATGCCAATGATGCCCCACACGTGGTAACCCAGCACCACCG
>PWRF01000325.1 GCA_003556325.1 Bacteroidales bacterium | reverse complement strand
TGTCCCAATAATCATCCTCCTGTGTGTCAAAAATCCTGTCATGGGTTTTGGCTTCGCCGAGCTTGCATCTGCTCGGTTCAAGTGTTTACATTCTATTAAATTGAGGGAATGCCGAAAGGTCAAAAGGCTTCTTGTTTCCTGTACCTGGCGCACCAGGTACGGCCTCCACCGAGCTCTTTATTCCTGCATTAACTGTTTGCCTTGCTTTTCTCCTTGAATTTCTGGCGCATCCGTTTGTTGAGGGTAACGATGCATTCGCGGCGCGGGATGATCACTGAAACGCCTTCGTATGCCAGTTCTTCCCTGAACACCTGTGTATTCTCTTCGTGACGTTTTTTCAGGGGTTTTATGACCCTGATGTGGTCTTCTTCCACACCAACGCCTTTGCAGATGTCTTCAATTTTTTCGAAGGCCGACGAGGGCTGCCCCCCGGTCATCCCTGTGGTTGCGTTGTCGAGTATTACCACGGTGATGTTTGATTGGTCATTTACGGCATCCAGCAGGCCCGTGATCCCCGAGTGCGTGAAGGTACTGTCGCCGATAACGGCCACAGACGGCCTCATGCCTGCATCTGCTGCTCCTTTTGCCATGGTGATGGAAGCCCCCATGTCGACACAGGTGTTGATGGAGTGGTAGGGGGGAAGAGCGCTGAGCGTATAGCACCCGATGTCGGAAAATACGCGGCCCTCTCCGTATTCTTCAATAGCCTCATTAAGCCCGAGGAAGCTGTCGATATGCGGACATCCCTTGCAGAGCGACGGTGGCCTTTTGGCCAGCATGTCCGGAACCTTGAGGGTTTCGGGCATGGGAATGCCGAGCGCCCTTCCCACGTGGTTGGGGTTAAGCTCGCCGGTGCGCGGCAGGGACCCGTCTAGCCGCCCTTTGATCTTTTTTCCATCATCAAGAAAGCCTTTCATCATCTCCTCTACGACGGGATAGCCCTCTTCTATCACGAGGATCTCGTCACAGGTGTTGTAGAGTTCTTTTATATGATACTGAGGAAGAGGGTATTGTGTCACCTTCACGATGGGATACGGCACCTTCCTGTCCGGGTAGTTTTCCATAAGATAATTGTACGCCAGGCCGCAGGCGATAATGCCCAGAGAGGTGTCGTCGGCCGGGAAATACTGGTTGTACAGCGACTCATCAGAAAGCTTCTGGAAGGCCTCCTGGTTATCCAGCAGCATCTGGTATCTCTTCCGCGCGATGGCTGGTAAAAGGATAAATTGCTTCAGGTCTTCCGGAAGTTTAAACTGATTTTGTTCGCGTGTTTTCTTGCGGGCCACCCCTGCACGCGAATGGGCCAGGCGGGTGGTGATGCGCAGCATTACCGGCACCTGCAGCTTTTCGGAAATGTCAAATCCGATGTGCACCATGTCGTAGGCCTCCTGCTGGTTTGAGGGTTCCAGGATGGGCACCATGGCAAACTTCCCGTACACCCTGGAGTCCTGCTCGTTCTGCGACGAGTGCATGGACGGGTCATCCGCAACAACGAAGATCAGTCCTCCGTTAGCACCTGTTATTGCGGCATTCAGAAAGACATCAGCCGCTACGTTCAGGCCCACGTGCTTCATACATGTCATGGCCCGCTTCCCGGCATATGACATGCCCAGCGCTTGCTCCGCGGCAGTTTTTTCGTTGGCAGCCCAGTTGGCTGCGATGCCACGCTTCTTACTTTCCGGCGAACTGCGAACATACTCTGTGATCTCAGTGGAAGGCGTCCCGGGGTAGGCAAAGATCCCCGACATTCCAGCATCTATACCTGCCTGGGCTATCGCTTCGTCACCCAGTAGCAATAATTTATTCATGAGGTTATGGTTTTGAAAAGATTTGTATTGATTGACAATAAAGCTACAAAGCTATAAAAATCATAGTATTTTCCCAGATTTTCCAACCCGGTCATGCCGATTATTTTATTGCTTCCATGGCAAGATTGTTTTGGAACAATACAAGTCACATGTTTTTATTTATGAGAACCTGAACATTGTCGGCTTTTCTTTGTAATATTGTCATGAAAAGCCCGTTGGAGGCTGTTTTTAATGTAACAAGAGTTGTTGGTTTTGGGTTTGAAGTCAGAAGTTTGAGGCTACGTCGTCATTCCGAACGAAATGATGAATCTGTTTAATGACCAGTTAAAAACTACACATACCCGGACTTTTCGACCTTTAGACTTTTCGACGTTTCGACGTTTCGACGTTTTGTCCTTTCGTCCTTTTGTCTTTTCGTCCTTTTGTCTTTTCGTCCTTTTGTCTTTTCGTCCTTTTGTCTTTTTGTCTTTTTGTCCTTCACAAACACGTGTAACCCCCTAAGCAATGAATTTCCTGGCGCACTTGTATCTTTCCGGAAACGACAAGGACCTGATCGTGGGCAACTTTATTGCTGACATGGTCAAGGGCCGGAAAATCAATGGCTATGATACCGGGATTATCCGCGGGATACAGCTGCACCGCGAAATAGACCGTTTCACCGATGAGCACCCCGTGTTTTTACAGAGCAAGGAAAGGTTGCGTTCCAAATACCGCCTGTATGCCGGCGTGGTTGTGGACATGTATTACGATCACTTCCTCGCGGCCAACTGGTCGGAATATTCTGCCCTGAATCTCCATGAGTTTGTTTCGTGGGCTTATACAGTGCTGGAAAACAAGCTCGACATTCTACCTGAGCGTGCCCGGTTTGTACTTCCCTTCATGATCGAGCACAACTGGCTTGTCAACTATGCTGATCTCAGGAGCCTGGAGCGAAACTTTGGAGGGATGGCCCGCCGGACACCCTTTGAATCGGGTATGGAGCAGGCCGTAGAGGATCTCAGGCTGCATTATGGCAGTTTTGAAAAGGAATTTCAGATGTTTTTCCCTGAAATTGTTGCTTTCGTTGAAGGACAGGGAGTGCCCCTTGCGCATCATGCAAGAGGAAGGGACCAGGTCCGGGGCTGAGCGCTGTTATCACGCTTCCAGCGCTCATCGCTCAACACCCAATAATCATTCCCCTCTGTGTCAAAAAAAATTGTTCCCGATGTAGCGGGATCTTCGGCATGGGCGTTTGGCTTCGCCGGGCTCGCAATAGCCAATAGCCAAAAGCCTGCTTAGTCTAAACGCCCCGTTACCATAATCATCCCCCTGTGTGTCGAAAATCCTGTCATGGACGTTTCATCTTTTTGAAACCGGGACTGATTCACACCCAGAGGCTTCCCGGTTAATCTTCTTTGTTAGGCCTTTCCAGTCCGTAGCCTGATGTTTTGTCTTCGCGTTTCAGCAGGAAGGCAAACACAAAACCCACGAATCCAAGGAGTGAGAACACCAGCATGGCGTTGGTGTAGTCCAGGGGCTTAATGACCTCCATTTCAAAGTCTCCTTCCCGGATACCAAAGTAGTTTGCATTGGCATGTACAAGCCTGCCGTAGCCCATCGGGATCTCAAAGCTGCCGTCGTCTTCCAGGTAGAAGCGTATCCTCTCCTGCCAGATTTGCCTGTCTTCCGTGTTTGGGACGTCATGGTCCGGCATATCTGCTTCAGCAGGAGTGGCGTCGTAAACCTTGATCCTGCCCCGCATGGTGTTTCCAAAGAGGGTTGCGTGTTCTGCGCCTGCCGCTTCGGTGAAATAGCCTTCGCCATCAACAGCAAAGCCTCCGTCATAGATCATGATATCCTCTGACCGGCGTGTAACGATGATCCTTGCTTTGTATTCAGGCCCATCAACAAGAAATGAAAAATCGGCAAGCGATACTACGTCTCCTTCGCCGATCTGCAATTCAAACTGCCCCTGACTGTCGGTTTTTGTATGGTGTACCTCGCGCCATACTATGTCACCGCTTATGCTGTCGGCGAATACCGAGGCGTTTACATGCAGGGTCATGTCTTTTATAGCTTCCTGGTGCCTGTCGAGGTAGGTTCCCTGGTAGCGCATATCGTCCTGCTGCACCGCTGCAAACTGTGCGCTGCTTATTTCTGCCCGGTAGAAGGGATTTGACGAGTCGATGACCCATCCGATGACGATGGGAAATATCCAGAGGCCTATATTCTGCACCGAGAACATGAACCCGTAGGCGGTACCCAGTTTGCTCTGCCTCACGATTTTGGTTACGGCGGGCCACATTGCTGCGGGAACAAGGGAGAAGGCGATGCCAAGGAGTACGATAGGCACCCTGGGTTCAATATATGTTTTTGCGAACATCAGGTGGGCAATGATCAGCAAGGCGGAGCCAAGGTACATAAGGGTGGCGCTTTTGCCTTTGTTGTCGGTGATCCATCCGAACAGAGGTGTCAGCAGGATGGTCCCGTACATCAGGTAGGAAGTGACATCCCCCGCCAGCGCCCGGGGCATGGCAAACTTGTTCATCAGCAGGTCGGGGGCAAACTTCAGGAAAGGAAACACTGCCGAATAGAACGTTACACAGAGGATGGTAATATAAATAACCGAGCGATTGGTGACCAGGTCTTTCAGGTCCTGCCACCTGAACGCATCGTCGGGGTCTTTGAGGTCGATCTCCACTTCCCTGTCCACTTTGTAGTCCATCACCATATAGATCATAAAGGCCAGCAGTCCGGCCCACAGGATGATCACGCCAACCCATATGGCTGTGGTCCATTCGGGGTAGATAAGCCTGGGCGAGAGCGTAAACGCCAGTGCGGCTCCCAGCCGGCCCACGGCGAGGTTAAGCCCCAGGGCCAGGGCAAGCTCTTTGCCTTTGAACCACTTCACAATAACCTTCGAGAGCACTACTATGCTGGTCTCGGCCCCTAATCCGAAAATGAAAAAGCCCAGCGACATCATCTTCAACGCCGGCGAGTAAGAGGTAAGGAAGGAATCCATGAAGCTGTACCCGAAGCCCCCGTCCAGAAACATGTCGGAGGCGCCGTAAGCGGTAATGGTGCCGCCCAGGCCCATCAGGAAAATAAATGTAAAGCCTGTGATCCTTATACCGATGCGGTCCAGAATAATGCCGCCCAATACTGCCATTGCCAGAAACACATTAGGAATGGAGTACGCAGAAATGAAAAAGCCGTATTCTGTTGAGCTGAACCCGAGGTTCATCCGGATCAGGTCCGCCAGCGGCGCCAGCGCATCGTAAAAATAATAGTTGGTGGCCATGGCAAAACTAATGATGACCAGCACAATCCATCGCGCTGTTTTCGACTCGTGAAGCTTTTGCTTTATTTTTGCTACCATAGTTTTGTGTTTAGTGTGCTTTCTTCAGCGTTACAGTTGGTATGGGTTGCTCAATGCATCCTGTCTTAGGGGGATCATAGATGTTTTTTGATATCCAGCAGGAAAGAACGCATTTTCTCGAGCGACTTGATGATCTCAAGGTCTCTTCGCAGATCGCCGGGATTTTTGCTGATTTTTTCGCGGGCTCCTCTCAGAGTGTAGCCTCGCTCTTTTACGAGATGATAGATGATGTGGAAGTTGTCGACATCCTTTTGCGTGAAAAGCCTGTTTCCCTTTTTGTTCTTATGCGGCCGGATGATCTCGAATTGCTGCTCCCAATAACGAATGAGCGAAGTGTTGACATCAAACATCCTGGCCACTTCGCCAATGCTGTAGTAGATTTTCCCGGGCTGGCTTTTCTTTGAATTCACTGTTTTATGGAAAAATTTATCAAAAATAAAAAAAAGAATCAGCTGCAAGAAATAAATGTTACCGGCCCGCGATATTTTGTATGTTGTTTATATTTGCTTCGTATTGTCTTGTTCCCACAGTACCGTACGGTGAGAGTTTATGCTTATGATTATGTCATTGTGGTTCAGGGAGTGGGCGTACCTGGCAGGCCACCCTTTTCCCCTGGAGCGGCCAGGCGCTGAGCGAAGCACCCGGGCTGCACATCCAAATAAAATGATAAGCCATTGGTGTTGCATTGTTTCGGTGTTTGAGAAAATACGTTTGGTGGTTGATAGTCCGATTTTAGCGAATTTTTTACAGCATATGAGCGAATCACAGAGAAATGATAATGACTATACCCCATAAAACCATGAACATACGCGACGGAAAACAGGTTTCAGCTGCTGGCAAGCTGCTTTTGTGGCTTTTAATTGCCTCCGTTTCGTGTGTCGTTTCGCGGGAGACGGCGGCTCAGGACCGGGCCGGCGGAAGCATATATCAGCACGGCTTCTTTCGGATCGAGACTCCCGGTATTCAGCATGAGTTTCTCATGCCCGGGGTTTTGATGAGCCGCATGGAATGCCTGTCAAGGATTCCGGAAATTGCATTTTCCCTCTTGCCCGACACCGTTTATGAAACCACCCGGCAACTGATTCACCGCACCTACCATTATCAGAACGCTCTTAAACCGGGCACCCGGCTTATCACCGACTTTTATCGCGATATAGACGGGCTTCTGACATTCAGGGGAGGGTTTCGCCGCGACATGCCGGTGGCCGGATCCGTAAAGGGTGTTCCCCTGAACATTAGCAAACGCTGGGAGTATATTACCCGTTTTGACACCACAGAAACACAATATGGCAGGTGGGGCGGAGGGATGGGATGGACAGGCCAGCCCCTGCTGATCGCCTGGCCGGAAAAAATGCGCAGGGAGTTCAGCGCCCTGGACGGCAATTTTTTGAATAAAAAAGGTGGTGTCGAAATAATTGCAGGATCCCTTAGCGGGGATATTTATTTCCTTGACTTTGAGACAGGGCAGGAAACCAGGAGTGCCATCCATACGGGAAACCCGGTTAAAGGAACTCCCATGCTGGATCCACGCATGAACGGATTTTTATATATTGGCGATGGCGTACCGCATACGGACTCCTTCGGCATACACGTAATAGACCTCTACCGGCACGGGCCGGTGTATTTTTTTTCCGGCCACACCGACAGCAAGGCCTATCGGCTATGGGGTGCCTTCGACAGCAGTCCGCTTATCGCAGGGGATTACCTCTATTGGCCCGGAGAGAATGGGGTGTTGTATAAGTTCCTCGTAAAAGATCAGACCCTCTGGCTTGTTGCCAGGATGGTCTATTATGCGGGAGGAGAACAGGCAGCAGGTATCGAGTCGAGCCTTGCCGTCTATAAGAATTATGGCTATTTTGGAGATAACCACGGGAATATTATATGTGTGAACCTTTTGACGATGCAACCTGTCTGGTATTACAACAACCATGATGACACGGATGCAAGCATTGTTGTGGAAGAAGCTGAGGGCATTCCCTACCTGTACACTGCCACCCAGGTAGACCGCCAGGGCGACCGGGGTTACTCACGCTTCATAAAGCTAAACGGGCTCGATGGCAGTCTTTTGTGGGAAACCAAAATAGAAGCCTACCGGGTTGAACACTACGGAAGGGAGTTTGACGGCGGCATGTATGCCACCCCGCTCCTGGGCCGCAACAATGCATCGGGAAGGATTTATACAAACATCGCCCATACGGATGAGGAAGGAGGCGGTGAGCTCATAGCCCTGGATACAGGTACCGGGGAAATACTTTTTCGCACGGCCCTTGCCAGCTATAGCTGGTCATCTCCCGCCGGTCTGTATAACGAAGAAGGCGACTTGTTCATCTTTACCGGCGACTCCAACGGAAACGTTTACCTTATCTGCGGGGAAGAGGGGGAGGTGATCCGTCGCAAGCGGGTTGGCAGAAACTTTGAAGCTTCCCCTGCTGTCAGGGGCAACAGCGTAATTATTGGCTCACGGGGAAGGGAAATATACCGG
>PWRF01000056.1 GCA_003556325.1 Bacteroidales bacterium | reverse complement strand
TCTACGGGGAACAGGGGGTTTTCGCCATAGTAGGCAGAACCCAGCAACCCGGATTCCTCGGCGGTAACAGCGGCAAATACAACGGAACGCTCGGGTTGTTCTCCTGCCATCATCCTTTCGGCAATCGACAGAATGGCACCCACGCCGGTAGCGTTGTCAACTGCGCCGTTATAGATCTCAACGCCGTCTTCTGTTTCCACCATACCGAGGTGATCCCAGTGTGCGGCATATATAATGGTTTCATCGGGATATTTGCTGCCTTCGATATAGCCAATTACGTTATGGCACTCGGAGTAAGCGAATTCGTTATGGAAGTCGACGTTGGCAAACATATTCATGGAATATGCCTGGAAGTCGGGGCTGGCAGCCAGGGCCAGTTCTTCGTCGAGGTCTTTCCCAATAGCTGCAAACAGTTCGCGGGCCACTTCTTTCTGGATCCACCCTTCTGCTTCCAGTTTGGGTTCACCGGTATCTTCGCCAATGCCGTATTGTGTTCCCGACCATGAGTTCCGTACCACATCCCAGCCATAGCTTGCGGGTTCTGTCTGATGAATGATAAGAGCGCCTGCGGCACCCTGGCGGGCAGCCTCTTCGTATTTGTATGTCCAGCGACCGTAATAGGTCATTGCACGCCCATTGAACATATCCTCATCGCGCAGGGCAAAACCCGGGTCATTGATCATAACGACCACGGTCTTTCCTTCAACATCCACTCCTTCATAGTCATTCCATCCGTACTCAGGGGCATTCACGCCGTAGCCAACGAATACAAGCTCACTGGCGTCCAGCTGGGTGTAGTCTTCCAGGCGGGTGGTTCCGATCACCATGTCGTCGATGTATTTGTAAGAAAACTCACCGTTATCGTGGGTGATCACAAGGTCAGAAAAATCAAATCCGGTGATTTCGACAAGGGGCACCGGCTGAAGATAGCTTCCGTTTGCTGCCGGCTTGAGGCCGATACGTTCATACTCGCCGATGATATACTCCTTCGTCTTTTCCCCGCCGGGGGTTGCCGGAGCCCTTCCTTCAAATTCGTCTGAGGCCAGTGTCTCCACGTGGGTCCTGTAGTTTTCGCAAAACGTTGGGATATCAACGGTTGCGGGGTCGGCACACCCTGTGAACAGGCAAGCCGAAGCTATTACCAAAACAGCCAGAACAGGGTGGCCTGCTGCTTTCAAATTTTTAATCATACGCTAATCCTCCTTTGGGTTTGATTTATAAATAGGTCGTTTTAAAGTGCAAAACAAGATGCAATATACACATTTTGCATAACAGGTTCTCATCCGTGGTGCTGCCTGCCATTCTCAAAACCGGGTTTTCTGCTTTAGTAGCCGGCCACAGGCATGCACATTCACAGGTATATATAACAAATGCGACCTTTTGTCTGAGGCCGCATTTGTCAAAATCCTATGTTATTATTTTTTACGCCTGCTGTTCTTGTTTTTCATCATCAGCAGGTCGTAGGCAATAGGCGCACTGTTAAACAGTGACGAATAGGTTCCCACAGCCACGCCGATCATAAGTGCAAAGGCAAAACCCCGGATCACCTCGCCTCCGAACAGGAAGATGATCATCAGCACGGCGATGGTAGTCCCTGAGGTGTTAAATGTCCTGGAGAGCGTGGCATTCAGTGAGTTGTTCACATTCGTTTTGAGGTCACGTTTGGGGAACAGTTTCATGTTCTCACGTATCCTGTCAAAGATCACCACGGTATCGTTCACCGAATAACCTATGATCGTCAGAATGGCCGCAATGAAGGCCTGGTCGATTTCCATAGTCCAGGGTACCACGTTATACAACAGCGAATACAGGGATATTACGATGATGGCATCGTGGAACAGGGTTGCGAGGCTTCCCATACCGAACTGCCAGCGTTTGAATCGCATGGCGATGTAGCTGAAGATGATCAGCAGGGCAATGGCGACACTGACAACAGCTCCTCTCTGTATATCTCTTGCCACGGCCGGTCCGACTTTTTGCGAACTTAGCCGGCCAAGCACCTTATCGTCGTCGTCACCCACATACTCCTCGTAGGTGATGGGTGAAACAAAGAAGTCCTTAATGCCTTCATAAACCGTTCGTTCTGCAATGGAGTCCGCTTCAGCGGTATCTACTCCCACCTTGAAGTTGGTGGTGATCCGCACCTGGTTGGGCGGGCCAAAGGTGATCACTTCTGCCGACAAGGCATCCCGTTCAACATCCAGCTCCTGGGCAGCTTGTTCCAGTGTTTGGATAAGCGAGCTTCGCATTTGCACGGTATTCACGTCCTCGTCGAAACGGACCACATAGGACCGTCCGCCAGAGAAGTCGATACCCAGGCTAAGTCCGCGGAGGGCAAAGGAGCCAAGTCCTACCAGGATGACAATGGAAGATATGATATAGAAGCGCTTGCGTACCCCGATGAAGTCGAAGTTCACTTTGGTAAGCACATCTTTATTGAAGTTTGAGTTAAAGCGGATGGCGACATTCTTATCGAGCCACCTGGTAAAGACAAGCCTCGAAAGGAAGATTGCTGTAAACAGTGAGCAGATGATACCGATGATCAGGGTGGTTGCAAAGCCCTGAACGGGTCCGGAGCCAAAGATATAGAGCACTACTCCTGTCAGCAGGGTGGTGATGTTGCCATCCACAATGGCCGAATAGGCATTTTTGTATCCGTCGGCAATGGCGAGCCGCAGTCCTTTTCCGGACCTTATCTCTTCGAGGATACGCTCGTAAATGATCACGTTTGCGTCTACGGCCATACCGATTGTAAGCACTATACCAGCTATGCCCGGCAGTGTCAGCACGGCGCCGAGGGAGGCGAGCACACCCAGTATAAAGAATACGTTGGCCACCAGGGCAAGGTCTGCGACAAATCCCGCCCTGTTATAGTACAGGACCATATATATCAGTACTACGATAAATGCGATCAGGAAAGAGGTAAAGCCGGCATTGATTGCCTCGCGGCCCAGCGAGGGGCCGACCACGGCTTCTTCAACAATGTTTGCCGGTGCCGGGAGCGAACCTGCGCGAAGGATATTGGCAAGGTCCTGCGCCTCCGGGACGGAGAACTGGCCGGAAATCTGTGAGCGGCCTCCGGCGATCCTGTCCTGAACTGTCGGGAAGGAGTATACATACCCATCCAGAACGATGGCAATGGATCTTCCTATATTATCTTCGGTGAGCCTCTCCCATATCCTTGCACCCTCGCGGTTCATAGACATATTGATCTCTACTTCGCCCAGGGGCGAGAAATCCTGGCGTGCATCGGTGATGACCTCGCCGGAAAGGGGAGCTTCCCCATCCAATCCGACGCGTATGGCCAGCAGTTCATGTATATTGTCCATGCCTCTGGCCGGTTGCACGCTCCAATACAAACGCATATCCAGGGGCAGCAAGTCACGCACTTCTTCCTGGGCAAGCATCCTGTTTACGCGGGCAGTGTCCTGTACCGCCGCATAACCAACAACAGGGCCCTGGCCCGGTCGAATGCTGCCGGCCTGATCCTGGAAATAGTTGGGGGTCAGGTAAGCAAACAACGGATTCTCCCTGGCAAAATCCTGAAATTCATCGAGGTCGTCAAAATCGTCGACCAGAAGGTCTTCAAAATCATCCTCTGTGACTTCATCCTCAGACAATGGGGGTTCCTCGGTGTCGGGGATCAGGTCTTCAGCCTCCTCATCCGGTTCCAGCAGATCTTCCCATTCTTCTTCAAGAGCATCTTCATCAAAAATATCTTCGTCGAGCAGATCATCGTCTGCCATGGCCCGGAGCGCATCGTTCACATCCATAAAATAGTCGTGCACCTCTGCGAACTCATACGTTTCCCAGAACTCCAGCTTCGCGGTGCCCTGAAGAAGGCGCCTCACGCGATCCGGCTCTTTGATGCCGGGAAGTTCGATGAGGATACGGCCTGTGGTGGCAAGACGCTGAATGTTGGGTTGTGCCACGCCAAACCGGTCAATACGGGTCCGGAGGATCTGGAAAGAACGGTCTACCGCCTGGTCTACCTCCCTTCGCAAAACCCGGAGAACCTCTTCGTCGGATGTTGTGGTAGTAATGCGATCACGCATCTCGGGGGTGCTGAAATAGAAAGCCAGGCTGGCAGCCTCGTCAACTTCCCTGAAAGCTCTCCCGAAAATGGTTATGAAGTCATCCCGGGAGGTAAGATGTTCTGCTTTCGCAATCTCCATGGCGCGCTGAAAAGTCTGGCTGTCGGTATTGGTAGCCAATGCCCGGACAATATCGGGTACGGATATCTCCATGGTTACGTTCATACCACCGCGAAGGTCCAAACCAAGGTTCAGTTCCCTCTCTTTGGTCTCACGATATGTATACCTCTGGATGCCAAGGTTGTAAACAGTCTGGTTCATCATGGAGTCCAGATAAAACTGCTCAGCTTCCCTGGCTATCGAGTCCAGGTAGAACATCATCAATGCCTCATCGCCGTCTGCCAATCTGCGGGCCTGCTCCACGTATCTCTCACTGCGGGAATAGCTTTTGGCATCCCGCTCAACCTTCCTGGCAAAATAGGTAAAGGAAAGCTGGTAAAGACAAACCACCGCAAAAGCAATGGCAAAAAATCTTATCAAACCTTTGTTCTGCATGTTGTTGCAATTTATGTAATCATTTTATCTTAAAAAAAGCGACCGCAAAGTTAATTGATTTTTTTCGCAAAAGGAAATAATATATGAAACAATCTGATAAAATAAGGATAAGATTAAGGTTGAGGTTAAGGTTAAGGCTGAGGTTAAGGATGGGGTTTGCGGGTGTATGAGGGGTGGGTGTGAAGATCGGGGTTGAGGCGGTGTGTCATGATACATGATAGTAAGGAGTAAGAAGTAAGCAGATCGTTGGAAGGTATTTTTAGAGGTTTGGGTTTACCCGGAGTGAGGGCAATGTTTTACTGGGTTAAAGAATTATGGGGCAAAGGGTTGTATAGGCAAAGGGTTGTATAGGCAAAGGGTTGCGGGGGTGAAGGTTGTAAGGTTTTCATAAATCAATGTATATGGATCAGGCGGTAACCATGAGTACATTGTTGGGATAATCTATGACTGCCCCGAGTTTAAGGAGCAGGTCCCCGCCCATTACCATGTCGATGCGTGGAAGGTTGCGGCGTGCATACAACTGCCGGATCTCGTGCATGTCGATCAGCAGGATCTCCAGGTTTTGTATGGTTGTGTTGCCAAGCGAAAAGGAGGGGATAAGGGTATACCAGGTTTCGATCTGCCCCGCTCCCATACCGGTGAAATGGTTGTCGTAAGCGCTGATATCCGGATTGTCGAGGTATTTCTTTGCCCTTGCGAGGTCCATCACCGATTTGGATGCTCCTGTATCTATCAGCACATTGGCTTTCCAGTCGTTGATCACAGCGTGCAACATCAAATGGCAGCCGCCGCCATCCATGCGGATTACATCGAGCGGGATCTTATACATAATTGCCGGGGGGATTTTTATCAATACCTTCTGGTCATGTCCCTAATACAAAGAAAATAGGCCCGGACTTCCTGAGCATAAACCTGCGGAGATGCACCAGGGAAGCAGGCCTTCAGACAGGAACATAAGCCGGTATTATTCTGCTTTATGTTCTTCGCTGATAATTCCCATGCCTTTATGGATGGCTTCTTCGTTAAGAGGGATCAGGTGGTGGTAGCGCTCCGGCAATACCTTTTCCAGGCCTTTGATCACGTTTTCGAGTTCGATAATGGGTTTAACCTTCAGGAAGCCCCCTATGACGATCATATTGAACACTTTGGTATTGTTCATCTTAACTGATTCGTCGTAGGCTGCGATGGAGCATATATTGATGTCCTTCCTTTCGGGTTTCCTTGTCATCCCGTTTTCCTCATAAATTAGAAGGCCGCCGGGCTTAACTGCCTGTTCAAACTTGTCCATCGAAGGCTGGTTCAGTACGATGGCGGTATCAAACTCCGTAAGAACGGGCGAACTAATCTGTTCGTCGCTGATGATGGCCGTACAGTTTGCGGTACCTCCCCGCATTTCGGGGCCGTACGAAGGCATCCAGCTCACTTCTTTTCCCTGCATCACACCGCTGTAACAGATGATTTGGCCCATGGAGAGCACTCCCTGCCCCCCGAAACCGGCTATAATAATTTCTTCGCTCATATCACTGATCTTTTATGTATGTTGTATTGTGTAGAAAGCACCAGTTTATCCCCCGTCAGGATGGGACCTTGATGTCGCCCAGCGGGTAGAAGGGGAACATATGTTCTTCCATCCATTGGTTCGACTGTGCCGGGGTCATCTTCCACCCGGAAGGGCAATTGGAAACGATCTCCACCAGGCAGGTTCCTTTATTCAGTTTCTGATATTCAAGGGCTTTTTTCAGGGCTCTCTTTGCTTTCCTGGCATTGGCAGGTTTATGTACCGAGTGCCTTGTCACGTAGTATGTGCCGGGCAGTTCTGCGACGAGCTCGGTGATCTTCAGGGGGTTTCCCATGCTTTTGATGTCGCGGCCCCGCGGAGAGGTAGAGCTTTTCATCCCCTCAAGGGTTGTGGGTGCCATTTGACTGCCTGTCATGCCGTATATCCCATTATTGATAAATACGATAAGGATATTTTCCCCGCGGTTGCATGCGTGGATGGTTTCGGCGGTGCCGATGGCGGCCAGGTCTCCGTCGCCCTGGTAGGTAAAAACATATTTATCAGGCATGGTACGCTTGATGCCGGTAGCCACGGCGGGGGCCCTTCCATGGGCAGCCTCCTGCATATCCACATCAAAATAATAGTAAGCCAGCACAGAACATCCAACCGGGGCCACTCCGATGGTGTCTCCCTGGATGTCCAGCTCGTCGATTGCCTCAGCCAGCATCCTGTGTGCTGTTCCATGGCCGCAGCCAGGGCAGTAGTGAAGCACACGGTCTGTCATCACACCGGTCTTTTCGTAGACCAGGTTTTCCGGATTAATGATATTGCTTTCAGACATATGTTATCCTCCGATCATTTTTTGTTCAAACGCTTTTAAGATTTCATCAGGGCTCGGGATCATCCCGCCAAAGCGGCCATAAAACTCAACAGGCACCTGCCCCTGCACAGCCAGTCTGACATCCTCAACCATCTGGCCTGCATTCATTTCTACGGTAAGAATACCTTTCACCTGGCCGGCAAGCTGACGGATCTTTTCTGACGGAAAGGGGAAGAGGGTCTGCGGGCGGATAAGGCCAGCTTTGATCCCTTTAGCACGGGCCATTTCCATTGCTTTCCGGGTAATTCGTGCACACGAGCCAAAAGCCACAAACAGGTATTCGGCATCATCGCACTCATAAGTTTCGAAGCGGATCTCGTTCTTTTCAATCTCGCGGTATTTTGCCTGTAAACGCAGATTTACCTTTTCCTGCTCTTCCGACTGAAGCTGAAGAGAAGTCACAATGGCGCTGGGTTTGCCGGGTTTCTTACCCACTGTGGCCCACTCATATTCAGTGGTGTCGCGGGGTTCCTGCCCGAAAAGCTCAACCTTTTCCATCATCTGTCCGATAATGCCATCCGAAAGGATCATCACAGGGTTACGGTACTTAAAGGCCAGTTCAAAACCAAGCCTGACGTAATCGACGCTTTCCTGCACCGTAGCCGGGGCGAGTACAATAAGCTTATAATCGCCATGGCCGCCGCCTTTTACCGCCTGAAAATAGTCAGACTGTGAAGGCGGGATGGT
>PWRF01000177.1 GCA_003556325.1 Bacteroidales bacterium | reverse complement strand
TCTGGCATAGCGCCTGACACAATACAACATGCATTGCCCGGATAAAAGAACCGGCTGTGAAAACCCTGCAGGTCATCAACGGAAACAGCATCAAAATCATCGGGCCTCACCCGGTATCCGTAAGGGTGTTGTTCGCCGTAAATGAGCTCGTTGAAGTAAGTGCGGGCCAGGTGCTTTACTTTCTTCTGGTTGATAATATGTATCTGCTTTTGATTGCTCATAAAGGTATGCAGCTCCTTTTCGGGATATACCGGGTAGCGGACCATTTCCTTGAGCAATTTCAGTACAGGGCCCAGGTGTTTGTGTAAGACATAGACTGAGACGGTTGAAATGTCCTTCTGTGGCTCCAGGTCCAGCCGGACACTGTAGTAGTCAAGAAGCTCATCGATCTCGGCACGGCTGTGTTTTTCTGTGCCCGCACGAAGAAGGTTTACGGCTGAGAAGGCCACCAGGGGCTTGTGCTGGTGATAACTGCCGGAAAAAAACACGAAGTCTATCTTCACAAAGGAGTCAGACCCTCCTTCCATGAAATAGACAGGCATTCCATTGTCCAGTTCAACCGCTGCGGGCTTGATGTAAGGGATGTCAGAGTGGTTGTTTGTTTTCGGGGCTTGTGTACGGTCAGGCATATGCAAGGTTTTGCGGGACAAGCAGTTGCTTTGCCCGGGTTTGGTCTGTCTTGGAAGTTATGAGGGCATATGGGTGTTTCTGAGATATCGCAGCGTTGCGCTGTTTTCCTGTCTGAACAGTCCGGAGGCAACACGCTGAATGTCGTCAGCGGTAACTTTCGCATAGGCTTCTATTTGCCGGTTATAGATGCCGGCATCGCCCTGGAGCTCATAGTAAGCAAGGTTCATAGCCTTTGCAAGCAGATTGCTTTCTGAAAAAGTGTGCGTTGCCTCCACCTTGTTTTTCACCTTTTGCAGCTCACGCTGGTCCACCACGTTATTCACCAGGCCCAGGGCTTCTTTCCAGAGCACTTCTTCCGCCTTCTCTATATCTGTATGGTTATGCGGCTTCCCGGTAATGACAAAAAGGCCGGGGTCGAGGTTGCCGCTGATGTATGCATTTATATCGCTGAACATGCGCTGTTCGTGAACAAGCCTGGCGGGCAGGCGAGCCGATTCTCCATTGGAAAGGATATCGCTCAGCAGGTCGGTGGTATGAAAGTCAGGATGTCCCCTCCCACACATATGAAAGACGATGTAAATCTGGCTTTGCGGTACATCCCGGGTAACTGTTTTCCTTTTGGCCCCAGACTGCCCGGGTTCCTCCGGGAGTTTGCGCCGGTAAGCGGGGGGGGAGTCAATATCGCCAAACCATTTCTCAGCAAGCTCAAAAACATCTGACGCTTCCACATTGCCCGCCACAGTGAGAATGGCGTTCGACGGATTGTAAAAGGCTGCAAAAAAGTCTTTTACATCCGGAAGGGTTGCATCTTTTATATGATCGATGCTTTTCCCGATGGTAGCCCACCGGTACGGGTGCACTTCGTAGGCAAGGGGACGGATCAGCAGCCATGCGTCTCCATAAGGCTGGTTCAGATAAGACTGTTTGTATTCCTCAACGACAACGTTTTTCTGGGTTTCGAGCTTTTGTTCTGAGAAATCCAGTCCCAGCATCCTGTCGGATTCCAGCCAGAACGCTGTTTCAAGATTTTGGGCAGGCAGGCTGAGGTAATAATTCGTGATATCGTTAGTGGTGAAAGCGTTGTTTTCGCCGCCGGCACGTTGCAAAGCATAGTCGAAACGCGGCACATGTATTGAGCCTTCGAACATCAGATGCTCAAAAAGATGGGCAAAGCCTGTTTTATCGGGCCGTTCATCCCTGGCCCCCACATTGTACAAGGTGTTTACAGCTACCATGGGGGTGGACGTGTCGCTGTGAACCAGTACACGAAGTCCGTTATCCAACCTGTGTTTTTTATATTCTATCATCAGACTGAAAAATTTACTGCTTAGTAAAGCTGTCATTCACACAAGTAGAACGCCACAACTGCAAAAGTGTTTGCAGGCTGCAATAAATCAGCGCCACTCGAAGATGTCGTATCTGTCGCGGGGCCTCCTGTGATCAAGCCAGTGAAAGTTGCGGAGCTTCCGGTCTTCGGCCGGCAAGTCTTCGGGCGGAAACAGTGTGGCTTCCGGCTGGCGGACAAACTGTATGCCGGTGACTTCCGTTCCATCTACATAGATGACAATATGGGACGACAGGGCTATGTTGATACCTGCCAGTTCGCCGTCATCATCCCTGATATAAAAGATGGTTTCGCCGTTGCCGTCCACATCCACTTTCCATAATGCGTTGTCCCTGAAATGGCCTTTCATTGTGCGTCCCTTCATCTGGTTAAACCCCAGGGTATCCTCTTCTGAAATAATGAAAGCCGCATCCAGCAGCTCAACCCACTGCACCTCCTCTTCCGAAGTTTTTACCTCGATACGTTGGGCAGTCAGCTGATACATATCAGACCACAGCACGGGGTCGTGATACATGTAGATAATGGAGTCGGCCATATGATACACGATGCTGTCGCTTAAGCCCTGGAGGTCGGACCGGAAAAACCGTGCCCTGTTGTAGGCAAATATCTGTCTTTCATCAGTTTCTTCAAGATAGATGGATTTCAGTGTGTCGGCATGGAGAAACAGGCTGTCCTGGTCAGCGATCAGGGTAAACAGGGCTTCTTTGGTAACAACGGAAAGGCCTTCCTGCTCGAAATGCTCGGCGAAATGCCCTGTAATAATTACATTTTCAATGCTGTCGCGGATGACAACGTTATCCATAGCCCTTCCGTATCCAATGGTACGGTCATAAAAAACCGAATCTCCGGTCATGGACTGCTCTTTATTGGTAAAAAAGGCATCGCGGCTAAACCGGGCTATATCGTTTCGGGTATCATACCATCCATTTCGGCAGAAGATGGTGTTCTCTTCGCTGACAATGGTTGTAGGGCCAAAAAAATATGCGATTTCGGTTTCGGTATTATACATCATGGTATCCGTATTCATGGTGTATTCCGGGTTGATCAGCACAACGTCGTCTCTAAAGAAAAACTCCCTGTCGTCGGCATAGTAAAAGCCCCAGCGGCTCAGCAATTCATTTTCCTGGTCGACGATCCGGCCGCCATCAATGTAGTTTGCAGTGTTTTGGTCGAGATCGTACTCCAGGTATTCGGTGTAGAGTGTCATGCCGGGTTCAACCATTCTCACATTGCCGGTTAGCTCTGCCCATCTGCGGTTCCCGTCGTAGAACAGCTCATCCCCAAATATTGTCACGGTGTCACTCACCTCTATTACAATATTGCTGAAGGCTCTCAGGTTGTTGTCGTCGGAATACAGGTATGCGCTGTCGCAGAGCATCCTGGTGTCTTCGTGGATAAACACGACATCGCCGATCAGGCGCCGGACGTTCTCCCCAATGCGCCGGTCAAATTCGATGATGCCTGCTTCCCAGTCAATAGGGGTGCGTTCATCTTCCGCGGATAGCGGAAAATGCGCAACCAAATACACCAGTAAGAAGAGAAATTTTACCACAGCACTGCTTTTTTACCTGCAAAGGTAAACATGATTTTATGTGGTTTTATTGCACCGCTTCTGTTGGCCTTTGCAGGCATTCATTCCAGACCGCACGGGTTTGGAAGGCATACCACCTGACTTTGATCAGTGGTTCGGATATTTTTTCCTGAAATCTACCCAGTAATCTTTGATGGTTGTTTTGATCTCCTTGTGCAGGAGGAGGATACCCACCAGGTTGGGGATAGCCATAAGGGCAATGGTTATATAGGATATGGCCCATATGATGGTGGTATCGGTGAAGGAAGCCAGGAAAAATGCCAGCACATAGACCATACGGTAGTGGAACACGTATTTCGTGCCAAACAGGTATGTCACGGACCTGTCTCCGTAATACGACCATGCTATGGCTGTTGAGAAGGCGAACAGCAGCAACCCGATCGAAACAATATACTGCCCGTAATCGCCCATGAAACTTCGGGTATATGCCTCAGCTGTCATGGGTGCACTGTGGATAAGCGACTTCCCACGGAAATCCACACGCTCGCTTTCCGCTGCCAGCCTGCCATTTGCTATTATCACGGGGCCCGTGTATGGCTCTCCGTGCAACGACACGGTTACATCTTTCGCAACAGACCGGGCATGGAGGATAGTGATCTCCTGATTTTCTTTTTCGGTGATGACTCCGTTTTCTACATTCAGGGTGCCAGTAAACCGCAGGAGGGTTTCCCGTCCGTCATATAAACGGAAAAGCCTTCCCACATCTTCCGGGTCATCTGCATCGTAATAATCAGCAAGAATGATCTGGTCGGCCCGCTGAAAATCGTTTTCGACCCTGTCTTTCCATACCCCTGACGATAGGAGTACAAGCCCGGTAAGTGTACAGATGACAACGGTGTCGATAAAAGGCTCGAGCAATGCAACGATGCCTTCGGAAACGGGCTCATCGGCCCTGGCTGCGGAGTGCGCAATGGGTGCAGAACCCTGGCCGGCTTCGTTGGAGAAGAGGCCGCGGTTGACTCCCCGGTTAAACGCGTAAATGATCGAAGCGCCAAGGAAGCCCCCGGTAGCAGCTGTTCCCGTAAATACATCAGAGAATATGGATATGAAGGACGGGATGATGTTATCATAATTATAGGCCAGAACGGCGATGGCACCCAGAATATAGATAACAGCCATTGTGGGCACAAGCCTTGAGGTCACCTGGGCGATGCGTTTGATCCCGCCAAGAATGACAGCCGCCAGCAGCACGGCCAGCACGGCACCCACCACGACTGGCGGAATGCCAAACGTCGAATGCATGGCACCGGCTATGCTGTTTATCTGCGGCATGTTGCCTGTACCAATGGTGGATATTATGGTGGCAACGGCGAAAAATGCACCGAGCCACTTCCCCGTTTGAAGCACCTTGTTGTTTTTCAGCTTTATATTAAGCCGTTTTTTCATATAGTACATGGGACCGCCGGCGATTTTTCCCTCGCTGTCGATTTCGCGATATTTATGGGCAATGGTTACCTCGGCAAACTTGGTGGTCATACCGAGCATTCCCGTGACAAGCATCCAGAAAAGGGCTGCGGGTCCACCCAGATGCAGCGCCAGTGCTACCCCGGCAATATTGCCGGTGCCCACAGTGCCCGACAAGGCTGTTGTAAGCGCCTGGAAATGACTGGTGTCACCAACATCTGTCGGCTTGTCATACTTTCCGGTCACCACCCGGAGAGAATGACGGAAATACCGGATCTGCGGGAACCCCAGGTATATTGTAAAGAACAGTCCGGTAAACAATAGCAGGTAAACAAACCAGGGGCCACCACCAATGTAGCCGTCCATTATGACTAGAAAATCGTGAACCTTGTCCATGTTGTTGTTTGGGTGTTTCGATTATTAATTGTTATTTGTTGATTATGATTTTATGTTTTGAATGACGCGGTATCTGGCTGCATCCGCAGCAGGGGCGTTTTCATGCATCAGATCCTTATCAGTCCTATGGCGTTCAGGAAAATAATGGCAATCGCGATCGGGGCTATAAAACGTACGATAAACATGAATACCGAGTACACCCTGATCCTTAAGGCGGTGAATTTTGCCCTGTCTTCTTCTGTCCGATCGTCTTTGGTATACCATCCAATCATAAATACCACCATCCTGAGCAGACCCATGTTGGTGAGCTCATCCTTCACCGTCTGCTGTTTCATATACCATCCCACGAATATGACAATCAGCAGCCCGCCAAGGGGCAACAGCACGTTGGAGGCTGTAAAGTCAAGCAGGTCGAAGATGTTGTAATCACCAATGCCCGTCCCTTTGAACGTGCTCCACGACAGGGTGCTGAACATGCCGACAAAGGCAGCTGCGATCACCGTGATGAGAGTGGCGCTTTTTCTGGCAATCTTCAACTCTTCTGAAAGGAATGCCACAACGACCTCCATGATCGATATGGACGAAGTGAGTGCAGCGATCGCCAGCAGAACAAAGAAAGCGACAGATACAATGTAGCCGCCCGGCATGTGCTGGAATACATTGGGCAGTACCATAAAGATAAGCCCAGGCCCCCCTTCTTCGGGTTGCATGCCGAGGGCAAACATGGCCGGGAAAATGGCAACGCCGGCAAGGATGGCTATCAGCACATCGGCTATGGATACCTGGAAAGAGGTAGATGATAAATTGGTCTTGTCAGGGAAATAAGACGCATACGTGATCAGTGCACCCATCCCGATGCTGAGCGAGAAAAACGCCTGCCCGAGGGCTCCAAGTATGACGGGAGCAGTGATCTTGGAAAAGTCAGGATTGAAAAGGAAGTGCAACCCGGCGACAGATCCCGGCAAGGTAACGGCCCTTATAGACAGGGCAATAAGCAACAATACAAGGAAGGGCATCAAAACTTTTGAGTACTTCTCGATGCCCTTGCGCACGCCCGACAAAATAATCACCGCCGTGAGCATGATAAAGATCATTTGCCAGAACAGGGGCATGGCACCTGATGTCTGAAAGCTTTCAAAAATGCGCGTCACGTCAAGGGCACTTGCCCCTTTGAAACCATTTATCACCGACAGGTACACATAGTGCAGTGTCCAGCCGGCAATGGTGCTGTAAAAGGCAAGTATGACGAATGCAGCCACGATCCCTATAACTCCCACCAGCGGCCACCAGGTAGCGGGGGCAATCTTTTTGAACGCCCCAAAGGCATTTCGTTTGGCACTCCGCCCGATAACAAACTCCGAAAGCATTACCGGAATGCCAAGCATAAGTACAAAAGCAAGGTAGATCAGCAAAAAAGCGCCTCCCCCGCTTTCACCAACCACATAAGGGAAACGCCAGATATTACCCAACCCGATAGCAGAACCGGCAGCGGCACAAACAATGCCAAAACGCGTTGTAAAACCGTCACGGCCCTCAGATCCTAAAGCCATATGTTTTCAAGGTGTTTTGATTCATGACTCGAAATTATTGCCCTCTCAAGAAAAGCCAAAAATATAAAATAATGGGGAAAATTCAACAACAGGCGTTTTTTTTTACCTGAAAGCAAATTAATATTTTTATTGCATCGTTTCTGAAAGATGTTTTTTGTATATTTATCTAAAATATCAACTTGTTGGAATGTTCGGCAATCCTGTAAAAGACTGGTTCTATTTTACACGGCAACAGCGATATGGCATTATCCTTTTGCTGTTCCTGATGCTTGCCATTCCATCGGCCGGAAGGTTGATAGAGGGTCGTAGCAGGCACAGGGGCATTGACCAGGAAAAGGCGCAACAAGCGATACAACAGTTCGAAAAGCACCTTGCCAGGCTTGAAAAGGAAAAAGAGAGGCTGGCATCCACACAAAGAACTCCTGAAAGCACGCAAAGCAGGAGCCTGTTCACAGAACGCGATGCATTTGATTTGCAGACATTCGACCCGAACAAGTTAAGCATCGAAGAATGGACATCGATGGGCGTATCACTACGTGTGGCACGCAGCATAAGGAACTACCTGGCGGCAGGCGGCCGTTTTCGCTTTAAACAGGATCTGCAGCGCATGCATCTGATAGACGATGCATTGTACGCTGAGCTGAAACCGTGGATATCCCTGCCTGACAGGGACATGGAAACAAATCTTGCCCGGCAGAAAGATCATGCCGCGAACATTCGGCAGGAGCAAACAGAAAAATACTACCCAAAAGACAGAGAACCTTTACAACAGGATGGCGGAAAAGCCCCCGGAGAAAGAACTATTGTCCATCTGAATAAAGCCGACACAACAGATCTGCAAACCCTCCGTGGCATAGGTCCTGTTTTCAGCCGGCGGATCGTGCGGTACCGCGAACTACTGGGAGGCTATTATTGCACGTACCAGCTTCTTGAAGTATTCGGAATGGACAGCACCCGGCTGACCGGCATAAAAGATCATGTCAAAACCGACCTTTCCTCCATCCGGAAAATCAACATCAACGAGGCCTCCTACCGTGACCTTGTTCGCCATCCATATATCAACCAAAACGTGGCATCCTCGATTCTCAGTTTACGGGATCAGCATGGCGACTTTAGCTGTGCGAGCGATATCAAAAGATCTTACCTGGTAGATGAAAAACTGTGGGGGCGCCTGCAACCCTATCTCTATACAAGGAGAAACGAAGAAGAGCCGTGACTTCCTAAAACGCCAAACCTGGTAAATAATGCATGTTGGCTTTTATAATGATGTTTATCAGTTTAACTTGAGAACCGACGTCCTTTGGGCATTGTGATGTTTTGGCTAAAGCATAAACAGTTAATTAATACATTGTTATAAGTCATGCAGATGTATTGAACAAAAAAACACCCTCCTTGTTATTTAGACAAAGACCAGATAAAACTTAACTCAGAACCCAAAAGATCAGATCATGAAAAAGAAAGGAAAATTTGCATTGCTCATTCTTGCTGCCGGAGCACTGATAAGTCTTCAGGCGGCTACCTTAAGTAATTTTATTAATCACGATCATCATAAAGGAGAAGAAACTATGGCAAACAAACATGTATTACCCGATCTGCCTTATGCACATGATGCGCTGGAGCCTTATATAGACGTAAGGACCATGGAGATCCATCATGGCAAGCACCACCAGGCATACGTAAACAACCTGAACAACGCCATCGAAGGTACGGAGATGGAAAACATGTCTCTGGAAGATATTTTCAAAAATATGAGTCAGTATCCGATGGCGGTACGTAACAATGGCGGAGGTCACTGGAATCATGATCTCTTCTGGAAAATCATGGGACCCGATGGAGGCGGCAAGCCGTCGGGAGATCTTCTCACTGCCATTGAGGGGCGTTTTACCTCGTTTGAAGATTTCCAGGAAGAGTTTAACCGTGCCGGTGCCACTCGTTTTGGCAGCGGATGGGCCTGGCTGATTGTAGACGGGAATGGAGAACTCCAGGTGACAAGCACGCCCAACCAGGACAACCCGCTCATGGATGTAGCCGACGTACAGGGCACTCCCATATTGGGTGTAGATGTTTGGGAGCACGCCTATTACCTGAAATACCAGAACCGTCGTCCGGAATACCTCAACAACTTCTGGAATGTGATAAACTGGGATGAAGTTGCACGCAGGTATGCAGACGCATTGAACAAGTAAGCAAGACATAAAAAAACGGTTCCGTAGTTTTTAATTGCGGAGCCTCCATTACGGGTGATGAGTGATGGTGACCGGCAGTACCCGGGTTTTGGGGCTGCCGGTTTTTTTATTCCCTTTCAGTGTGAAAAAAACGCTTATGACACTTTCCTTACAGGTGTTTCTCAAGCATCCTGAGGCGAGAAAAGGAGCCGGGGACAGTAAAAGTATGGCCGTTTTTTTGAAGTATGCATTGACGCGCCAGCTTTTTGACCTTTTTCAGGTATTTCAAATGAACGATCACATCCACGGAAATCCGGAAAAAATGATCGGCAGGAAGCCGTTTTTCAATATAGCCCAGGCTGGCAGTGACCAGGTGGAATGTGTCCTTTGCCGTCCAGATGCGTGTCCAGTGATGGTCGCATTCAATATATACGATATCGGAGAGCTTGAAAATACGGAACCCCGCATCCACAGGGAGTTTTATTGTAAGCTCCCGATCAGTGGAGTCCAGCAGTTTACGATAATTCTTATTCAGATCAACGTGTGAGTATGTAAGGGTAAACCGGAGCAAGGCCTGGTAAAGCTCTTCTCTTTCCACAGGTTTCAATATATAATCAAACGCGGCATGCCTTATGGCTTCTATTGCATATTCCTCATATGCAGTAACGAAGATCACAGCCGGTTCAAAGCCTTCCTCACTTACGCGCCGGAGGATCTCAAATCCTGTCATACCAGGCATTTTGATATCCAGAAAAACAAGGTTGGGCCGTAACTCCAGTATTCCGGATACAGCCTCCTCCGGATCAGAAAACCAGCCCGCAATCTCTACACCCTCATATACGGAAAGCATTTCTGTCAGAGCTTCTACAGCATGTTTTTCATCGTCAACCACAACGGCTTTGATGCCTACTTTGTCCTTAAACTGATCTTTCATCTGTTTATAATTTTTCAACTAATTGTTATTGAGGTGTTTATGTTCTTGTCAAAAGTTCATAGGTTGGGTTGCAACTGTCAAAATGTCGAAATGTCGAAACGTCCCAATAATCATCCTCCTGTGTGTCAAAATCCTGTCATGGGGTTTGGCTTCGCCGAGCTCGCAAGTGCCCGGTTCATCTGTTTATAATTTTTCAACTAATTGTTATTGAGGTGCTTATGTTCTTGTCAAAAGTTCAGGGGTTGTGTTGCAACTGTCAAAATGTCAAAATGTCGAAACGTCCTAATAATCATCCTCCTGTTTGCCAAAACCCTGTCCGGCTTTTCAACCGGTGTTTCATTACCCATACCTTGTAAAACATAAGGTATCCCTCATAAAACAGCATACAGCATTCATCCGGCAGATCAGCTCCCGAAATCATTATTTATTCACATTCATCAAGACCTCTATTTCCACCAGTGTTCCTGCCGGTTTGCCGCTCGCATCATACAGGTCACTGATTTGATGATCGATATGCATACCATAGTACTTTTTATATAATTTATAGTACTCGCTCATGATCTCAAGGCCTCTGCCCGTGGATGAGGTTTCACTGCCGGCAGCCATTTCGCGTCCCACGCCATTATCTGATATGCGGATCCGGATCTTTTCCTGGTATCTGTCAATTGAGATACGCAACAAACCATCTCCCTTTTTTTCAGCTAACCCATGTTTGATCGCATTTTCCGCATAGTTTTGCAGGATCATTTTGGGGAGTTGTACGTCCTGGTCCACTTCGTCTGACACGATGATCTCAACATCAAAGGCGTGATCGAACCGCAGTTTTTCCAGTTCAACATAGTCTCTGACAAATTGTATCTCTTCGGCCAGGCTCCTGTGCATGGAGTCGGCCGACAGCACCATTGCCCTGTGCATGCGGGCGAACCGTCCCAGGTAATCGGCAGCCTTACCGGTTTCCTCTTTCTTTATGGTCTGAATGGCTGCATTGATGGCATTGAGGGAGAAATGCGGACTCAGTTGGTTTTTTACCAGGTTGAGCTGCAGCCCGGTAATCTTTTTCTCAATCGATTGCTTTTTGGATAACTGGTTTTTCTGATAAAACCTGGTCATCATCCCAAAAAAGAAAAACACCAGGTAGATGCCGGCAAAATATGCATAGGAATAATAGAAATGCGGGTTTCGGGCATACTGTATTTTATACCAGGCAGCACCCGTCTGCAGACTGATGAGCGGGTTCTGGCCCGGGTTGTTAATAAACGACAATACCGTTTCATTGCTGAAGCTGATCTCATCCCGCAGCTTCGTATAATCCTGCATGTCGTTGCGAAAAACAACCAGGGTATTGGTGGACCAGTCGTATGTTATGACCTCCTCCTCCCCGTTGCCGGTAAGGTCCTTGCTCTGCCTGGATAGCGTGGCAGGTACGGGATGTTCACGTAAAACCCTGTCGCTTTCAATATCGTAAATAAACGTTTCCCGGTCCTGGTTATTCAGCACCAATATGTTTTGCCCGGCAACGGGATGTTTGAATCCCCTGAACAAATCCATATCCAGCTCTCTTTCTTCCAGCAATACTCCCCCGGTATCATAAGATGACAATACTGCCGGTTTATTCTGGTTGGCACGAAACAGCACCGTTCCGATCAGCTTTTCGCTGTCTCTTTCAAGGGGAAATACAAATAACCGCTTGGCGCGGCCGGGCACTTCAACCGGATCAAAAAGGAACTCCAGCTTTTTATCCAGGACCATGAGCCAGTTGCTATGGTCGTGAAAATGATGTTCAGAAGGAGACACATTGGATGCCGAGGTACCTGAAAGAATGAACTCCATAGAACCGTCGCCGGTGATATCGGCCATCTTAAACCAGCGGACGTTATAGAACGACTCGGGCGAAGCCATAAGGCTGTCTGCAGCTATGCTGTAAGCAAAAACCCTGCGGGGGTAACGGGAAAACCGGCTGGAAACCATAAACAGCAATTCCTTGTAACCGTCATCAATGATGTCGGCCACATATGCAACGCTGATCCGGGGGTCGGGCTGCCCGTGTCCGGGGCCGACCGTTGCTATAAACCGGTTTCTGAGCCGGGGCCTCGGGTTTTCCAGGTCATCGATCATGTGCAGAAAAAGGCTGTCCGCTGCAAGCGTAAAAACAAACACCGCTTTTCTCCCGTCTCCGTTATAGTCTTTAGTTATTGCCGGGGTGTGGATAAAACTTAAATATTCCTGTCGCCCCACGAAGTTCCACTGATCAAAAAGCACCCCGTTGTGATCATAAATTTTTACCCAGGTATAGGTGTCTTCTTCCCCGGTAAGTATGCGTTCGGAGTAACCGTCGCCGGTGATGTCGTCGTAATATATGCTGTTATTGGGGGCCAGGGACTGCCGGTCCTGTATCTCCAGTACAAAGGGCTTATAGTCTATGGGCAGCAAGGCCATGATCACTGCCGCCGGCAATAGCGGAAGGAGAAAAGGATTGGCAAGGACTTGCAGAATTCTTTTCATGTAGAGCTGCCGATGTTTACAAAACCACGCGGATGCATCCTCCTGTTACCAAAAAAGCAAGGGGAGACACAAGTTTTTTGCAATGTACGTAATTTTACAGGGATCTGCAAGACCGTCAGAGCAATAACCTGTAAGTTTTTTCGCCCGGCTGAAAATCTTCCCTTCCCAGAGTTTGCCGGGTGGCAGACAGGATGCATTCACACAGAAAATCCTTACCTTTGCGCCGTGATAAACCCTCATGAACCTTATGAAGACAGAAAACAGGATAGCAGCGGCCGTGACGGACATAATCAGGGAAAAAACAGGGAAAGACGTAAGCCCCAACCAGGTCGTCCTGCAGAAAACCCGCAGGGAGTTTAAAGGTGACCTCACACTGGTGGTATTCCCTTTTGTAAAAATGCTGCAGCAACCGCCTGAGGCAACGGCTGAGATGCTGGGCGAGGCTTTAATGCAAAGGCTCATCGAGGTGGACAGTTTTCAGGTCGTCAAAGGCTTTCTGAACCTTCGCTTTTCGGATGCCTTTTGGAAAAGCTTCCTGTTTGAAAAGATCAGAAAAGAGGATGAGAGGATCCATCAGCACGAACAAGAGACCGGGAGACAGCCTGCCGTAGAAATTCACGGGGAGGGAAAAGCGAAGCAGGCAGGAAATGCGGAAAGCCTGCAGGGTGATGCAGAAAGGCCTGTGGTTGTGGAATACAGCAGCCCGAATACGAACAAGCCTTTGCACCTGGGTCATATTCGCAACAACCTGTTGGGGTACTCAGTTGCCAGCATCCTGGAGGCCAGCAGCAAAAAAGTGGTTAAGGTAAACCTTGTCAACGACAGGGGTATTCACATCTGCAAGTCGATGCTTGCCTGGATCAAATATGGCAGGGGCGAAACCCCGGAGAGTGCCGGCAAGAAAGGTGATAAGCTGGTAGGTGACTACTACGTAAAGTTTGAGACAGAGTTGCGCAGGCAGATGAAGCCGCTGATGGATGCCGGCTCGGGTGAGGATGAGGCACGCCGGAAAGCGCCACTGATGCAGGAGGCCCAGGAGCTGCTGCGCCGCTGGGAGGCGCGCGACCCGGAAGTGATGCAGATTTGGCAAACGATGAACGAATGGGTGTATGCAGGTTTTGATGAGACCTACAAACGTATGGGCGTGGATTTCGACAAGATATATTACGAATCCGATACCTACCTGCTCGGCAGGGACATCGTGATGGAAGGCCTGGAGAAAGGCATCCTGCATAAAAAAGAAGACGGCTCCGTGTGGGCAAACCTGGATGAATACAAGCTGGACGAAAAGCTGCTGCTGCGCACCGACGGGACATCGGTGTATATGACCCAGGATATCGGCACAGCGGACCTCAGATACAAAGACTATTGCCCGGAAAAGATGGTTTATGTAGTCGGCAATGAGCAAAACCATCATTTTCAGGTGCTGCAGAAGGTGGTGGAAAAGCTGGGAAAACCCTACGCTGGTGCGATCTACCATCTGAGCTACGGAATGGTGGAGCTGCCCGACGGCCGGATGAAATCGCGCGAAGGCACGGTGGTAGACGCCGACGACCTGATGGACGAAATGGTGGCCACGGCAAGAAGCACCACCGAAGAGCTGGGCAAGACCCAGGATTTCAGTGATGAGGAAAAGCAACACCTCTACCACATCATAGGCATGGGCGCTCTCAAATATTTCATCCTCAAAGTGGACCCCAAAAAGAACATGCTGTTCAACCCCGAGGAGTCTATCGACTTCAATGGCAACACCGGCCCCTTTATCCAGTATACCCATGCGCGCATCCGCTCAGTGTTGCGTAAGGCAGGACAACAGCGCCAGGCCATGGCACCCGGTGGGATGAAGGATGCACCTGTAAATGACAAAGAAAGACAGCTGCTGAACACCTTATACCACTACCCTGCCGTGGTGCAGGAAGCGGCCGGGGAGATGAGCCCGGCACGTATCGCCAACTATGTATACGATGTGGCAAAAGAGTTTAACCAGTTTTATCACGACTACTCCATCCTTAATGAAGAAGACAAGGCCGTGAGCGACCTCCGGCTTTGCCTGGCAGCACATACCGCCCGCGTGATCCGCGATGCAATGGCACTGCTCGGCATTGAGGTGCCGGAAAAAATGTAGTTAATGTGGTAATGTGGTAATGTGGTAATATGCTAATGAAGAATACATTACTTTTGTTTTGCTGGATGACAGTTTCTAAAAAAACAATACCGCGCTCAACAATTTCGATTTTATGCCAACAAAGGGATTTCTCATCTTGAATCCGAAACCCTTCATTGGCACATTGGCACATTAGCACATTAGCACATTAGCACATTAGCACATTGGCACATTAGCACATTAGCACATTGGCACATTGGCACATTGGCACATTAGCACATTAAAAAATCAGATATCATGTCAGTACGCGTAAGATTTGCCCCGAGTCCAACCGGCCCCTTGCATATGGGCGGGGTACGGACAGCCCTTTACAACTATCTTTTTGCCAGGAAGCACAAAGGACAGTTCCTGCTTCGTATCGAAGACACCGACCAGAAGCGTTACGTGCCCGGTGCCGAAGAGTACATCATGGAATCCCTCAGGTGGTGCGGCATCCACTGGGATGAAGGCCCGGACAGGGATGGCGGATACGGCCCTTACAGGCAATCCGGGCGGAAGGAAACCTACCGTAAGTACGCTCAACAGCTGGCAGATGCCGGCCACGCCTATTATGCCTTTGACACACCGGAAGAGCTGGAAGCGATGCGCAAGCGGCTGGAAGCCGACAAGAGCGGTAATCCGCAGTACGACCCTGCAACCCGCATGGGAATGAAAAACTCTCTTACCCTTCCCGAAGCAGAGGTCAAACAACGACTGGCATCAGGAGAGCCTTACGTGATCCGCATAAAAACACCCGAGGGAGAGGAAATAAAGCTTCACGATAGTATAAGGGGGGAAGTAAAAGTAGAAAGCAACCTTCTCGACGACAAAGTATTGTTCAAGAGCGACGGCATGCCTACCTACCATCTTGCCAACGTTGTGGACGACCACCTCATGAAGATCACTCATGTGATCCGCGGCGAAGAGTGGCTGCCGTCCGCTCCCCTGCATGTGTTACTCTATCGCTTTCTGGGCTGGGAAGACAGTATGCCACAGTTTGCACACCTTCCCCTGCTTCTCAAACCCGACGGACATGGCAAACTGAGCAAACGCGATGGCGACAAACTGGGCTTCCCTGTTTTTCCATTGGAATGGGAAGATCCCAAGAGCGGAAACATCTCTATGGGATACCGGGAATCAGGCTACTACCCCGAAGCATTTGTCAACATCCTGGCCCTGCTCGGATGGAACCCCGGGACCGACCAGGAGGTTTTCACCATGGAAGAACTCATCGACCAGTTCTCACTGGATAGGGTTGGCAAGTCAGGAGCCCGTTTCGACCCGGAAAAAGCCCGCTGGTTCAACCATCATTACCTGCAAAAACAGCCGCTTAAAGTGGTGGCCGACCAGTTTGTAGAAGAACTCCGGCATCACGGACATCATCCCGCCAGGGAAAAGGTGGAAAAGATCACCGGCATGCTGCGCGAAAGGGTGAACTTTGCCCATGAGCTGTGGGAACAGGGGAGCTTCTTTTTTGAAGCCCCAACCATTTACGACGAGAAATTTGCAAAAAAGAAATGGAAATCGGATACACCGGATATCCTTCTTACGCTGCGTGAACATCTCAAGAAGACGGAACCGTTCGGATACAGCGAAATAGAAAACAGCCTTCATGAATTTATGGAAGTAAAAGGCGTTGGTGCAGGCAAGATCATGCCCGGCCTGCGCCTGGCCCTGGTGGGCGCCGGCCGAGGCCCCGATGTAAAAGAGATCATGGTGGTCCTGGGAAAAGACGAGGTGCTGCGAAGAATCCAGCGTGCAGTGGAGCATATCCCTCTATCTCAACCTTAACCTTACGAGACCTTAAGGCCCACATACTCCTCCCACTCCTCGAATTGTTTCCCTTTTATCACCCGCGGAAACTTATTCTGAGCACCTTCCTTGCCTTTCATCCGCATGTAGTCATAAAACACACTGCTGGGAACCACTTCTACAATCACGTCGCGGATCGCCGCGATGCGCTCCACACGGTAATCGTCGTTGAGGACCTTCAGGTTTTCATCGATCTTTTGGCGAAGTGCGGCCTGGTCCACATTGCTGTCTGTACCAATAAACCATTTGTGTGCGAACATGCTGCCGTGCTTTACACCGGCTACGGTAAACTCACGGATCTCGATGTTAAGCTGGTCTTCAGCCATTTTAACGGCCGTATTCATGTTCTCCACCGACAGGTGTTCGCCACACAGGTTGAGAAAGTGCTTGGTACGACCGGTGATGACAATCTCGCACCGTTTCAGGTCGGTAAAGCGGATCACATCGCCGATCAGGTATCGCCATGCACCGGCACAGGAGCTTAGCAGCAGAGCATAATCCTGCCCTTCTGCCACGCCATCAAGCGTAAGCGTTCTTGCGTTTTCTCTAAGGTTGCCTTCGGGATCAAAGTTTTCACCGGTAAAGGGAATAAACTCAAAAAAGAGCCCATTATCAGCCGAAAGCTGCATTCCGTTGGTGTCGGGACGGGTCTGGCAGGCAATAAACCCTTCGGACGCAAGGTAGGTTTCAATGTAGGTAAGCTTTTTCCCCAGCAGTTTTTCAAACCCTTTTCTGTAAGGCCCGAAAGAGACCCCTCCATGCACGAAAATGGAGAGATTGGGCCATATATCATGAATGGTATCCAGTTCGTAATGGTCAATGATCTTTTCCAGCAGGATCTGCCACCAGGCAGGCACACCCACGATCACCCCAATGTCCCAGTCTTTGGCTTTTGCCACGATCTCATCCAGCTTGGTGGGCCAGTCGCGCTCTTTGGATATACGCTTGCCGGGCTTGTAAAAATGCTGAAACCAGAAAGGGATGTTCTTTGTTGTGATGCCCGACAAGTCGCCTTCGAAATAAGTCCCGTTGTAGTGCAAATGCGTGCTTCCACCCAGCATGAGGATGCCTTTCTCAAAAAAACCCCTGGGAAGGTCATAGCGTGCCAGGGAAAAGATCTGCTTTACACTGGTTTTCTTTATGGCCCTGAGCATGGCAGCCGTCACGGGAATGTGCTTACTTGCCGCTTCGCTGGTACCCGAACTCAGGGCAAAATACTTTACCTTACCCGGCCAGCACACATAAGGCTCACCGTTCAACGTGCGGTACCACCAGTCTTGGAACATCCTGTTGTAATCGTGCATCGGTACACGATCCTTAAAAACAGGAACAGGATCTTTGTGCTTAAGCAACTCATGGAAGCCATAATGCTCACCAAAAGCTGTGCCTGAAGCCTTTTTAAGCAGTTTTTTCAGCTCTTTCCTCTGCGCCTTTACGGGATTTTTAGTCTGAAAAACAGCCGGCATCTTTCCGCGCAACTCAATGGCTCTCTTAACAATGGATCCTAAAACGGGCATATTGGCAGGGCAGGTTAATGGATTTGAAATCTAAAAACACCTATAAATGTACGAAAAAGTTATTTCTTACGGCTATTTCTATTGATGAAAGACCGGGTTTCCGGAAGATCTTCTGCTGAATGTCTGTTTTCTTTTGATACTTTCTGATGATCCTGTCTGACAGACAGTTTGCAAGCTGCCCCGTGAAGCTTATTCCCATGTAACCCCTTGCCTGTCTCATCAGAAAATATTTGCCCTGACTTTTACTGGTAAACAAAAATTGATTACCTTTGCACCTCATTTTAAACTTATTGTAGTTCACATTTTACAAACCTAACAATTAAATCAAAATGCAAAGACAGTACGAAACCGTTTTCATTATGACTCCCGTTTTGTCTGAAGAACAGATGAAGGAAGCGGTAAGTAAGTTTCAGGACTACCTGAAGAAGCAGGGCGCTGAGATTGTGTATGAAGACCAATGGGGTTTACGCAAGATGGCTTATCCAATCCAGAAAAAATCAACAGGCTTTTATCACCTTATTGAATTTAAGGCAGATCCCCAGCTGGTAAAAGATCTTGAGCTTCAGCTTAAGCGCGACGAGCGCGTTATCCGCTTTCTTACCATGGCGTTGGACAAACATGCCATCGCCTACAACGAGAAAAAGAGAAGGGAAAAAGAAGCTGAAAAAGAAAAAGAAACAGAAAAAGAAAAGTAATCAGGCAGGAAACACCTAAAGAGACTGAAACATGGCAAATCAACAAAGTTCCGAAATAAGATATCTGGCACCCATTGCCGTTGATATCAAGAAAAAGAAATACTGCAGGTTCAAAAAGGCAGGCATCAAATATATTGATTACAAAGACGCAAACTTTCTTCTGAAGTTTGTAAACGAGCAGGGCAAAATCCTTCCCAGAAGGATCACAGGAACCTCAGTCAAGTATCAGCGTAAAGTGGCAAAGGCTGTTAAAAGAGCGCGCCACCTTGCCATTATGCCTTATGTAGCGGATCTTTTAAAATAGGGAGGTAAAAGTATGGAAATCATTTTGAAACAAGACATCCCCAACCTGGGGTTCAAAGACGACCTGGTAACCGTTAAAGACGGATATGCAACAAATTACCTGATTCCCAAAGGCCTTGCTATCATGGCAGTTCCCTCTGAAAAGAAGAAGCTGGCAGAAACAATCCGGCAAAGGCAGTTTAAAGAAGAGAAGATCAGGAAAGAAGCTGAAAAACTCGCTGAAAAACTGGAAGATATTGAAGTGAAGATAGGTGCAAAAGTAGGCACATCAGGCAAAATATTTGGTTCTGTGAATGCTTTGCAGATCGCAGATGCCATTAAAGAACAGTTCGACCTGGATATCGACCGGAAAAAAATTATGATCGACGGCGATGCCATTAAAGAAGTAGGCACTTATAAGGCCACCATCAACCTGCATAAGGAAGTACGCCCGGAAATCAAATTTGAGGTCGTGGGCGAATAGGCCACAATACATTTTGCATTTCGTATGCAGCATTCAGAAAAACCTGTCCACGCCAGACGGGTTTTTTTGTAACATGAAGCGCCCGTGTTGCAAATCCCGACCATTCGGGAACAGGGTTTTGATACACAGGAGGTAAAATTATTGGCATTCGGCGCTGAGAGTAATAAGGCTACTGGCTGTTGGCTATCAGCTATTGGCATGAAAGCCAAAACAGACCTTTCGACATTTCAACATTTGACCTTTTGACATTATTTTTAACAGATGATTTCCACTGCACAAATAAAATTCATACAGTCGTTGCGGATGAAAAAATTCCGTGATCAGCACGGGTTGTTTGTGGCCGAAGGCGACAAGATCGCAGCGGAGTTGCTTTCAGGAAGGTTTGGTATTGAAATGATCTGTGCGTTGTCTTCCTGGATAGAGAAAAACCGCCGCCATATCCCGCAGGGCATCTCCTGCTACGAGGTAAACCAGAAAACCCTTGAGCGGATAAGCACCACCAGGAGTCCGAATCAGGTACTGGCCGTTTTAAAACAACAAGACCTTTCACTGCCTGGCTCATTTCCCGCAGGTGACATGGTTTTGATGCTCGACAGGATCAGCGACCCGGGAAATATGGGAAGCATTATACGCACAGCCGACTGGTTTGGAGTGAGGGAGATCATTTGTTCACCAGGCTCAGCCGACATTTACAATCCGAAAGTCATCCAGGCCACAATGGGTTCTTTCCTGCGCGTAAGATGTTATTACTCCGAACTGGATGTTGTGATAAAATCCTGTGAAGGCAAAATGACTTTTTACAGCACCTGCATGGAGGGAAGGAATGTATTTGATGCCGCCAGGAAGCTCCCTGCAGCTATTGTGATTGGCAGTGAGGCGCACGGAATTTCGCCCGCCGTGGCTGAGCTTGTTGATCAAAAACTGTCTGTTCCTGCTGCCAGGTCTAATGACAAGGAAGGTGCTGAATCATTGAACGCCGCAATTGCAGCGGGCATCGTGATGGCCTGTTTCCGCAATGCATAGCAGGCAGCACCGCGGTAGTTCAACAGGTTGATGAAAAAACCTGGCTGAACATTTCAATAGTGTTGTTGTTTTTCTGATAAAGAAATTATTGATTATGGAAGTTATAATTTTGGCCATAGTACTCTTGGCAATTGCCATCGGAGGTATAGCGATAAAAATGTTTGTGAGGCCCGGTGCCACCTTTACAAAGTCCTGCACCAGCACTTACGACCCCGATTCGAAGAAGACGCGATCGTCGTGTGCCTGTGCATCAGGTATGCCCGAAGATTGTGAGAGCAAAAAGGAAGAGGTGGCGTAAGAAGTTTAGTATTCTTTACCTTTTTTACGGGCTGCTTTTCAGCGCAGTAATTCCCTTATATTTTCATTTTTCATAACCGAGAAAAACTCCTGGACAGCGGGTTGTTCTGAGTGCAAGGCATCTGTAAGAGGCCCTTCAAAGGCTACAACGCCCTGGTCGAGAAACACGATCCTGTTCGCTACCCGCAATATACTGGAAACCTCATGGGTGACCATGATGATGGAGATTCCGAGTTTGTTTTTCAGGTTAAGGATGAGCCGGTCCAATACTTCCAGCGAAACGGGATCAAGTCCGGCACCAGGCTCGTCGAAAAAAAGTATGGGCGGATCCATGACGATGGCCCTGGCCAGTGCAGCGCGTTTCACCATCCCGCCACTAAGCTGTGAAGGATAAAGGTGGAAGGCATGTTGCAAATTTACCAGGCCCAGTTTCATAAAGACGATCTCCTCGATAAGGTCCTTAGGCAGATTGGTATGCTGTGTGAGTGGCAAGGCAACATTCTCAGCTACGGTCAGTGAGTTCAGCAAGCCACCGGTCTGGTAAAAAACACCCATTTCAAGGTAAAGGGCGACCTGTTCGACTTCACGCAGGCGTGCAACGTCTTTTCCCAACACAGAAACCAGGCCTCTCTCTATGGGAAGAAGGCCAAGCAAATGGTTCAGCACCGTCGTCTTACCCGAGCCGCTTCCTCCGAGAATAACAGTTACTTCCCCTTTATAGGCAGAAAAAGAGACATCCGACAAAACAATGGTTTCATCGTAAGCCGCATACAGGCCTTTGACTTCTATGATTGTTTCCCTATCCATCCGGTTAATAAAATATTACACCAATGATGCTGTCTGCCAGGATAACCAGTGTTATGGAAGCCACAACCGCCATAGTTGTAACTTTCCCAACACCTTCGGCACCTCTTTCCACGCGGAAACCATAAAAACTCCCGGTAAGGACAATAAGCGCCGCGTATACCTGGCTTTTCACAAGGGCGATCCAGAGCTCCTTGTTGCGTGCGATGTCCATCATCCGGTTGATAAAGATTTCAGGGGTAATGTCAAGGTAAATGTTTGCAGCCACCCCCCCGCCAAAAATTCCCGCCACATTGGCAAAAACGATCAGAAAAGGCATGGTTAGCATACAGGCATAAAGCTTTGGGACCACCACAAAACGGTTGGGGTTCAAACCCATGGTTTTTAAGGCATCCAGCTCGGCAGTTACTTTCATGGTAGCAATTTCAGCGGCAATAGCCGATCCGCTGCGCCCTGCAACCAGGATGGCCGTGATAAGCGGCCCCATCTGGCTTAAAATGGAAAAAACCACCAGGTCGACCACGAAAATATTGGCGCCAAAAGCCCTCAGCTGAGCAGCAGAATGCAAGGCGATAACATAACCTATCACAAATGTCATGAACACCACAATCAGCAAGGCATTTACACCAATAAGCACGGCCTGGTTTACAAACTCCCCCTTGCGCCTTACCTTTCGTTTAAATATATCGGTAATGCCCCAATAAAAAATATTCGCCGCAAGCAAAATAAACTCAAACACATAAGACGAAAAGAAGTGATAGACCCTTCCGCCAATGTGCTCGAAAAATGAGGGCTTCCTGGGAGGGGAAACAGTTGCCTCTTCTTCGGGATAAAACAAACGGATTTTATCAGCCACCGAGGGTGTTGCGTGCTGTAATTCAACGACCACCGATTTTTCGGACAACTTCTTCTGTATATAATACAGCGCCATAACGCCTGCACTATCGATGCTGTCAACGTCTCCAAGATCAATATATAGTTTTCTTCCGGGGTCTCTGCGAAAATGTTTAAGAACGTGCCGGGTAAAACCAGCTGCCTCCCCAAACGTGAGGTTGCCGCTCAACAACAAAACAGAGCCCTCGAGCCGAACGTTGAGCCGTCCCTCGCAACAAAATTCAAAGGGAGTTTTTTTTCGTCTTTTACCCATTGCGCTAAAAAATACTTATGAAATATCTCATTGCTTTGTCTGGAGAACACCAACGCTGAAGGCATGCAACTCCTCGGTAAACATTTTGCTGATTGCGGCAGCAAAATGGTTCAGGTTCTTGGTCTCCAGGGGTAGGGATCGATCAGCATGGTGTTTGTAAAGAACCCCGCCCTGGTTTTTGCCATCCAAAAGCAGGAATTGCAGTTGCAGCCGCGCGAAAAACTCATCCTCACGGGTATCCAGCTCGACATGGGTTACCTCTGTTTCAAGCACATAGTCTGTAGTACCCACAATACGGCCTGTTTTTACTGCGCGGAAAAGCTGATTCTTGTCGTAGAAATCAGACATTAATTGCTTAAAAGCAATTTCCGGCCTTACCGCCCACTCATTAAAACTAAAATACCTGATCTGGTGAGAATCTTCGCGCACGGCGATCTGGTGTGAGGCATATGCAGGAGCAAGCTGCACGGCAGACAGATAACAGCTGCCCGGCAGCATGGAGACCCTTTCCGGCCAGGTGCCCTCGTATTGTTCAGGCGGTTCCAGCAGATAAAACTGGTGAATTACTGGTTTACTGCTTCTGCAACCAGCAAAAACCAAAACAAATAAAATTAAAAGCAGAAGATTCTTTTTCATAGTTTATATAATTGTCAAATGGGCGAAAGGATGAAAAGCCAGGGGGCCTGCTTCAGCAAGACCGTGTTCAGTTAGTCTTCATCAAACATGGTATCAGGCGTGTCTTCCAGCCTGGGCCTGCGTATGAGCACCGAGGGATTCGTGCGGACTTTTCTCGAAATATCATGAATATTGTCCAGTGTATACTGCAGCAAAATCAGGTTGTCAGTCAAAACCTCGCTGCCCCGGTCAATGTCCTCCCCTACCTTGCGCAGCAGCAACTGTGTTTCTGCAGTGGTTTGTGCCAATTGTTCGATAAGCTCGTTAAGGTCAGTTTCCTTAAGGGTGATGGACAAATCACGGAAGTTGCCCAAGACCTGGGAAAGTGTGTCGCCCTGCATGATCTCATTAAAACGAGCCACGGCCAGAAACATCTCTTCTGAGGTTTTATCCAGGTCCTGTGTGAACTTGTTAATGGCAGCCAGGCTTTGCCTGATGTCTTCCCGGTTTTCCGTGATGAGCTGATCAACACCCGTCATTGTGCCGGTTGCCTGTTCAGTAAAAAGCGATATGTCTTCTGCTGTTTTTGTAAAGGCCCGCATGTTGTCAGGATGAGTAAATACCTGTAAATTATTGAGTACATCCTCCAGCCTGAAATAAACATCTTCTGCTTTACCCGTAATATCTTCGGCAAAAGAGGTCCCTGCCCGGATATATCCTCCCGGCTCAACAAAATCAGCCTCCTGGGTGCCTCCTCTTATCTCAATGGTTCGCAAACCGGTAATTCCCATAGCAACTATATCTGCCACTGCGTCTTCTTTTATGGGCGTACCCTCCTGAATGGCAAGTTCCACAATGATCGTGTTCACATCGATCGGTGAAATGCGGATGTCGGCAATGGATCCCACATTTATTCCCATATACTTTACGGGGCTGCCCACCTCAAGGCCTGTGACCGATACATTTGTATAAGCCACAAAGTATTGTTCCTTGCGTTCGAACAGGCCCCTGGCGGTAAAATACCCGATCAGGATCAGCAGCAGGCCTGTACTTACTATAACAAATATTCCAAGACGTATCTTTTGTGCTCTTTTCATGATGATTACATTCTTTTTGTCGTGCGAATGCTAAACGTAAAGATACGAAATAATATTTGAAAAGAGCAGTGAATTTCCTGCCAGGTTTTTTCCGGAAAATGTTGCAGGTTTCATGTAAAGTTTCGGGGGCTGGAAGCGCATGTCAGATTACGGCGTAATGCGGCTGATACTGCGTATTATTTGCCATCTGAAAAAAGTAAGAAATTCATTAAAACCGGATTATCCTCCACCGAAGGAGGTGGTTTTCACCCCGAATTTCGCCTCGCACCGGGAATTTTTTCTGGCGACCATGCTTTTAGGCCAAGCCCCGCCAGAATATCACCACGGGGAAAAAGGACGCGGGTTTTTTAAGTTTCACTAAAGGTCCTCCCTGGTAAGAAGTTCAAGGCCGGACGTAGCATGGTAGGCAAACTCATCACGTGTGTCGGGAGTATAGATGAAATAGGCTTCCAGGTCGTTGCGGCTTTCAACGAAAGAGACAGACTCATCAAGTCCCATGACCATAAAGGCGGTGGCATAGGCATCTGCCGACATGCCGTCGGGGGCAAAAACCGAAACACTCATTAGCTGGTGCTGAACCGGATAACCGGTTTTCGGGTCTATGGTGTGCGAATACCTTTTCCCATCTTCTTCGTAATAGCGGCGATAGTCGCCTGAAGTGGCGAGTCCGGTGTTGGTCACTTCCACGTAATACTGCCATTCTTGTGGTGCTTCAGCAGTCGTGGCCGGGACCTCAAGTCCAATGCGCCAGGGGTCGCCGTCAGGCTTTGGCCCCCTGGTCACCAGGTCGCCGCCGATCTCGACCATGTATACCTGCACACCCTTTGACTCCAGCAGCTCCCCGACCAGATCGACAGCATACCCTTTGGCAATGGCATTAAAGTCGACCCTGACCCGCTCATCGGCCTTGTGAATGTGGCCGTCCTCCATCCAGACCTTTTGGTATCCAACAAACTCCAGCAGGCTGTCAATTTTTTCAGGGTACATCTCAGCCCGTTCTGACGGGCCAAAGCCCCAGGCATCAACAAGCGGGAACACCGTCACATCAAAGGCACCCCCGGTCTCCTCCGAAATCTCCATAGCGCGCTCAAAAACTACCTTAAAATACTCATCAACAGCCGTTTCTTCGTTCCTGTTTATACGTGAGAGCAGAGAGTTTTCATCGTAAAAGGAGAGCGACCTGTTGAATTCACGAAAAAACCCTTCAATGGTGTCGGAATAATTTGTTCCCTCCTCATCGTAATAGATAACTGTGTAATAGGTGCCGAATACGATTCCCCTGATGGTGGTCATTTCGCTCGTGTCGCGCGCGGGGCTGCATCCAAAAAGCAGGGCAGC